>JBJKRG010000310.1:0-13274 GCA_046704805.1 Gemmatimonadaceae bacterium
TCTATCTCACCACCGCGCTCAGCGGCTACGCGCCCTTCCGCCTCGACGTCACCGACTTCGTGCACTACGGCCGCGACAACGTCCTGGTGCTGCGCGTCGACGCCACCGAGGACGAGGGCTGGTTCTACGAGGGCGCGGGCATCTACCGACACGTGTGGCTGGTGAAGACGGCCCCGCTCCACGTGCCGCAATGGGGGACGTACGTGACGACCGACGTGGGCGGATCCACCGCCCGCGTCCACATCCAGACCACGGACGCGAATGCGAGCGACCGGATGGCCATGTGTCGTGTCGTGTCCCGCATCGTCGACGCTGCCGGCGCCACGCACGCCACCGTCGCCGGCGATGCGGTGAAGGTGCCGCCCTGGGGACGCACCACGATGGAACAGACGGCCGCGCTCGCCGGCGCTGAGTTGTGGTCCCCGGAGACGCCGCATCTCTATCGATTGCTCACGACCGTCGAGACCGACGGGAACGCGGTCGACGACTACGAGACCCCGTTCGGCGTGCGGACGATGCATTTCGACGCCGACCACGGGTTCTTCCTGAACGGCAAGCGCGTGGAGCTGAAGGGCACGTGCAACCACCAGGACCACGCCGGGGTCGGCTCGGCACTCCCGGACCGCCTGCAGTACTACCGGATCGCCCGGCTCAAGGAGATGGGGTGCAACGCCTACCGGACGTCGCACAATCCACCCACGCCGGAGCTGCTCGAGGCGTGCGACCACCTCGGCATGCTGGTGCTCGACGAGACGCGCATGTTCTCGTCGAGCCCGGAAGGGTTGAGCCAGTTCGAGCGGATGCTGCGGCGCGACCGCAACCATCCGAGCATCTTCTGCTGGTCGATCGGCAACGAGGAGCCGCTCCAGGGCACGCCGGAGGGCGCGCGCATCGCGACCTCGATGAAACGGCTCGCTCGACAGCTCGATCCCAGCCGGCCGATCACCGAGGCGATGAACGACCGGGCCTCCTGGGGCAAGGGCCTGTCGGCCGTCGTCGACGTGCAGGGATTCAACTACGGCGACGGGGCGAACATCGACGCCTTCCACGCCGCCTTCCCCAAGCACTGGTCCATGGGCACCGAGGTGGCCAGCACCGTCTCGACCCGCGGCATCTATGCCAACGACAAGGTGCGCGGCTACGTGGAGGCCTACGACACGCAGAAGCCGCCCTGGGGCGCGACCGCCGAAGAGTGGTGGAACACCTACGTGGCGCGCCCCTTCCTCGCCGGCGGGTTCGTCTGGACGGGCTTCGACTATCGGGGCGAGCCGACGCCGTACCAGTGGCCGTGCATCAATTCGCACTTCGGGATCATGGACACCTGCGGCTTCCCGAAGGACAACTTCTTCTATTACCAGGCGTGGTGGGGCGACCACCCGGTGCTGCACCTCTTCCCGCACTGGAACTGGCCCGGGCGGGAAGGACAGAACATCGACGTCTGGGTGCACAGCAACCTGGACCGCGTGGAGCTGTTCCTGAATGGGAAGAGCCTCGGCGCCCAGGACGTGAAGCGCTACGAGCATCTGGCCTGGAAGGTCCCGTACCGGCCGGGCACGCTCGAGGCGCGTGGCTATGCCAACGGACGGCAGGTCCTGGCGACGACCCGCGAAACGACCGGCGCCCCGGCGCGGGTCGTGCTGACGCCGGATCGCGAGACGATCAACGCCGACGGGGAGGATGTCTCGGTCGTGACGGTCCGGGTCGTCGACGCCCGCGGCCGCACCGTTCCCGTGGCGGGCAACGAGATCACGTTCGCCGTGTCGGGGAGCGGACGCTTGATCGGCGTCGGCAACGGCGATCCCAGCGATCACGAAGCGGACAAGGGCACGGTCCGCAAGGTGTTCAACGGGTACTGCGCGGCGATCGTGCAGGCGTCCAAGCAGGCGGGGCCACTGACGGTCGCGGCGACGTCGCCGGGACTTGGGGCGGGGTCGGCGGTCGTGACGTGCCGCCCCGCCACCCCGCGGCCCTCGGCGTGAGGACCGCGGGGCGTCAACGCGGGGACCGGACCGTGCTCACTCGGTGTACAGCCAGCCGCCGACGAGCCCCGCGATGCAGAGGTTGATCAGCGCGAGCAGCGAGACGAGCAGGAACAGGGGCATCGACATGATGCCCATCGTGTGGAACAGACTGAAGGCGAAACCCGACACGAGCCACACGAAGAATGCGGTGAGAAGTGCGGTGCGAGGGCCGGGGCCGTACCGGGGGCGCATGGCGGCATAGAGCCAGACGACCACGATGCCGAGCAGGAAATCGAGGCCGATGCCGGTGGCCGTCGCCCGCGACGTGGCCAGGTTCGCGCTCAGCAACGGGTTCACCGCATCCAGGGCCTGCTTCAATGCCCCGCCGGTGATGTAGGAGTAGATCACGAAGTCGAGCACGTTCAGGACAAGTCCGGCCACGAGTCCGGCGACGACGATCTTCTGCCGATTCATGGATCCTCCGGTGGCGGATGGGGTGACGGGGAAACCGCGACGACCGCACGAGGAACGCGGCCAAGGTAAGCGGCGCCGAGGACCCGTGCCAGCGCCGGCCGTCAGCCGGCAGCGGCCTCCCGCATCACGTTCCACAGCGCTGCCACGTGCTCCCGCTGCGCCGTCTCGGCTCCGATCGAGACGCGGACCATCCAGCGGCCGTCCAGCGTCGACGGGGTGAGGTACGCGTCGCCCGAACGGTTGACGCGATCGACCCACTCGAGCGTGTAACGATCGAGGGCCTCGCCGTCCAGGCCGGGGGGTTCGTGCCGCAGGCATACGGTCTGCAGTGCCACCGGTGCGAGCACGCGCCAGTGCGGCTCGGCACGCACCTGCTCCTCGAGCCATCGCGCGTTCGCCATGTCGCGACGGATCCGGGCCTGGAGTCCCGCCACGCCCTGCTCGCGGATCAGGAACCAGAGCTTGAGCGCGCGGAATCGGCGACCGAGGGGGATGCCCCAGTCGCGGTAGTTCTTCACGCGCCCATCGGCGGCGCTCTGCAGATAGCTCGGGTTCGTGGACATCACACGCACCAGGTGCTCGGCGTCGCGCACGTAGTAGAGGGAGCAGTCGAACACCACGCCGAGCCACTTGTGCGGGTTGAGCACGATCGAATCGGCGCCCTCCACCCCGTCCCACATCCACCGCAGCTCGGGGACGACCATCGCCGAACCGGCCATCGCCGCGTCGACGTGGAGCCAGAGCCCATCGTCGTGGGCCACGGCGGCGATCGCCTTCACGGGATCCATCGCCGTCGTGCCGGTGGTGCCGGTGGTCGCGACCACGGCGCAGGGAATGCGTCCCCGCGCCCCGTCCTCCTCGATCAACGCACGCAGCGCTTCGGGACGCATCGCGTACGCGTCGTCGTGCGGTACGCGGCGCACGTTGTCGCGGCCGAAGCCGGCGAGCAGGGCCGCCTTGTCGACGGAGCTGTGCGCGTGCTCCGACACGTAGACCACCAGTGGGGCATCGGCGGCCTGCAGCCCGCCACGGGCGAGCGAGTACGCGGTGGTCCGCTCGCGTGCGCAGATGAGGGCCACCAGGGTGCTCGCCGACGCCGTGTCCTGGATGACGCCGCTCCACGCGTCGGAGAGCCCGACCATCTGCCGCATCCAGTCGGTGACCACCTCCTCGAGTTCGGTGAGCGCGGGGCACGCCTGCCACGAGAGGCCGAGCACGGCGAGGCCGCTGCTCAGATAGTCGCCGAGCACGCTGGCCAGCGATCCGGCGCCGGGGAAGTAGCCGAAGAACTTGGGCGACTGCCAGTTCGTGATGCCGGGCGCGATGATGGCGTCGAAGTCGCGCAGCATCGCCTCGAACGCTTCACCGCGTTCGGGCGGCGACGCGGGAAGCTGCGCCCTGATCTCGCCCGGGGCCACGCGCGGCATCACAGGCAGATCGGCGATCCGGGTGCGGTAGTCGGCGACCCAGTCGACGATCGCCTTGGCGTCTCTACGGAAGTCGGATGGATTCATGGGGGCATCCCGGGAAGCGCGATCGCGACGCGGACCCCACCGTCACCGAAGATTCCACGCGCGCGGTCGGCACCGAGGATAACATAGTGCCCGCACCACCGGCGGGGTCAGCGCGCGGCGAAGGTCCGGAGCACCTCGATCAGCCGGGCGATGTCGCTCGGGTCGCTCGCCATGCCGACCGACGCGCGCACCGCGCCCACAGCGATGTCCGGCCCCATGCACGCACCGAACCGCTCGAGCGTGAATCCCTCCGCGGTCTCGGCCAGGCAGCGCGCGGTGCGCTCGGGGGGAAAGCCGAAGGCGGCCTCCCCGGCGCCGGGGTTGCAGAAGCATCCGCCGCGGACCGAGACGCCGGCGTCGCGCGCGCGTTCTTCCACAGCGGCGTAGCCCACGGGCCGCCCTGCCGCATCGAGGACATTGAGGGCGACGGTCCCCCCGCGCGCGTGCATCGTCCGCGGGCCGTAGATCGCGACGAGGGGCTGTCCCCCGGGATGGTGGAGCCCTTCGAGCCCCTGCAGGAGCTGCGTGGTGAGGGCCGTGACGTGGGCACCGAGGCGTTCCATCCCGACGGATTCCACGAACTCGATCGCGGCCGGCACGGCGGCGATGCTCAGGAAGTCGGGCGTGCCGTCCTCGAACCCTTCCGGGCCGGACTTCAGCTGGTGGATGCCGTGCTGGACGGATACGAAATCCACGGTACCACCGGCAAACCAGGGGCGCCGGAGACGGCGCATCGCTTCCTTCCGCGCCACGAGCGCCCCGATCCCCGTGGGGTACCCGCTGATCTTGTAGAGCGAGATCGCCGCGAAGTCGGCGGGCACGCGCCGGAGGCTCAGCCGGTTTGTCGGGACGTACGCGGCGGCATCGAGAAGGACCGCGTAGCCACGCGCCTGGGCCGCTTCGACCAGCTCCAACGGGTGCTTGACCCCCGAGAAATTCGATTGCGCCGGATAGGCGAACAGGGCCGCGGCGCCGCTCGGCCGCCGCGGCATTGCGGCGGTCACCGCTTCCGGCGCGGCGAGCCGCAGATCGTCGCCGAGCGGCAGGTACGTCACGGGCGCTCCGGCGCGTCGCGCGAATTCCCGGATGCCGTTCACGGAGTTGTGATTGTCGGCGCTCAGGACGTACGCGCCTTCGGGACCGAACGGGAAGCTCTCCCCGAGCAGCTTGATGGCTGCACTCGCGTTGGACGCGAACACGACCCGGTAGTCCGCAGGATCGGCGTCGAGCAGGCGCAGCACCGCCGCGCGGGCGGCCTCGACGACCTTCGTACTGGCCATCGACGGACCGTGGGCGGAGTGTGGATTGCCGAACACGCCCTCGCGCAGCAGGGCGAGGTGGCGTTCGACGAGGCTCTCGGGATACAGCCCGCTTCCGGTGTAGTCGAGGTACGCTTCGTGTCGCTGCGCGAGTCGGGAGAATTCGCGCGCCCGCAGTTCGGCGAAGAACCCCTCCACGCGCGGCCTCTACTGGGTGTTGGGCACCGACACGAGACTCGGCAGCACGCTGTACCCGCCGGCGATGCCGGACCCCAGCTCGCCGCTGTTGTTGTAGCCCCAGCAGTACGCCGTCGTGGCGGTCGTGGGCGCGCAGAAGTGGAACGAGATGCCCGAGGTGATGCGGCCCGTGAACGTGTGCGAGCCACTCACGAGCTGCGGCGTCGTGCTCTGCGTCGTGCCGCCGTTGCCGAGCTCCCCGAAACTGCCCGCACCCCAACAGTACGCCGCGCCGTTCGTCGTGATGCCGCAGGTGCTGAGCTCTCCGGTGGCGATCGACACGAAGGTGTGGCCGCCGACGACGGCCATCGGCGTCGTCGAGTTGAGCGACGTGAAGCCCGTGCCGAGCTGTCCGTTCTCGCCCGCGCCCCAACAATACGCGGCCCCGTTCGTGGTGACGGCGCAGGTGTGGTACACGCCGGCGCTGATGCTCGCCAGGTTCAGGGCACCGACCACGGCCACGGGAACCGGGCTGTCGGCGGTTGCGCCGTCACCGAGCACCCCATAGGCGTTGGAGCCCCAACAGTAGCCCGCGCCGCCCGTCGTGATGCCGCACGTGTACACCCCGCCGGCGCTGATCGACGCGAAGGTGAGTCCGCCCGAGACGGCCACCGGCGTCGGGCTGTCCTGGCCGATCGTGCCGATCCCCAGCTCGCCGCTCTCGTCCGCGCCCCAGCAGTAGGCTTTGCCCGAGACGGTCAGACCGCAGGTGTGCGCGTACCCGGCGGTCAACGTCGTGAACGTGAGTCCCCCCGAGACGGCCACGGGTGCGCTGCTCGACGAACCGGCGCCGGGATTGCCCAGCGCTCCCGACTCGTTATCACCCCAACAGTAAGCCTGCCCCGCGGTCGAGATGCCGCACGTGTGCGCGTATCCCGCCGCGAGCGAGCTGAAGGTCAGGCCCCCCGAGACGGCCAGCGGGAACGGCGAGATCGTCGTCGTGTCGTTCCCCAATTGCCCGTACGAATTGCCCCCCCAGCAGTACGCGACGTCGCCGTTGTCCAGCGCACAGGTGTGTGAGAACCCCGCGACCACGGCGCCCACTCCCGTGAATGCCACCGTCGACGGGGGCACCACTGTCAGCGTCGCCGTTCCGATGATGCCGTGGCTGATCGCCTGGATGGTGACCGTCCCCGTGTCGACCGTCGTGACGGTCCCGGAATCGGTGATCGTCGCGATGGAGGAATCGGTGGTGGCCCACGTCACGGTGTCCGTCGTGAGCACCGTGCCCAGGCTGTCGTAGAGCGTGGCGGTGAATCGCAGAGTGTCGTTCACGGTGACCGTGATGGCACCGGGCGACACCGAGATCGACGCCAGGACCCCGGACTTGGGAGCGGTCGTCGTCTTGTGGCCGCAGGCCCCCGCGAGAACCGCGACAGCCGTCAGGATCGCAGCGCGAACTGCGACCGCGCGGCCGCGCGCCGGAGCGAGCCGCCGCGTCACGTCAGCACCCGCATCGTGGGAAGGGAGAAAAGACATTGAGTGCGTGATAGTGAGTGAGTGGTCCACTCCGGGGGAAGAGCGAACCGGGGGTGCTACCCATCAACCGTCTCTACGTTCCGTTAATGGCCAACCGCGCCAGCGCTTCGTGCAACCGGACCATCGCCAGCGTATCGACCCGGCAGTACGCCAGCAGTTCCGTGCGATACCGTGCCCATTCCGCGTCGTTGATCCGTCCCATCGCCCGCAGTCCCGCCACGCCCGTCGCATCGTCGCCGTTGGCAATGCCCAGCCCCTGGTACGTCAGCTCCGACGCCGACACGAGCACCGGCAGCACGCGTTTGATCGACAGACTGCCGTGGAACTCCGGGTGCGCCACCGACGCCTGCACGATCGGGAGCAGATCGACCAACCGGTGGATCACGTCGTCGAGCGCCCCGGCCAGCGCCGGCAGCCGGTCGGCCAACCAGCGGAGCCGGTGCTGCTCGAACGAGGAGTATACCACGATGGACGCCGCGCCGCCGAGGGCCTCCAGGAGGTTCCGGGCGAGCCCCTCGAGGTCGAGGGCGGCCGGATCCAGCAGCAATTCCCGGTGCGAGAGCGCCCCGCCGTCCTCCCGCCGGTGCAGCGAGTACTGGATCGGGATCACGTCGTACGGGGCAACGCCCGGGTACGGCGGGAGGGCCAGGGAGATGGTCTCGAAGTCCAGGTAGGCCGTCGGCTCCCGCAGTTCGACCAGTCGGGCCAGCCCCTCGGGCGCTCGGACCAGCCCGTTCGCGATCACGGCGCGGCGGTGGAACCGCTGCAGGTCGTTCAGCGGCGCGCTCTCCGGCACGTCGGCGATGCGGGTGATGCCCGCGGCGAGCCAGTCCTCGACCCGTTTCGACCGGACGCCCGGCAACTCGAACACCGGATGGGCGGGGCCGTCGGCGAAGCACGCGGTGCCGCGGAATTCGCACTTGCGGCAGGCGGCCATCAGGACGGCCGGCGGCGCGTCGTCCGCCGACACCGTGGCATGGACGGCGTCGAGGAGGGGTGCGAATTCGGCCGCGCGCGCAAGCGCGCGCTCGCTCACGTCGTGCATCGCGATCGGGGATTCGTCGTTGTCGGCGCGCCAGTCGGGATTGACCAGGGCGAGGCGCGCACCCGTCACCTCGAGTCCGGCCATCCGGGCCACGGCCAGGGTGTACGCGAAGTCGTCGACGTACTCCGGTTTGACCGCCTTCGCGGATTTCACCTCGACGACGTCCCAACCACCCGCCGAACGGATCAGCACGTCGGGCCGCGCCATGGCGTGGCCGCCCACCAGCGGCACCTCGAAGGCGCGTTCCACTCCCGGATTCTCGATCGTCCGCCGGCCCTCGGCGATCCACGCGGGGGTGGCGGGCCCCTGGAGGTCGATCCCCGGACCGAGGATCTCGCGGGCCCGCGCCCCCACCGCATTGCCCTGGCTCAACCGGAACTGCTCCCCCGGGCCGGGCGGTCCGGACTGCGCGTCGGGGTGGTACAGCAGCCACCCGCGGCGCGGGCAGACGAGCGCCTCGAGGAAGACGCGCTTGGTGAGCAGACGGTCCGGCGAATCCGCGGTCAAAAGTGCCTCTCGACGATCCAGAACCGGGCCGCGAAGGCGCGGTGGCTGATCGGCCACCCGTACGACACCGGTGCGTAGTAGAGGAAGCCGAGGACGGCGAGGGCGAGCACCCCCCAGTACAGGGCGGCGGAGCGCCGCGAGGGGAACCGCCACAGGGGCTCGTCGTCCGGCGACGCCCCCGGCGCCGGTCCCGCCCACCCCGCCACGACGCCCAGTCCCAGCACGGCGAGCCCCAGGCTGTACACGAATGCCATGAAATACGAGTACTGATACATCGCGCGTTGGATGGCGGCGAAGGGCAGGAAGGTCGCGGCGTAGGCCAGGGCGAGCACGAGCACGGGCTCTCGCCAGACGGTCCAGCGTTCCCGCCGCCGCAGGAATCCCAGCGCCCCCACCGCCGCGGCGACGAAGATGCCGTACCAGACGACGGGATTGCCCTCCAGATAGATCGACGCCACGCGGCCCGGCGTGCTCGTGGTGTCGGACCAGAACGTGATCGGGTGTTGAATGGTGGGCCACGCGTACCACGGCGAGGCGGCGCCGTTCCCGTGGTTGACGAACCCCGCATCCATCCGGCGCATCGCGCGGTTGAGGATGATCAGCTTCCGGAAGTACGACAGGTGGGCGTGCGGATCGTACGTGTCGGACCCGATGAGGGTCGCGCGATACGACGGCGGGACGTCAATCACGCCCGGCCCGTTGTGGGTCATCCAGGCGAAGTGCACCGCGAATACCGTGAGGTAGAGGGCGACCGGAAGGCCGAGCAGCAGCGCCCCCTCCCCGACCGGGCGCCGCCACCCCGGACGCGCCCGCACGACGTCCACCAGCCAGACCGTCCCGATGATGCCGAGCGCCGACAGCCCCGTCCACTTCAGACTCACGGCGAGGCCGGCCAGGAGCGCGGCGCCGGCCAGCCGCGACCACCGGGCCCGTCCCGCACTCCGCCGGGCCGCGAGGAAGACGGTCACGGCGCCGACGTCGAACAGCACTAGCATGCTGTCGGGCACCACGACGCGCGATTCGACGAGGAGCGCATTGTCGAGCAGCAGGAGCGCGCCTCCCAGCGTCGCCAGCCGGCGCGAGGCGCCGAGCCGGCGCAGCAGCACGTAGAACACCGGGATGATGAGCGTGCCGGCGAGTGCCGGGACGATCCGCAGCGTCGGCGCCGGATAGGGATGTCCGAGCGTCAGGATCGGGAGATGGAGCAGCTTCGCCGCGACGGCGAAGATCTGGTTGGCCAGCGGCGGATGCACGTCCAGGTAGAAGACGCGGGCCAGGTAGTCGGCCACGAACTTCTCGTAATGCACCTCGTCGAAGACCACCGCGTGCGGGTAGAACAGGTCCCAGAAGCGGGTGAGGGCCGCGAGCGCGGTGAGGACGAGGAGTTCCGGCGGCCATCGGCGGGCACGGGTGGACGCGGGCATACCCAATTCTAGCCGGCCCGTCGGGCGCCGGCACACTCGACGGGCCCGGCGACTGGCGGGCGGTCGCCGGAAGCGAGAGAATAGAGGCTCCACCCGACGGAGTGACCGCATGTCACAGCCCCGTTTCCGCCGTCTCGTCGCCGCGGCCACCGTCGCGCTCCTCGGCGCATCGAGCGTCGCCGCCGCGCAGCAAGCCCCCCAGTACCCGGTCACGCTACGTGATCACGTGGTCGACGACTACTTCGGGACGAAAGTCGCCGACCCCTATCGGTGGCTCGAGGATCAGAATTCGCCGGAGGTCGCGAAGTGGGTGGAGGCGGAGAACGCGGTGACGTTCGCGTATCTCGACCAGATCCCGCTCCGCGCCGAATTCCGGGAACGGCTCACGCAGCTGTGGAACACGCCGACGATCGGCGTCCCCTCGCGCATCGCCGGCCGGCTGTTCTACCGCATGAACTCGGGCCTGCAGAACCAGTCGGTGCTCTACGACCAGGCCGGGTTCGGGGCCCGCCCCGTCCTCCTGCTGGATCCGAATGCGCTCTCGGCGGACGGCTCCGTCGATCTCGCGTCGTACCGCCCGTCACCCGACGGCCGGTACCTCGCCTATGGCCTGTCGGTGGGCGGATCCGACTGGGAGACGCTCCACATCCGCGACCTCTCCACGGGGCGCGATCTGCCCGACACCGTGCACTGGGTGAAGTACTCCGGGATCGCCTGGACGAAGGACGGGAAGGGATTCTTCTACACCCGGTTCCCCGCGCCGCCCCCCGACCAGGTGCTCACCGCCGCGGCGGTGAACGGGAAGATCTACTACCACCGCGTGGGCACCACGGACGCGCACGACCAGCTGATCTACGAGCGTCCCGACCGGCCGGACTGGTACGAGGGGGCGAGCGTGTCCGATGACGGCCGCTACCTGTTCATCAGGCTCAATCACGGGACCAATCCCGAGAACCTGCTCTACTACGCCGATCTCGGCGATCCGATGCATCCCGACGTCGGTGCGGTCATCCGGCCGGTCAACACGTCGGACGACGCCGAATACACGGTCATCGGCAACATCGGCCCCACGATCTTCATCCAGACGACGAAGCAGGCGCCGAACCGGCGCATCATCTCCATGACGCTGCCCGACACGTCGCTGGCCCACGCGAAGACCGTGGTGCCGGAGACCCGGAACGATATTCAGGCAGCGTTGATCGCCGGCGACGACGTCGTGGTGCAGACGCTCGAGGACGTGAAGAGCGACCTGCGCCTCTTCGCGCCGGACGGCCGGCCGCTCGCGCAGGTGCCGCTGCCGGGCATCGGCGCGGTGGGCGGCCTGACCGGTCGTGCCGACCGGCCGGAAGTGTTTTACGCGTTCTCGTCGTATCTCGTCCCCACGACGGTCTACCAGTACGAGATCACGACGCGGAGGACCAACGTCTTCAGCCCGCTGCCCCACCGCACGCTGTTCGATCCGACGCCGTACGAGACCCGACAGGTGTTCTACCGCTCGAAGGACGGCACGCGCATCCCGATGTTCATCACGGCGAAGAAGGGCCTCAAGCTCGACGGGTCGCATCCGACGATCCTGTACGCCTACGGCGGCTTCGACATCGCCACCCTGCCCTCGTACAGTCCCACCGTGGCGGTCTGGCTGGAGCACGGCGGCGTGTACGCCGTGGCCAACATCCGCGGGGGCAGCGAGTACGGCGAGGCCTGGCACGACGCCGGACGGCTCGCGAAGAAGCAGAACGTCTTCGACGATTTCGCGTGGGCCGCCAAGTATCTGATCCGCGAGAAGTACACGTCGCCGGCACACCTGGCGATTCATGGATACTCGAACGGCGGCCTGTTGGTGGGAGCCACCGAGGAGCAGCATCCCGAGCTGTTCGCCGCCGCGTACGCCGGCGCCGGGGTCATGGACATGCTGCGATACCAGAAGTTCACCGCCGGCGTCGGCTGGGTACCCGAATACGGATCGTCGGACAATCGCCGACAGTTCCGCTACCTGCTGAAATACTCGCCGGTCCAGAACACGAAGAAGGGGACCTGTTATCCGGCCACGATCATCACCACCGCGGATCACGACGACCGGGTCGTGCCCGGGCACTCTTTCAAGTTCACGGCTGCCATGCAGGCCGCGCAGGGATGCAAGCGGCCGATTCTGCTGCGCGTGGAGACCAAGACCAGCCACGGGTACATGCCCACCGACAAGCGGATTGCCCAGCTGGCCGACGTGTGGGCGTTCACGGGATGGGAGACGGGAATGCGGTAGCCGGCCTGGCCGAGCGCGGGCGGCGGCGCCCGCGCCGGCCGATCAGTGAACGCATACGGCCGTCCCCGCGCCCTTGCGGACGCGGGGCCCGCTCGGCTTCTTGGATTCGATGCCCGACGCCAGAGAGACCAACCCGCTCCCGGGGCCCCGGGTGCACGCGCAACGCGTGGGCCTGCCGCTCGGCATCAAGCTCCCGCTGTTCATCGGGGCGCTCATCGCCGTCGTCCTCGCCCTCTACATCTGGGCGACCTACCACGATCGCCAGGCCGCCGCGCGGGCTGCCGCCGACCGCCGGCTGAATGCCGCCGCCACCGGGCTGGTCCAGACTTTCGGGCGCACCGAGGCGCGGATACGGGCACGGGTTGCCCTGGTCGGGGCGAATCCGGCGCTCGAGGCCTATCTGTCGGCGGATCCCCGGGGGCGGATCCGGATGCGCGCCTCCGCCCGTGCCGCGCTGGGCTCGGCCGGCATCGATCCCCAAGTCGTCGCCAATGAGATCTGGGACGCCGACGGCGCCGTCGTGCTGGCCACGGGCGACGCCCGCTCGTTCCGGCGCCCGGCGCTCGACTCGGCGCTGATGCGCCGGGCCCGCGACACCACCGGTCCGGTCATCGGACGGTTTCGCATCGCGGGAGATTCCGAGGGCTTCCCGGTCGTCGAGGCGCTGCGCGCCCGGTCGGCGGTACGGGGATACGTCGTGGAGTGGCGGCTCATCAATACGACCCCCAACGCCCAGCAGGCCACGGAAATGCTGCTCGGGATGGGCGGCCGCATCGCCATCGGCAACACGGCCGACAGCGTGTGGAGCAATCTGGCCCGGCGGATCGGGCGCCCGCCGATCCCCCTGGCGAACTCGACCCACGTGGTCGAATACCGGGCGCGAACCGCGGAGATGCTGGCGGTGGCGCGGCGGATACCGGCCACGCCGTGGAGTCTCGTCGTCGAATTCCCCGCGGACTCCGTGGGCGCGCCGGCGCGGGCGGCCATCGAGTCCCTGCTCCTCATCGGGCTGCTCGGTCTCGCGGTCGGTCTGGCCGGGGCCTGGTTCCTCAGCCGCCGCCTGACCACCCGGCTGGCCCGCCTCACGCGGGCGGCGGAGTCGCTGGGCGTCGGC
>JBJKRG010000311.1:0-15608 GCA_046704805.1 Gemmatimonadaceae bacterium
AAGATCGACAGCGATCCGACGCTGACGCTCGACCAGCTCCGCGCTCTCGCCCGCCCTGACCTGGTGCTCTACCCGTGACCCGCTCCCTGACCTCCGGGATGCAGGCCGCGATCGCGGCCGAGCGCGGGACGATCGCGCACCTGTTCGAGCTCGACGCCTCGGGTGGCACGCTCCGGCTCGCCACCACGCCTCACGACGTCGTCTGGGGCGGCTACACGTGGCAGGGCATCGGGGGCGCCCTGACGTTCGACGTCGTCACGGAGCAGACCGACCTCTCCGGACAGGGCACGAACCTGACGCTCTCCGGCGTCGACCAGACGATCATCGCGACGATCCTCACGAACAACGTCCGCGGCCGCGAGGCGGTGGTGTACCTCGTGCACTTCGATGCGGACCTGCAGATCGGGGATGACCGGCTCGTGCTCTACCGCGGGTTCCTCAACGGCCAGGTCCAGATCTCGGAGCATCGCGAGACGGAGTCGCTGGCGGCCGGTTCGGTGACGGTCACGACCCGGATAGTGACGCGCCTGGACGAGCTCGGCCAGGTGAGGGGCGCGCGCTCCAACGTCGGCTCCCTGCGCGACATGCTCAGGCGCGGCGGGTTCACCGGCACTGCGCTCAACGACACGTTCTTCCTGCTCGTGCCGCGGCTCCAGAACGTGCCGATCTATTGGGGCCAGAAGACGCCCGCCACGGGGACCCAGAACGACTACAGCGATCCCAGTAACCTCGGGCCGTGGGGTCCGAAGGCGCCGGGCTACCCATGAGCCGGCCGAGCCGCTTGCGGAACTGGGACGTGGACCTCGTGCTCTGGGCGCGCGGCGTCATCGGGCGCTCCTATGTCTGGGGCGAGACCGACTGCGGGTCGCTCGCGCGCGCGGCGGTCGCCCTGCTCTACGGCTCCGATCCGATCGAGGGCTCGTCCTGGACCGACGAGGCTAGCGCGGCCGCGGCGCTGCGGGCCCTGGGCGGCGTGTCGAAGACCATGCGCCTGCTCGGCGCGGTGAAGACGGACGTACTGCACGCGCAGAGCGGCGACCTGCTCACCACGCGCGGATCCGGGTCGCACGCGGGCCGGTTCTGCATCGTGGTCGCCGGCCGGCTGCTTACGAGCGTGCCGGACTCTGGCGTGGTGCTGGCGCCCCTGGCCGTGCCGCCGGGCGCGACGCTCTGGAGGCTCCCATGAGCGGGCCGATCCAGATGATGGCGGGCGCCGTGCTCACGGCAGCCGGATTCATCATCCCGGGCGCGCAGCCGCTGATCGGCATCGGCCTGAGCATGACCGCCGCGGGCCTCGGTAGCATGATCGCCGGCGGCGGCGTGGGGAAGCGCCAGCGCGGGCTCATGCAGAACGTCACGTCGACCGAGGCGCCGATCCCCGTCGTGTACGGCCGCGCGAAAGTCGGGATCGTGATCGCCGACATCGAGCCTTACGGCACGAACAACAACATGCTCGCGCTCGTGGGCGCGCTCGTGCTCGGCTCGGAGAACGGCCAGGGGATCGAGGCGGTCGAGCAGATCCTGTTCGACGAGCGAGAGGCGATCGATGCCCCGCCGTTCGGGGGTGAGCCGAGGCACGACGGGCTGCAGTCCGCATGGATCACCGACCACCCGCACGTCAACTACGGGCTGCACAGCGGCGCGGACACGCAGGTCGTGGACGCGGAGTGCTACAGCAAGCTGGCCGACTGGACCGCGCAGATGGTGGGCCTCGGCGTGGCCTACATCGCGCTCTTCCTCGAGTACGGCGAGAAGGCCTTCCCCGGCGGCATCCCGAACGTCACGGCGATCCTCAAGGGCCAGAAGGTCTACGACCCGAGGACGAGCTCCTGGGCGTGGTCCGACAACCCGGCGCTCTGCGCGCTGGACTACCTGACGTCGAAGCGGTACGGGCTCGGGGCCCTCTACGCGGCACGCGATGGCGGGAGCCGTGACGAGATCGACGAGGCCAGCTTCATCGCGGCGGCCAACTACTGCGACGAGACGGTCGCCATCCCCGGCGGCGCGCAGGCGCGGTTCACCTGCAACGGCGCCGTCGACACCGGCCGGACGTTGCAGGCCAATCTCCAGGACATCCTGAGTTCGTGCCGGGGCAAGCTCGTCTACTCCGGCGGCCGGTTCAGCCTGCAGATCAATCAGGTTGCGGTCCCCACGACGTTCGAGCTCACCGAGGACAACATCGTCGGCGACTGGGACTTCGTGCGCGCCGGTACTGACGGGGCGCCCAACCGCGTGACCTGCAGCTACGTCGATGCAACGGCGAACTGGCAGGCCAACTCTGTCACTTGGCCCGAGCCGGGGGACGCGAACGGCTTCCTGGATGACGATGCCGGGTTCGAGAACATCCTGTCGTTCGACCTGCCGCTCACCGTCGACCACTACATGGGCCAGCAGATCGGCATGGTGGGGCTCAGGGAGGCGCGCAACGACCTTGCCGTCGCGGTGACCGCCACGGAAGCCGCCCTCGAGCTCTCCGTCGGTCAGGTCGTGCCGCTCACGCACTCGACACCCGGGTGGGTCAAGAAGCTGTTCCGTGTCGAGACGATTGGCATGACCCAGGACGCGCTCGTGCGCCTCGAGCTCTCGGAGTACACCGACGAGGCGTACAGCCTGAGCGCCCAGAACACGCGCGACACGCTGCCGGACACGACCCTGCCCGACCCATTCAGCATCGCGGCACCCACCGGCGTCGGTGTGACCTCGAGCTCGGCCACGGCGCTCGCCACCCAGGACGGCAAGGTCGTGCCGAGGCTGTTGCTCGCGCTCACGCCATCGGCCGACCCGTACCTCAAACGGACCAACGTCCAGTTCAAGCTCCATGCGGCCAGCGCGTGGAACTCGCTGCCCTCCATGGGCCCGGCGGACACGACCCTCTACATCGCGCCCGTCACGGACGGCGCGAGCTACGACGTGCAGGTCCAGGCCGAGAACACGGTCGGCGTGACATCGGACTGGGTCGCGGTCACAGGGATCACGGCGGCCACGCTCCACGTCGAGAGCACGTTCTACGCGCCGTCGACGGCACCGCCGACCGCTGGGGCCGTCGGGGACCTCTGGATCGTGACGGACAAGGGGAACGAGCTCAGGCGCTGGAACGGCACATCGTGGGTCACGGTCAGCCCGGGAGCCGCCGTCATCGCGGCCGGGAACCCAACGCCCACGGTCTCGATCGACTCGACGTCCGCGAGCCTCAGCGGGGAGATCTTCACGGTATCGGCTGCGGCCGGCGCCGGCTCGCCCTCACCCACACTCCAGGTGCGCTATCGCACGCGAGTCTCGCAGAACCCCTGGGGCGCGTGGTCATCCTGGTACGCCGCGCCGAAGACCGGCGTGAGCGTGGCGCGCGACCTGTTCTACATCACCGAGCTCCAGGCTCAGGCCCAGGACACCGGGGTCGCCGGCAACCCGGCGAGTGCCCTGGTCGGCGTGACCGTGCAGCCGAAGCTGGCGGGCCTGGACTCCTCCACGGGCGCCGTCGACCCGACCGTATCCCCGAAGGGCTGGAGTCGCACGCTCAACGACACGGACGACGGGGCCGTGCGGGCTCAGAGCGCGGTGAGTTCCGACGGCACGGCGATCAAGCAGGGCGTCTCGATCAGCGATGGGGTGAACAACCTGAGCGCCCAGAAGGGCCGCGAGTCCTCAACGGCAGCCGACGGCGCGGGAGTCACGTTCGGCATCATTCGCCAATCCGCTCCGCTCGTCACGTACTCGTCCGGCGGCCTGACCTATTCCAATGGGCTCACGCAGCCTCTGTGGCAGAAGTTCGCCGCATCGGGACTCTCCGCGAGCGGGTTCACCCCGGTGCTCCGGCTCAGCGAAGTCGCCGGCGCGCTCACGGCACGCTCGATCGCATCCTGGACCATTCCGGGCTCGCTCTACAGCGCGCAAGCCTCGAAGACTCTCGCCGCCGAGGCCTACGACGACCGATACACGCTGAACTACAAACTGTCGTTCGGCCATACCGGCAACAGCGACTGGGAGGAGGTCGGCTACTACTACAACACCGGGTCCGGCTGGGTGCAGGAGACGACGGAGACGTTCTACTCCACTGGCGCCGCTTTCTCCGAAGATGAGTCCCATACGATGACGGTGTCCGGAATGGGCGCCTCCTCGAGCTTCGCGGTGAACAAGGAAGCCGGATCGAGCGCGGCTACCATCGGAGCCGCGGCAACCCACGCGGTGACGTGGGAGGAAGGCTCGGCGCCCACGGACACGCCGGCCACGCCGAGCGGGGTGTCCGACGTGCTCTGGAGGGCGGACGGATGAGCGGCTTTGCCGGCCCGCACTACACGTCTTCGACGCTCTGGACGCCCAGGCATTACGGCGACGAACTGGCCGAGCATGCGCCCGACGCGTCTGCGGAGCTCGCGATCGTCGGCGCGACCGACCGGAGCAGCTACGGGGCCTTGGCGGCCACGCGCACCACGTGTCCGGTATGCGGGCGCCATCGCCCGGCGGCGGCTCTCGTCGACGTGCGCCACTTCCCGAGCGCGGTCTCCCAGGGCGCCGACTGGCTGTGCGACGCATGCTGGCAGACGTGGGTTCGGCCGAGCGGGCTCCGGGGAAGGACGCCGATAGTGCAGCGGCTCAGTGAGGCGGAATGGGTCGCGCTGCACGGGGCGCCCCGCGCGCTCGTCCAGCACTTCGTTGGACTCGTCGCGGCGCAGCAGGTCCGCGGGTGGCAGACGGCGCACAGGATTGCCAAGGTCGTCGACGTGACCAAGGCCGCCAGCGTGATCCCCGTGGCCGCCAGGCTACCCAAGGACCTCCCGTGGAACCCGTCTCCTCAGCTCGTGGCGGCGGTGCCGGCGGTACTGCCCGGGATCGTCACATGAAGCGACCGCAGCGCCTATGGCTTGATCCGCACGGGAAAGGGCTCATCTGCCTCCACGCCGCCGATCCAGACCATGAGCCCGAGGCGGTAGTCCCCGTCGTAGTTGAGCTTGTAGTCGAGGGCCGCAGGGTCCGGAACGACCGTCACCCAGCCCTTACCCGTCGGCGCGGATGGCTTGTTGGGGCACCAGCTACTGGAACACGCGGCGCTGGAGTAGTCGAACCACGCCCAGGCCACGGCGCTGTCCGGGTACGCCGCCAGGTCGTCAGGAGAGATCCGATTGTGGTACGCGTCCAGGTCGAGCGCGGGCGCCCCAAGGTGCATCGAGATGTCGACGGTGTCCCCCGGCTCCAGTATGACGCCGGCCACGTCCGCGATATTGAGTTGCCAGGAGGCCACGGGTCCGGGCTCGACCGTGCTGCACGTCGTCGCGAGCACAGCGGGCTGGCCGTTCGGGGTCGCCCTGATCTCGGCACACGCGGAGTCGGTCGCGATCGTGCCCGGCTGATACCAGTAGGTGACCATGCCGGACGCGTCGGTCTGGGCGCACTGCACGTAGGCCGTCATCCCGGCCGGCCCGACCGGGCTCGAGCACGTCAGGATGTTCGCCACCCCCGTCCCGATCTGCGTCTGGGCGGCGAGCGGCGCCGGCCCGAGCAGACGGAACGCCAGGGAGCCGTTCTTCTGTCGGTACGCCTGGCCGATGACGGGCTGGAGCAGCGAGTCGGCCCCGGCGCGCACCGTCTGGTGGTCGCCGGAGAGCAACCCGAACTGCACCGGGCCCTTCGGCGCGGACGAACTGGAGCAGTATGTGAGCACCGCGATGAGCAGTGCGGGCAACGCGAGTCTCATACGACGCATGACGATCTCCTGACGGCTCGGGAACGCGGCGCACCCGTTCGTATCCAGTACGCCGTCATACACCTGTTCCTTCGGGCCAGCTCGAGGAGAGCCAGGCAGGGGCCCGGTCATAAGAGCATATCAGCGCCACATCTGGGAGGAAAGTGAGATGCCCTCGGACGCCGCCTCTTGGCTCGACTTCGCGGTGAAGCTGCTCGTACTGGCTGGCCTGGTCGGCGGCCTGCTGTGGGCCCTGATCGTGGTGCGCGGCCGGAGAATCTGGGTCGCGCGCTCTGAGTACCATCCTGAGCAGTTCGTGACGCGCGTGGAGTTCCGGCCGGACCAGTGGGTCACGCGCAAGGAGTGGGAGATGCACCAGCAACGGCAGGCGGAACGGATCGCGGAGGTCATTGTCGAGCCGCTGAGCAAGATCGCGGACAGGCTCGACCGGATGAGCGAGGAGCAAGCGCGCATCATTGCTGCGCAGGCGCGATCCGAGGAGCGCGACAAGGCCTTCGGGCGCTCGCTGGACGAGCTCCGCGAGCGCGTCAACGACAGGGAACGGCGGGAGGTGGCCCGATGAAGCGGACGAATCCGTTTCTCTTCGAGCGGGACGGGGACTTCAATCCAGGCTGGCTCCTGATGGTGCTCTTCTGCACGGTCGGGGCCATTGGGGCGATCATCTCCTTCCTCGAGGCGGTCTTCCACCCAGCGCACGACGTGCTGACCATCGCGCTCGGATTCTCGTTCGTGATCGTCGGAATGCTCCTGATCGCGATCATCGTCGTGCCGCTCGCGAAGGCGAAGCTCTTATCGCCCGTGCTCGACCACGCGGTGCACGAGATCGCACCCCGCGGACCCGGACTCCCGGCGCGTCCCTCCGGGGGCGAGGTGCTTTCGGGCGAGCAGCTGATGCCGCCGGTGGCGCACGGGAGGGCCGACGGATGAACGACGCGCAGCGCATGCTGAGCGCCTGGCGGCAGTACTTCGGCGGCATCCGCTGGCGGCTCACGCCCCAAGGCGTCGACATCGAGGGCTCGGGCATAGCCCGCACGAAGGGCGAGCCCACTACCATGCGGCGCTACTGGAGCTCCTGGGCTGACGAGTTCATGGCGGCGTGCCAGGCAACGGGCGTCCCGATCGCGCTGCTGCTGATGATGGTGGCGAACGAGAACGGAGCGGCCCAACTCGGCCCCGACGGCTCGCTCGACGTCCTACCGGTGCGCCGCGAGCCCGGCTACGTCGACGACGTGACGACCCCGACGCGGATCAGTGTGGGGCCGTGCCATCTGCTGATCTCGACGGCCCGGGCCGTCATGGGCGACCCCGCGATCAACCGCGCGTGGCTACAGGACATCGGCCACAACATCCTGGCCTGCGCGAAGTACGTCGCCGGCGCGAAGGCCCAGACCGGCTTCGATCCGATCCTCGCGGCCGCCGTCTACAACGCCGGCTCGATCCGCGAGGCGCTCCCGGGGGAGTCGCCCTACGGCTCCCGCTGGCATATCGCGGCCTACGTGCCGCCGCTCGGACAGGGCGCGCCGCATCTCGATCGCTCGGCCGCTTGGTACGGGGACGCGTGCGCCGTCGTCCAGGAGGCCAGTTACCTCTCCACCCACGGATTACCGGAGGCATCATGATCACCAAGATCTTGCTCGTGCTCGCCACCATCGCGGTCTGCTACGTCGTGCACCGCGCCCTCCCGACGGCCAAGCGCCTCGTCGCCGCGGCCGAGAATCGGGTGAAGACCGACGTCGGCGCCCTGGAGAACCGGGTCGTCGCGCTCGAGGAGGACGTGAAGAAGCTGGCCGGGAAGGTCTGATGGCTCGCGTCACGAGGCTGCCCGACTCCGAGAACGGGGAGTTCCCGGAGGGCTACTCCGAGCAGGTGCTGTGCTGCTGGCGCGTCGATCGGGACGGCTTCTACCTGAACATCCCCGGCGCGGGCCTCGCGACGCTTCGCGGCCACCAGGTCGTCGAGCACATGGATGGATCGATCACGGCCACGCCGTCGGTAGCCCTCCTCGACACCGACGGGGAGCAGCTCGCGCACGGATTCCTGACCGCCGGCGAATGGAGGGAGTGCTGATGGGCTGGTATGAGAAGGTCACGTTTCGTCCCTTCTGGGGCGTCTGGTACTTCTGCGCGGCGGCCGACCTGTTCGGGCAGTTCGTGTGGGGCACGTGGAACGCGCTGCTCGCCGGGCTTTCGCTGCTCGGCCTGTTCCTCGTGGTCGAGTCGTGGGCGGCGTGGCGCAAGTCGAAGGACGATACGCTGTCGGAGTTCTCCGCGTGGCTGTCCGGGCTCGTGAACGTGCATCCGGGCTCGATGTTCCATCAGCGGCTCGCCTCCGTGCTGGCGGCGTTCCTCGGCATCTTCACCGGCTGGGTCCTCTCGTGGGGCTTCCGCTCGGTCCCGCTCGATGTCGCGGGCGCCGTGGTGGCCGTCGGCATCTGGATCTGGCTGCGTGACCATTTCCAATGGCTCGTCGCCAAGGGGGGATCGTGACCATCCTCCGCAAGATCGAGGTCGGGGCCGTCGCGGCGCTCACGCTCTTCGGCGCCGGGCAGTCCTGGCACGTCAAGCGACTCGAGGCCGAGGTGGCGAGCGTGGCGCATGCGCGCGACTCGCTCCTGATCGACAACGCGGCCGAGGCGGCACGTGCGGACGGCTGGGCCACGAGATTCGCCGACACGACGCGCTCCATCGCCGGGCTGCTCGCGGCCCAGGATTCTCAGGCCCGGGCGCTCTCCCGCTCCCTCGAGGCGGCGCACGCCCACGAGACGATGCTCGCCGAGCTGGTGGCGGGCCTGAAAGACTCGCTGACCAGCGTGGCCTCCAGCGTTGACACGATCGCCGGCGGCCAGGTCAGATACAGCGGGGCGCTGGACGACGGGCTTCTGACGGGGTCCTGGCGCTTCCTGGCCCCTGCCCTGTCGCTCGACTATTCAGCCCGGGTGCCGATCCAGATCGTCACGTCGCGGGGCGGCGACGGACGCTGGCTCATCACGGCCCGAGCCACGGATCCTCGGGCGAGCGTCGAGGTACAGCAGGCGGTCATCAACCCGCCGCCCCCGGTGATCGAGCGGCGCGGGCCATCCTGGTGGTGGGTCCTCGGCGCCCTCGGAGCGGGCTGGCTCGGGAGGGACGCTCTGGCGGCGCTAGGCAGTCACTGATGCGCGCATGCCTTCAGGAGGGCGCGGGCGTCGGCGAGCGCTTCCTTCCTGGGTCGCTGCCTACGCGCGCTGGCTGCGTAGGAGTTCACGCGAGAGGCGGTCACACGGATGCTGTCTCCCGCGGCCATTACCTGGAGCTCGTCGTAATTCGCGCCGCCGAACGCGCTCGTCATCGTCTCCATAGCTCCCCGCTTCTCCCGGTCGGCGCGAATGATGCCGGCCCGACGATCGGAGAGGGCGACCGTATAGTCCATGGCGTCGAGCTGCCGGAGCGCGCAGGTGAACGGGTCAGGTGCCGCGGGTCCGGCCAGGTGTGCAGGGATTCCCGCGCATGCGGCGGCGGTTAGGGCGAGGGCGAGAAGGTATGCGCCCCCGGTGATCTTCCGTGAATCGCTTCGCTCCCAACGCATCTTTACCCCCCCCTCCGCAGTCCGTTGCTGAGTCCGCGGGGACCGGATATCGTATGCCTCGCCGACGCGTCCCCGCGCCCCCTCCCCGGCCACCCCTCCCGGCACATTACCGACGCGAGATCATGCCAGGGCAAAGTACGCGCCCGGGCCTCGTCGCGGCTACCCCGTGACGAAGCCCGTCGTCATTCCGGCGATGCGCGGCGTCGAGGGCTTCCTCGACGCCGAGCGGCTACTCGTCGTGCTGCCCGACGGCTCCGCTGAGGTGTGCATCGGCGTGAGCGCCAAGGAACTCGAGTTCCTGCGCGCGCACGGGCTGATCCCTCCCGACGATCGCGGTCCTCACCTGGCATGCGGCCCCGATGCTCCGCCGCGGCTTTCGCACCCTCGATCATACCTTCGGCTGTTGGAAGGCGGTCGCCGCTGACCGCTGCGGCAGCGCGGCGCCCTCGAACATAGGCGGACCACAGGCGCTCATCGTCCTCCGTCCAGACCCTGGGCTTGATCTCGCGTAGGCGCTGTGCGGAATCGACCAGGAATCGCCACGGGTCTCCCGCCTCGGCCATGGCATGGGACCAGACCTCCGGGTTCTCGTCCATCTGGATAAGGGTGAGCGCGAGCCGCGCAGAGTCCCCCGCGGGCATGGCATCCCCGGCGGCGGTCGGGAACTGCCCCACGATCCATCCCATCGGCCGGTCTAGACACTCAGAGAGTCGCCTCAGATTCTCGCCCTCTGGACGGAAGCGGTCGTTCTCCCAGGCCGAAACCGTCGTCCGGGTCACGCCAACATCGTCCGCCAGTGCCTGCTGATTGCGCCAGTATCGCGGGATCTCGTCCCGGCGGGATTTGATGCGCTGACCGGGCGTATCGGCGGCCATTGTCGTGTCCGTTTCACGTGGAACTTGACATTTCCGGTGACTCTACGCTAAGATGTTCAGTACACCGGGCATTAAGCCTGATTAAGTCACGGCGAGTCAACGCGGGACGATAGGCATGGCGGACACTGAACGCAACGAGTTGGAGCCGATGATGACGGTGGAGGAGGTAGCGCAGGTCCTCCGCATGCACGTCCAGACCGTCTACGAGAAGGCCAGGAAGGGCGAGATCCCATCCGTGAAGATCGGCGCCAAGCGGCTCTTTCCGCGCGAGCGGATCAGGGATCTGCTAACGCCCGTCGTCAGCGAGCCGTGATCCCTGGTGGAGGCCTCGGCCTCCGAGATGGTGGTTCCATGCGGACCAGCGTAGCCGCTCAGGCCACGCGGAGCACTGACTCCGTGGAGCGGCCCATTCAGCACGAGGTGATGCACATGAGCACCGTCACGAGGACGCGATGGGCGCCCCGCGGCGTCCGGGCTCGGCCGCCGCGAGTCGAGGCGCAGCTCCTCGACCGCCGGATCGGAGCCGAGTTCGACCGCTGCGGAAGCCGGGGGGACCTCGAGGAGGCGACCGGGCTGTCGCACACGCGGATCCACCAGATCATCCACGGCGACGCCACCGGGGCGCCCCAGCGCGCGCTCCGGCTCGTCGTCGCGCTCGACCGGCATCCCCGCACGACGGCGGCCCCGCTCGTTCGGTGTCTCCTGGACTCCGTCGAGACCGAGCGGGGCGCCCGCATGGACGGCCCCGCGCTGGGCCAGGACATCATGCTGCGCTGCACGGGCGAGACGGAGGAGCAGGCGCGGGAGGACGTGTCGTCGTTCCGCCTGGTCCTCGCGCTCGCTCCCCTGCGCGCCGCGGGCTGGGATCTGCGCCGGCTCACTGCCCTGCAGCACGTGGAGCTGATCGGCGCGTGCGCCCAGTACCTGGACGCCGCCTCCGGCGAGATGAACGAGCAGCTCGCGGAGATCGGCGACGTCCGCGTGCTCCTGGAGAGGGCGAAGTCATGATCGACCCCACGGTGGACGCCGAGATCGCCTACCGGCGCGAGAGCCGCCGCATGACCTGGCTCGCCGCGCACAGTCCAGCGCGGTTGTGCAGCTGGTGTGGACGCTACAAGACGCCGGCAGACAAGACCGCCGCAGAGATGGGCGCGCCGAAGTCGCACGGCATCTGCCCCGACTGCCTGAAGGAGCAGTTCCCCGAGATCGCCGCGACCGAAGACGACGGGTGGAGGGCGCCCCAGGGCGCCGGCGGTTGATGGCATCGACGAAGCTCTCCGCCGCCCAGCGCAAATACCGCCTCGATAGGCTGGAGGGCCTTCTAAGAGTCCCGGGTCCCTCTGGGGATGGCTATCCGGAGGCGTTTGGATCTCTCTGGGAGGTCGCGCGCGAGGTGCTCGAGATCCATCGGCCCGGCGCAGCCCAGCGCATCGAGCGGGAGTGGGACGCGAGATGCGGATTCATGACGGAAGAAGCCCCCGCGCCGGGGCCAACCGGCCGGGGGCTCCCGGCGGCCTCGAAAGGCCGCCGTCACACGAGGTGATTGCAACCCAACGATGAGGTGGCATGAGATGGAAATCAAGCAGCACGAACCGGAGGTGAGGAGATGAGCAACATCCTCACCGTCTCGCGCCTGAAGGCCTGGCGCGACTGCCGGCGCAAGCACCGGCTGAAGTACATCGACGGCTGGCGCCCGATCCAGGAGAGCGAGGCGCTCCGCTTCGGCACGCTGGTCCACGTCGGCCTCGAGGCCTGGTGGAAGGACGACGGATCCGGGAGGCTCGTCGCCGCCGCCGAGGCCATGGAGGGGCGGGGCGCCGACCCCTTCGAGCAGGCCGCCGCGATGGAGCTGATGGCGGCCTACGACGCTCGATGGGGCGCGGACGACCGCTACGAGGTCCTCGGTGTCGAGGAGACGTTCTTCGCGCCGGTGATCAACCCAGAGACTGGCGCCTCCTCTCGCACGTGGCTCGCGGCCGGCAAGCTCGACGGCCGGTTGCGCGATCGCCTGACCGGCGAGCTCCTCATCCTCGAGCATAAGACCACGACGGAGAACATCTCGGATCCAGCCGATCCCTACTGGGCGAAGCTCGGGATGGATTCTCAGGTCTCGCACTACTACATCGGCGCGGAGACGTTCGGCCACGCGGCCGAGGGCTGCCTCTACGACGTACTCCTGCGCCCGCGGATGAAGCCGCTGCGGGCCACCCCCGAAGAGGCCCGGAAATACACCAAGGACGGCCGGCTCTACGCGAACCAGCGGGACCGCGACGAGACGGCGGAGGAATACGCGGCGCGAGTGCGGGCCGATATCGAGGCCGACCCCGCGAAGTACTTCCAGCGGAAGCTGATCGCCCGCACCGACAGCGACATCCGTGACTACCTCGCCGACCTATGGGCCGAGGGCCGGATGATGCTCGAGGCCGAGTTGGCCGAGCGCGCCCCCCGCAACCCCGACAGCTGCCACCGCTTCGGCACGTGCGCCTTTTGGGACGCGTGCGCGAATGGGCTACGCCTCGAGGATCACCCGGAGGCGTTCCAGAAGGTGGAGGACGTTCACCCCGAGCTGGAACTCGAGGAGGCGCTCGCATGACGACTCCGAACGCGAGACCCGCGACGAACGGGGCCGCTGTGCCCCCATCCGCGCCCTCACGCATGACGCTGAGCTCGATCCGGCGGGCGATCGATCCGAAGCCCGACCGCGTGCTCCTGGTGGGCACCGAGGGCGTTGGGAAGACCACGTTCGCGGCCGACTCCCCCAACCCGATCTTCATCTGCGCCGAGGATGGCCTGCCGCCCGTGCTCGGAGAGGTCGCCCGGTTTCCCGAGCCCGAGTCGTTCGGCGACGTCTTCGATGCGATCCGCACGCTCATCCGCGAGCAGCACGAGTTCCGCACTCTGGTGATCGATACGCTCGACTGGCTCGAGCCGATCATCTGGAAGGACCTCTGCACCCGTAACGGGTGGGTGGACGAGCGCGGCACCCCGGACATCGAGAAGCCTGGCTACGGGAAGGGCTACACGGCGGCGACAGAGGAGTGGCGCAGGCTGCTCGCGGCGCTGGACACGCTGAGGGCGCGGAGGCAGATGGAGATCATCCTCCTGGCTCACGCTACGATCCGCAGCTTCGCGAATCCGGCCGGGAACGACTTCAACCGCTACGAGTGCAAGCTGCACAGGGGAGCGGCCGCGCTCGTGCGCGAGTGGACCGACGTGAACCTCTTCGCGATCCACGAGGAGTTCGTGCAGGAGGTGAAGGGCCGCTCCACGAAGAAGGGAATCAGCACGGGCCGCCGCGTCATCCACACCGAGCGCAACGCCGCGTGGGATGCCAAGAACCGCTACGCGCTGCCCGCTGAACTCCCGCTGTCGTATCCGGACTATGCGGAGGCGCGCAGGGCCGCGTGCCCAGCGAACCCCGATGATCTCTGGCAGGAAGGCACGCAGCTCATCGAAGACCTGGCGCTCGACCAGGAGACCGTCGTCAAGACCACGGAGTGGCTCTCGGCCGCCAAGGGCCGGGGGGCCGCGGCGCTTGCCCGCGCTGTCGATCGGCTGCGCTCCAAGGTCGCAGAACAGGGAGGGAACTGAGATGGCCATCGGGGCGGGACGCCACCACGTACAGGTCGTAGGCCACGTGCTCGGGAGATCCGGAACGGGCACGCCGCATATCGCGGTCCTGTTCGAAGACGTCAACGGCGACCGGGTGACCTGGTACGGCTACCTCACCGACGCCGCCATGGAGCGGACCGTTCGCTCGCTTCAGGTGCTGGGATGGGACCCGATGGCCGACGGCGGCCGGATCGAGCAACTGAACGGCACGCAGCGGCTCGCGGGAGCGGAGGCCGAGATCGTGGTCGAGATGGAGACCTTCGAGGGGAAGACGCAGCCGAAGGTGAAATGGGTGAACGAGGTCGGCGGCGGTTTGGGCGAGGGCATGCCGCCCCAGGAGGCAACGGCGTTCTCGGCGTCCATCCGCGCCAAGATCCTCTCGGCGGCGAAGCCGAAGCCGAACGGTCAGCCCGGCCCGGCTCAGGGGCCCGTCGTGTCACAGGCCGCGGGCCCCGGGCTCGACGACGACCTCCCGTTCTGACGGCGCCATGAGCCTCTTCGCCGACCCAGCGGCCGGCCTCCCGCTCTTCGTCTCCGCCGGCCCGGAGGAGCAGGCCAAGGCCCGGACCGCGTTGGATCGCATGGCGGAGGAGCGCCGGGTGTGGCTCGAGTTGGTCCGCTCGCGCCTGGTCGCCCTCTACCTGAGCCGGGTGGCGACGACCGGAGAGGAGCGGGCTCATGTCACTGCGGACGACGCGCGCAGGCTGATGGAAGCCGAGCCCTCGCGGTACGCCCTGCCCGCCGGCGCGTCTACGAACCTGCTGGGCTCGCTGTTCCGGTCGGCCGAATGGGAGTTGATCGATCGAGAGCACGTGAGCTCGACGGAAGGTTCGCACGGGAACATCCTGGCCCGCTGGCGCTGGGTCGGCAGGAGGCCAGCAGCATGATCACGCCGGAGCCGGGTCGAGCACTCGGCGTCCTGGGAGGGTCCGCCGAGCGCCGTGGGCAGCGGCGGCTCCCCGGCTCCGGCACGCACGGCGGGGTGGAGCAGATGGCAGCTCGCCAGGCCCATAACCTGGAGGTCGCTGGTTCGAGTCCAGCCCCCGCTACTTGCAGGACCCACCACGCACCTGAGAGGAACGGCATGGACGAGAAGAAGTGGGCGATCGTGGAGCTGCTCGGGCGCAGGAAGTTCGCGGGCTCGATCGAGCGCGGGCAGATGCTGAAAGTGACCGTGCCCGCAACGCCGAACGGACCTGGCTTCGACAAGGAGTTCGGATGGGGCTCGGTCTACGGGATCACGCCCTGCTCGGAGTCCGTCGCGCGGCGCGCGGCCGAGGTCCTCGCCGCCCAGCCGCACCCCTACACCGAGAGCGAGGCGGTCCCCGTCTACGATGAGAACTGCCTGAACCTGATCTCCGACCCCATGCAGGAGGTCGATCTCGGGGCAGCCCGGTGCGGCCACCTGCTCGAGAAGTGGGAGCGGGAGGACCAGCTCCGGATCGCCGGGAGCGTCTGATCATGAGCGACACCCGTGCGGGTCCGCAGGTCCAGAAGCTCGTGGACGCGATCAAGGAGGACATCGGCGAGATCGTCGGCCACCTGACGCGGGCCGAAGAGACGATGCAGGACCTCGAGGTCGCGGCGAAGGGCGTCAACGGGCTGAGCGCGTTCCTCAAGGCCCAGCGCAACGCCGTGCTCAAGATGGTCGGCGACCTTAACGCCGAAGGCGCCGACGTCGAGCGGAAGATGCTCCCATCGAAGGAGCCGATCACGAGTAGCGTGAACGAGAAGCTCGCGGCCGAAGTGAGGGCGGCGAAGGAGGGAGCCGCGTGAGCACCGCCGCGGTGGTGGTCGTCTCGGCTGCTGCCGGCCTCGTGGTGGGCGCCAACGTCGGGCTCCTGCTCTCGCGCGTCATC
>JBJKRG010000312.1:0-21724 GCA_046704805.1 Gemmatimonadaceae bacterium
TTGATGCAGAGCAGCGGCGTGGAGCCGGCAACCGGCGGCGAGGTGAATGCCGCGAAATCCAGACCGCGCGTGCGAACGGTCTGTCGCGCCAGGCGGGGCGCATGCGGCACTGTGCGGCGAAAGGCGAGATAGCGCGCGCGAGCGGAGGTCACGCGGGGAAAGCTATCGCGGCGGCACGTCGCGCTGTGGTGCCGGTCCGCGCCTGTCAGTTGCCGTCAGATGCCCGGATGGAAGAACTGCCCGAAGCCGGCGAAGAACTGCGAGAGAATCGTGAACTTGCCCGTGAACAGGAGCAGTCCGACGGCGACCATCAGCGCGCCCGCGCCCATCTCGATGGGCCGCAGCCACCGCCGGAGCCGCTGGGCGCCCGCCAGATACCAGTTGAACGCCACGGCGGCCACGAAGAACGGCACGCCGAGTCCCAGCGCGTACGCGCCGAGCAGCAACATGCCCCGGACCACCGTGGTGGCCGTTCCCGCATAGAGGAGAATCGACGCCAGCACCGGCCCCACGCACGGGGTCCAACCGGCGCCGAACGCCACGCCCACCAGCACGGAGCCGACCAGTCCCGCGGGCTTCGACGAGAGCTGCATGCGCCGCTCGCGCATCAATCCCGGCAGCCGCAGCCAGCCGAGCATGTACAGTCCGAAGGCGACGATCACGATGCCGCCGATCCGCTCCAACAGTGGGAGCGAGCGGCGCAGCGTGGCGCCGATGGCCGTCGCGGTCGCCCCCAGGCTCACGAAGACGAGCGTGAATCCGAGCACGAACAGCGCCGCGTGCAGCGCCGCGCGGCGGCGGGCCGCGTCGCGTCCCTGCGCCGTCAGCTCGTCCAGCGTCATCCCGGTGACGAAGGTCACGTAGCTCGGCACCAGCGGGAGGACGCACGGCGACGCGAACGACACCAGGCCTGCAAGGAACGCGAGCCCGAACGAGACGGTGGCGGGGTCGCTCACTGCGCGCCATCCCGGTCGAGACGAACGACCGACTCGCCGAGCAGGCGGTCCACGGCCTGCTGAAGCGCCGCCGAGGCGAAGACGCCCTGCACCTCACCGCGCACCCGCCCCTCCTGGTCGATCAGGAACGACGTCGGGAGCAGGTTCGGGTTGCCGAACGTCTGCATCATCGGGCCCGACGCCATGGCCACGGGATAGGTGATGTGGTGGTCGGCCAGGAACTGCTTCACGGGGGCTTCCCCGCCGGCGTCCATCGAGACGCCAAGCACGACGAACCCACGGTCCTTGTACTTCTGATAGACGGACTCGAAGCCCGGCATCTCGAAGCGGCAGGGGGGACACCAGGTGGCCCAGAAGTTCACGAGCACCACGCGGCCGCGCAGCTCGTTGCTGGTGAACACGTGCCCGTTGAGCGTGGTCAGACTGTAGGCGGGTCCGGCCGTGGCGGCGGGCGTGGCGTCGGGGGCCGACGCCCCCACGGCGAGCGCCGCCTGCGGCCAGACGCGATAGCCGACGAAGCCGGCAAGGCCCACCCAGAAGAGCACGTTCAGGGCGAAGCGCCAGGTGATGCGAGGACGAGACATGGCGGTCGAGCCTCCAGCCGTCCGTACGACCGGCCGTCAGCGGCCGGGCGCGTGGAGGCGGAGAAGGAGAAGTCGGGTGTTTGGATTACTATAGTCGTGCATGGTTATATAGCAATACTACCAGGGCACGGCATTCTCGACAAGTTCCCCGGGTCGGCCGCGTCCGTCCAGTCCCCAGAATGGCACCGGTCCGGGCTCCGTCCCCCGACGCCTGCCCGCGCCCCGATCGGGGTGCTCCGGTGACCAAGAGGCCGCCAACCCTCTATCTTCTGTATCCAGGCCCGACGTGCGCGGGCGGGCAGTCCCATCCATTGCAGCTACACCGGCTTCCGTGCCCTTCACGACCTCCACCACCGGCACGGAGCGACGCGGTCGAGGAGCATATGGCAAGCACGAACGCAGAAATCTCGGGTCTCGCTGGAGCATTGACCCCCGAAGATGTCCTGGAGGACTACCGGATCGCGTGGCGCAGCCGGCAGTTGAGCCTGCTGGCCCGCGGCGAGGTGATGCTCGGCCGGGCGATGTTCGGGATCTTCGGGGACGGGAAGGAGGTGGCCCAGGTGGCCCTCGCCCGGGCCTTCCAGGCGGGGGATTTCCGGTCGGGGTACTACCGCGACCAGACCCTGATGATGGCGTTGGGGCTTCTGTCGGTCCGTGAATTCTTCGCCCAGCTCTACGCGCACACCGACGTCGAGGCGGACCCCTCGTCGGCCGGGCGGGGCATGAACGCCCACTTCGGCACCCGGACGATCGATGCCGAGGGCCACTGGGTGCGGCTCACCGACGCGCCGCAGTCGGCGGCCGACAGCTCCCCGACCGGCTCGCAGATGCCGCGCCTGCTCGGGCTGGCGTACGCGTCCAAGCTGTACCGCGACCTGCCGGCGCTCCACGAGTTCACCGACTTCTCGCGCAACGGCGACGAGATCGCCTTCGGGATGATCGGGAACGCCTCGTGCGCCGAGGGCGTGTTCTGGGAGACCGTGAACGCCGCCGGCGTCCTCCAGGTACCGATGCTGCTCTCCGTCTGGGACGACGGCTACGGGATCTCGGTGCCGAATGAGCTGCAGGTGACCAAGTCCGACATCTCGTTGCTGCTCGAGGGATTCCGACGGGGCACCGGCAAGGGGAAGAACGGGTTCGAGCTGGCGCGCGTGCGCGGCTGGGACTACTCGGCGCTCGTGGAGACCTATCAGCGCGTCGCCGGCCTTGTGCGCACGGACCACATCCCGGCGGTCGTGCACGTCACGGAGCTGACGCAGCCGCAGGGGCACTCCACGTCGGGCAGCCATGAGCGGTACAAGTCGAAGAAGCGCCTGCAGTGGGAGAAGGAGCACGACGGCATCGTGAAGATGCGGCAGTGGCTGATCGACACGCGGCTCACCACCGCCGAAGAGTTGGACGCGCTGCAGGAAGAGGAGTCGGCGCGGGTGCGCGCCGAGCGTGACGAGGCATGGCAGGCGTACGAGAACCCGATCCGCGCCGAGGCGGAGACCGTGCTCGGACTGCTGAACGACGCGGCGGCATCGGCGAGTGCGGGGGTGCGGGAGCGGGTGGAGGCACTGCGGGACGAGCTGACACGCCGCAAGGATCCCCTGCGCCGCGACGTGACCGTGGCGGCCCGCCGCGCGCTGGCGGCGGTTCGCGTGCTCGGAGAGTCCGTGTCGGGACCGCTGGCGCGATGGCTCGATGCCCAGAAGCCGGTCGACGAGGAGCGCTACCACACGCACCTGTACGCGGAGGGGGACGACTCGGCGCTGCGCGTGCCGGTGATCCCGCCCGAGTATGCGGCCGACGCCCCCGAGGTGGACGGCTTCCGTGTGGTCAACGCCTGCTTCGACGCCGCGCTCAAGCGCGACCCGCGGGTGCTCGCCTTCGGGGAGGACGTGGGCAAGCTGGGCGACGTGAACCAGGGGTTCGCGGATCTGCAGGGACGCTACGGCGAGCTGCGGGTGGGCGACACGGGGATCCGCGAGTCCACGATCGTCGGCCAGGCCATCGGCCTGGCGATGCGGGGGCTGCGACCGATCGCCGAGATCCAGTACATCGACTATCTGCTGTACGCCCTGCAGGTGACGTCGGACGACCTGGCCACGCTGCGCTACCGCACGGCAGGCGGGCAGAAGGCGCCGGCGATCATCCGCACGCGCGGGCACCGGCTGGTGGGCATCTGGCACTCCGGTTCGCCGATGGGGATGATCATCGACTCGCTGCGCGGGATCCACGTGCTGGTGCCGCGCGACATGACGCGGGCGGCGGGATTCTACAACACGCTGCTGCAGTCGGGCGACCCGGGGCTCGTCGTCGAGGTCCTCAACGCGTACCGGGTGAAGGAACGCATGCCGTCGAACATCGGAACGATGACCGTCCCGCTCGGTGTGCCCGAGGTGCTGCGCGAGGGCACCGACGCGACGATCGTCACCTACGGCGCCTGCTGCCCGATCGCACTCGAGGCCGCGCGGCTGCTGCGTGAAAATGCGGGGCTCGAGGCCGAGGTGATCGACGTGCAGTCGCTGCTGCCGTTCGACCTGAACGGCGTGATCGTCGAGTCGCTGAAGAAGACCAACCGCGTGCTGTTCGTGGACGAGGACGTTCCGGGCGGCGCGAGTGCGTACATGATGCGCATGGTCCTGGAACGCGACCACGGGTTCTACTGGCTCGACGCGACGCCGCGCACGCTCACCGGGGCGGCACACCGTCCGGCGTACGGCCGCGACGGCGACTACTGGTCGAAGCCGAGCGTCGAGGACGTGTACGACGCGCTGTTCGACCTGGTCGGAGAGTAGGCCGGCGCCCACCGCTTCCGTCCCAACGGGGTAACGAAACGCCGGCGTGGATTCCCATGCCGCCGTCCGGTCTTCCGGGGACGTCCCCTGGGCTGATACGTTTTCCGGCCGCCGGCCGCCGGCCCCAACCCGGAGCCGGTTCCGTATGTCTGAACGGACCACGCGTCGCCCGCAAGCACGCCCACAACCCACCGGATCCCCCATGATCTCCTACCAGATCGCACTCTTCGTGCACCTGTCGGCCCTGCTCGCCGCCGCCGTCGCGGCCGGCATCATGCATCTCGCCTCCCACCGACGGGCCCGTGCCTCCACCCTCCGCGAGGCGATGGATTGGGCGCGGCTGATGGGGTCCACGGCGAAAGTCTTTCCCATCGCGATCGTGGTGCTCATCGCGACCGGCGCCTACATGGTGAGCATGCACTGGACGTGGAGCACGGGGTGGGCGCAGGCCGGACTCATCGGCGCCATCGTCCTGCTGGCCAACGGCGCGGTGACGGGCGCGCGGGGGGGCGCCGAGGTGCGCCGGAACATCAGCCGCCTCCAGGCCGCCGGCCAGGAGCTGCCGAACGACGCGTTCCCCGACCGGGTCGCGTCGGTCCTCGGCGAGACGAATACGGGGCTGGCCCTCGCCATCGTGCTGGTGATGACCGTCAAGCTGAGCCTCCCGGCGTCGCTCGTCCTGCTCGCCATCGGGGCGGCCATCGGCACGTCCGTCGGTCTGGCGCAGATCCGCGGGATGGTGCTGGGCCCCGCCACGTCGGAGGCCGAAGCGGCCTGACGGCGCGGAGCGCGGGCGATGTCATCGGGTTGCGGACGCGATCTCCGTGACGAGCCACGTGCGGGATTCAACTTTGTGAATTCCCAACGGCTCCATCCTCGGGGACCTTTCCGGTGCGTCGCCGGTACCCCTTGTGTGGCACCGCTCGCATGCCGCGACGGTGCAGGGGGGTACACGACATGATCCAGCTGCCCGTGCAGCGTCTGCCGGCGGTACCTCACGTGGTGTTCGGGATCTTCAACCTCGCCATCCCGAACATCGTGGCGTGGGGGGTGGTCATCATCGCGTTCGTCGCGTCCATCTGGCTGCGGCTGCCGGATGCGATCGAGCACGGTGCGGGCGACGGAGCGGGGGGCGCGTCATGAGCCTGACCAGGCGCGCCCAGGAGTTCGTCGCGAACACGCTGAGCATGGAAGACGCTCTGCCGACGCGGATGCCGGTGTACGTGAATTCGGTGGTGTACCTGTTCGGCGCCCTGTCGCTCGCGGCGCTCGCCATGCTCATCGCGACCGGCACCGTGATCGCCGTGTTCGGCCCCGGGTGGTGGCACGAGTCGAACGTGGGTCACTTCGTCAACTCGCTGCACTTCTGGAGCGCCCAGACGTTCTTCGCCGGCATGCTCCTGCACCTGTTCGGCAAGTTCTTCATGGCGGCGTGGCGCGGTGGACGCTGGCCGGCGTGGGCGCTCGGCGCGATCGCGTTCGGCCTTTCGGTGTTCGCCGGCCTCACCGGCTTCATCCTGCAGACCAACTGGGATTCGCAGTGGATCTCCGGGCAGGCGAAGGATGCCTTCAACGCGATGGGCATCGGCGCGATCATGAACACGCTCGACACCGGCCAGATGCTCACGCTGCACGTCATCGTGCTGCCGCTCCTGATCGTGTGCCTGGTGGGCGTCCACGTGCTGATCGTCCGGCACGAGGCCCCGGTCCGGCCGATCGGCGCCGAGGAGAAGGAGGAATGAGCGCGAAATCGGATGCCACCCTCCGGGGCATCCCGATGAAGCCGTACGACCTCCTGCGAGAAGGATTGGTGGTCCTCGCGGTGGCCGTGGTGCTCATCGTCGTGCTCGCCGCGGTGTTCGGCTCGCCGGACTACCCGGCGCTCACCGCGCAGGCGGTGGCCGAGCAGCAGCCGATCAGCTACCTGAAGCTGGTCTCCGGGTATCTCGCCGGCACCAACGACCTGCAGACCTACGGGCCGCCCTACACGGCGGATCCCGAGAACGCGCAGCGGTTGTTGGGCATTGCGCCGGCGAACGTCCTGGGCGTGACCGTGCCGATCGACGCGCGGAAGGATTTCGTGCTGCAGCCGCTGGCGGGGCTGGCGCGGATCAGCCCGCCCGTGGACGCCGCGCTGCACCAGTACGACTCCGCATCGGATACCGACCGGACGTCGTGGGCGGCGCACTACGCGCAGGCGCTGGACAGCGCGACCGTGGTGGGCGACTCGGTCCAGCTTCCGGCGGGCGACTACGGGCCGGTGCCCGTCCTGATGAACGGGATGCTCGTGCTCGCGCGGTCCGGGTTCATGGAAGGGGTGCTGAACTCGAGCGGGCGCCAGCCGTACGCGCTCGACAACACGCGGGCGCTGCTATTCCTGCAGGGCGACGCCGAGTCGGCGGTGGCGGGGCACCTGGACATGCAGGGTGGGCAGTGGGGCATCAGCCACGAGACGGGGAACTATCCCGGGGCGTGGTGGCTCTGGCCGTACACGTTCCTCTACCAGGTCCCCGTGATCGGCAATTCGGCGAACGCCGACGCGATCGCGGCCGGCATCATGGGGCTCGTCTTCGTGGTCCTGGTGCTGCTGCCGCTGATCCCGGGGCTGAACCGGATACCCGAGGGTGTGAAGGTCTACCGCGTCATCTGGCGGGACTGGTACCGGGAGCACCCCGAGAAGTAGGGCGGGGCGAGGCGCCGGGCGAGTCGACGGCGGCCCGGCGAGTCCGGCTTGACGGGGAATTCGCGAAGTACTATCTCCATCCAGATTCTGGATGGAGATACCATGCCGGCCTCCGAGCCGCTTCCGGTGGTGAAGGGCACGTTGGACGTGCTCGTGCTGAAAGCGCTGAGCTGGACCCCGATGCACGGCTTCGAGGTCGCCACCTGGCTCGAGGGGCGGTCGGGTCGCGGACTCGGCATCGACGACTCGGCACTGTATCAGGCGCTCTACCGCATGGAAGCGCGCGGCCTCGTGGCCGCCGAGTGGGGTGTGACCGACAACAACCGGCGCGCCCGGTACTATCGGCTCACTCGTAAGGGCCGCGCGCATCTGGAAGCCGAGACCCGGCGTTGGGGGCGTTACGCCCGCCTGGTCACCGACATCCTCGGGGCTCCGGCGCCGGAAGGGCGGAAGCCGTGATCCGGCCCCGTGTGAAGCGGATCTTCCGGCTGCTGCTGCGGCGCCGCGATGCCGTCGACGCGGCCGTGGACGAGGAGATATCGTTCCACCTGGAGCAGCGGGCGCGCCAGTTGGAAGCCGAGGGACGGACACCGAGCGAGGCACGGCACGAAGCACGGTATCTGTTCGGCGATCTGGCGACAGCGCGGCGCAGGCTGAGGGCCGGCGCACATCGCCGCGAGGATCGCCTTCGGTGGCGGGAATGGCTCGACGGCGTGCGGCAGGACGTGCGGTTCGGGCTCCGAAGCCTGCGGCACCATCGGGTGGCGTCCGTATTCGTCGTCCTCACGCTCGCCCTCGGCATCGGCGCGAACGCCACGATGTTCGGCGTCGTCGACACGCTCATGTTCCGGCCGCCGATCGGGATCGCGCATCCTGATCAGCTCGTGCGGATCTACTTCGCGTTTCCGGGCTCGAACGCCATCCAGAAGACCGGCTACGGCACATACGAGGCGCTGCGCGACCACGTCGCGGGATTCCAGAACGTGGCGGCGTACTCGCCGGAGCCGACGTCGATCGGGCGCGGTGCAGACGGCGCCGGCATCGAAGCGGTACTCGTCACCGCGAGCTTCTTCGGCACCCTGGGCGTGCACCCGGCACTGGGGCGGTTCTTCACCAAGGCCGAGGAGCGCGCCGCCGGGACCAGGACCGTGGTGCTCGGTTACGCGCTGTGGAAGGGCCGATTCGACGGCAACCGCGGGGTGCTCGGACGCACCGTTGACATTGCGGGCGAACCTTGTGTGGTGGTCGGCGTAGCCCCCCGCGACTTCACGGGAGTCGATCTGACGCGGGTGGACGCGTGGCTGCCGATCGGCATGGCGACGACGATGGTGTCACCGTACGTGCTCTCTCGTACCGACCACGGCGTCTGGCTGTCCACGGTCGCCCGCATGCGGGCGGGCGCCTCCCGTCAGTCGACGGCGGCACAGGCAACCGCCGCATTCGCCGTGGTCCAGGCCGACAGGCCCGATGCGAAGGGCGCCCACGTCGTGCTCGCGCCGCTACCGGTGGGGCGGGGTCCGGCAGTTCCCTCGGAAACCAGAGTGTCGCTCTGGCTGGCGCTGGTGTCCGTGTTGGTGCTGCTCGTGGCCTGCGCCAACGTGGCCAACCTCCTGCTCGCCCGCGCCGCAGCGCGGCTGCCCGAGATCGCTGTCCGGCTGTCGCTGGGCGCGGGCCGCCGGCGGGTAGCGCGACAGCTCTTCGTCGAGAGTCTCATGCTGGCAGTCGCCGGAGCGGCGGCCGCCCTCGTGCTCATGGCCTGGGCGTCCGCCTTCGTGCAGCATGTGGTGGCGCCCGACGTGCCGATCGCGGCTCACGCGACGTCCATTCCAATGCTCGTCTTCGCCGGCATCGCAGCGCTGGGCACGGGGCTCCTGTGTGGCGTGGCACCGGCGCTCCTCGGCGCGCGATCGGAGCTGAACATGGTGCTGAAGGGACGAAGCGGGAGCGTCGCGGGCGGCCTGCGTGCGCAGCGGCTGCTCGTCGCGGCCCAGATGGCGTTCACGGTGGTACTGCTGGTGGGGGCCGGGCTGTTCGTGCGCAGCCTTCGGAACATCCGGCACAAGGACCTTGGCATGGACGTCCACCATGTGCTGTACGCGAGCGTGGATTTCAGGCCTGCGGGCCTCTCGAGCGCCGAGGTCGTGGCAGAGTATCGGGCGATGGCTGAACGGGTGCGCGAGCTGCCCGGCGTGACGGCTGCCGGCTACTCCAACGGAGAGCCCTTCCGGAGCGCATGGGCGGTCGACATCCAACCAACCGCTGGCCAGGCGGCAGCGATGCCGGGCCCGTACGTCGCTCCCTGGGGCCGCGCGGTTAGCGCCGGATATTTCCGGGCGACGGGACGGCGTTTCGTCGCCGGCCGCTCCTTCGACGCCGCTGATCACACTGCGACCGCGAACGTTGCCATCATCAATGAGGCGGCGGCCCACTACTACTGGGGAAACGCGAGTCCAATCGGCGCGTGCGTTCGCATGGCACGCAACGAGCACCGGTGCGCGACGATTATCGGTGTGGTGGCCGACACACCGTGGTATTCTATAACGGCGGCTCCCCCTCAGGAGCTGTACGTTCCCATCGAGACGCAGGAGCAGGACTGGAACTCCGGGCCGCCGGACGTGTCGATGATGGAAGTGGGCACGGCGGGTGATCCCGAGCGGATGATCGGCCCGGTACGACGTGCCATGCTCGCAGCCGGAGGCGACATTCCATATCCGTCGGTCGAACCCCTGACGGACATCATCGACCCCCAGTACCGGTCCTGGGAGATCGGCGCGAACATGTTCAGTGCGTTCGGTGCGCTGGCGCTCGTGCTTGCTGCCGTGGGCCTCTACGGCGTGATGGCCTACGCGGTGGTGCAGCGGAGCCGGGAGATCGGCATTCGCGCGGCACTCGGTGCGCAGGCCGGCACTCTGGTGCGGATGGTGGTGGTGGAGGGCCTCGCCACGGCGCTGGTCGGCGCGGTGATCGGGGTCGTCGCGTCGCTCGGCGCCGGCCGCTTCATCGCGTCGTTGCTGTATCGCGTGTCGGCGCGCGACCCACTCTCGATTGGTGCGGCGGCGGCGCAGCTGGTCGTGGTGGCCGGGGTGGCGAGCTACCTCCCGGCACGGCGGGCGGCGCTGGTCGATCCCCTGACCGTACTGCGAGCGGACTGACCCGGGCGCGCACAGCCGCGATTTGAGCCGCTGGTGTGTTGCCTGCTGACTTTGGGGCACTCGGCGCCAGCCTTCGAGCGACTCCGCCGAGACGCCCCTCAGAATGCCCAGGTCAGCGACACCACCGCAGACGTGCTCGCCAGGCTGATCTCATTGCCGTCCTCGTGGCTCTGTTCGTACTGCGTGAAGCTCGTCGAGTGCACCCCGAGACCGACGGCGAGCCGGGACGCGAGTGCGACGTCGACCCCGGCGTCGGCGTCCAGCCTGCGTTGCGTCAGCGAGACCAGGCCGCCTTCGTAGCGGAACGACGAGACCCAGGGCAACCCGCCGCCGTCGCCTCCGACGTGCAGCACGGTGCGGCGGCCCACGGGCAGCTTCAGCTCGAGCCCCAGGAACGGCGTCGGCAGCTCCTGGGTCACGAAGTCTTCCTTGGTCTCGTGGCCCACCGTGCTGGAGTCGAGGGTGCCCTTGAGCCGGAAGTTCAGGAGCGTTGCATCCAGGCCGGCGCGCCCGGTCAGCTCGCCGCGCGTCCCGATGCGCGCCAGTCGGTGCTCGTAGTCGATCACGACGCGCAGGAAATCGCCCGCCTCGGTGCGCGTCCGGAGCACCGTCCCGCTCCTGAGCGTCGATCCGTTGAAGTACACGGGCTGGGTGAGGAGCACGCTGCCGCGCAGCGTCGTGCCGGTGACCGCCAGGCCGACCGTGCCCGAGCCGGCGGGCTTCGTGAGCGTCAGGCCGAGGGTCGAAACGCTGTGGATGCCGAGTCCCGGCCCGAAGGACAGGTGCGTGCCGTCGATCCGGTTCTCGCGAACCTGCACCCACCCCGTGGGCCGTCCGATCTGATAGTCAATGCGCACCGTCCAGTGGCGTGGGGCGGCGGAGTCCGCGGGTACGCGTTTCGTGCGAGCCACGGACACGTGAGGCGGTGAGGACTGTGCAGCCACGTTCGCGGGCGTGGAAAGCGGAACAGCGCATGCAACGGCCAGCAACACGAGGCGTCTGGCGCAGACACCGGATTTTCCGCCGTCCAGGGTTCGCGAAACCTTCAACTGCCGTTGCCTCCGGTGCCCTCTCACGTTGCGTCGACCACCGTCGTATCGGGCTGCGGCTGCTCTACCTCGCGAGGTCATGTCGTGTTCCAGATGCACACGCCCGTCGACTGCAGCCGCCCACGTCCCGGACAGAAGACGTGCCTGTGCGCCACGCAGCCATTTCGAGGTGACTTGAGTCACACACAAATCTTTGTCCTGCTTGGTGTTACGGCGCAGAGCCGCATCGAGTCGTTCGGGTATCAGTTGGGCGTCTCTTGCCCGCCGGCGGGCAGTGCACCTCGCACGCCCGTGCTCTGGCGGGAGAATCCATGTCTCGATTCGCGAACGTCCTTCGACGGCCGCACGTTGCCCTGCTCGCGATCATCACGCTCATCGCAGGCTGCGGCGGTTCCAAGAGCACCAGCCCCGGTGTTCCGCCCACGATCACGTCGATCTCTCCGCTGACGGGTACGGTGGGCACCGAGCTCACCATCACCGGCGCGGAGTTTCTCGCCCCCGTGAAGGTCACGCTCGGCTCGATCACGGCAGACTCGGTGGAGCTTACCAACCCGACGACGATCTATGCCGTCGTGCCGACGGGCGTTACCGCGGGCACGAACTACAACGTGCGCGTGAGCGACGCATCGGGCTCGGCGACGGGATCCCAGCCTTTCGAGGCCGTCGCGCCCACGCTCAGCTACGTGAACGGGGCCACCCGGCCGTCGGGTAACTCCGGCAGCACGGTGATCCTCGAAGGCAACGCCTTCGGAGATCATCAAGGCGTCGGCCAGGTGCTGTTCTCCAACGGTGCCGGTGGCACGGTCGCGGCGACGATCACGAGTCCCGACGACTGGACCAACACCTTCATCGTGACCACACTGCCGTCCGGGGCGGGCACCGGACCGGTGGTGGTGACGACCGGAACCGGGACGAGCGACTCGTTGACATTCACGGTTACGTCGAACGCCACCTTCAGCCCGTCGACGATCGGTTGGACGGCCACGACGTCGCTGCCGGTGGGCGTGAGCGGCCATGCGGCCGTGTTCGCCAGCGTGGGCAGTGACTCGGCGAGCCAGAATCTGGTGTACGTGATCGGCGGAGCCGACAGCACGTATGCACCGCGCGCCGACGTGCTCTATGCGCGCGTGCAGGGCTCCGGGCAACTCGGGGCGTGGACGCCAACGACTTCGCTTCCCATCCCCATCGCGTTCGAGGCGGCCGTCGCGGCGACGCCGGCCAATTCCCGCATCAAGAACGCGGCGGGGTACCTCTACGTGCTGGGAGGGGCGACCGATGCCTCCGGAACTCCGACCGCCACGATCGTGCGAGGCACGCTCGACTCCCTCGGCGCCGTGACGTCGTGGACTGCGCTGGGCACGTCGCTTCCCGCGCCGCTGCACTCCCTCGGCGCAGTCATCTTCCGTGGCGATCTTTACATCGAAGGTGGAGCGACCACGGGCAACGCGCCGCAGGCCACCGTGTACCGCTCCCGCATCGATTCCACGGGCGCACTCGGCCCCTGGCAGTCAGAGCCGGCACTCCCGTTCGCCCGCGCGTATGCACCGCTGAGCCAGTTCGGCGGGTATCTCTACGTCTGGGGCGGTGACAGTGCCGCGGTCACGCCCAACGATTCGAGCTATACGCAGAACGCGACGAAGCTCAACCAGATCACGTTCGCCAAGATCAATCTGCGTACCGGCGACCTCACCGGTCCGTGGGTGGTCAACGCGACGACCCTCACGAAAGCGGTGAGCAAGCACACGGCCGTCATCGCCGGTGGCACCGTGCTCGTGACGGGCGGGCTCTACAACGGCGCCGGCAGCGGATCGTCCGAGGAGAGCTACGCCCAGATTAACAGTGACGGCACCGTGGGAAGCGTCAACGGCGCCACCGGCTCGCACACGATCAGCTCCGCGGGCGGCGGTAACCTGTTCAACCAAGCCGCGCTCACGTACATCGATGCCTCCGGCGTCGCGCACGTCCTCGTGCTCGGCGGCGACGACGTCAACAAACCGGGGAAGAAGCACGCGCAGGTGTGGTACTACTGAGGGATCTCCTGGGCGGGTGACCGGAGAGCGGGCCGACCGGTTGGGCGGTGAAGGGATGTCTCGCCCGCGAGGAGGTCACTCATGTACCGTGCCTGGTGTGCCTGCGGTGCGTTCTTGCTGCTGAGTGCCTGCAGCCTGGTCGACCCGCACCATACGCCGAGCATTGCCGGCAACTACCGGCTCGTGACCGTCGACGGGCAGGCCATTCCGTGCTGCACCCACACCGACACGACCACGGGTGTCCAGACGACGGCGTTGAGCGGTCAGCTCACGCTCGGAAATGCACCGCCCGAATCATTCGAGCCCGTTCCGGCAGGCATTCTCATGCCGGCCTCGTGCGTGTACTTGATTCCGAATGGTGCGAGGGTGCACGCCGACACGGTCTTCAGAACGAACGGAAGTTGGTATCTCCTATCGCCGTGCGGTCGCGGCTCCTATGCCATGACACTCACCGAGCGGGTGGATTCGGCGGGACGCAGCGACACCACGACGGTGAACTACTCCGGACGCTACTCGTGGAGCAGCTCCGACTCGTTGGTCTATCTCGTGGGGAGCATGTCGGGACCGTTCACGCAAAGTAGCGGCGGGCTGCGGTTGACGCTGCAGCAGACCCATTTTCCGTTCCCGCAGCGATACTACCCGACGTACGGGTTCGCACCGTAAACTGCCGTTCCAGCCGGCCCATCGAGCAAAATCTTCATACGAAGTTTGTGCGCCGGAAACCCGGGGGCGTCACGTTCAGAAGGTTGCGTGCGCGAGCCGGCGGCCCGGAACCGGAACGTCGAGCGCCGCGCACCACCGTTCGATATGCCGACGCCCTACCGACGCCTCAAGACGCTGCTGTTCGGCCGCCCACTGCCGAGCGAACGCCTCGAGCACGAGCGGCTCACCAAGAAGACCGCCCTCGCCGTCCTGTCGTCCGACGCGATCTCGTCGGTAGCGTACGCCACCGACCAGTTCCTGTTCGTGGTCGGCGGCGCGATCGGCTTCGCCGCCCTGAACTACGTCGTGCCCATCTCGGCGGTCATCGTCGGCGTGATCGTCCTCATCGGTCTCTCGTACCGCCAGACGATCTTCGCCTATCCGAACGGCGGCGGATCGTACACGGTCGCGAAGGCGAATCTCGGTCAGGGTGCCGGACTCCTCGCGGCCGCGGCGCTCCTCACCGACTACATCCTCACGGTTGCCGTCTCGATCACGGGCGGCGTGGCTGCGATCACCTCTGCGTACCCGGGCCTGCAGCAGCACACCGTGATGCTCTGTGTGCTCTCCGTGGCCGTGCTCACCGTGGTCAATCTCCGCGGGGTCCGCGAATCGGGGGCGGCCTTCAGCGTGCCCACTTACGTCTTCATCGCGATGATGCTGGCGCTGCTGGGCACCGGGCTCGTGCACGTCTTCCTCGGCCACGGCGGAGGGGTTCCGTCGGCGCCCCTCAAAGTCGATCCGGTGTCGGTGCGGCAGCACGCCATGCGCCCCGTGACGGGATTCGCCTTGGTGTACCTCCTGCTCCGGGGATTCGCGGAAGGGGGCGTGGCCGCGACAGGAACCGAAGCGATCTCGAACGGCGTGCAGGCGTTCCGCCAACCGGCGTCGCGGAACGCGGCCGCCACGCTCATGTGGATGGTGACGATCCTCGCCGTGTTCTTCCTCGGCACCTCGTACCTGGCGCACCACTTCGGCGTCATGCCCACGGCGGCGCAGACCGTACTGTCGCAGCTCGGGCACCGGATGTTCGGGGCCTCGCTCGCCTACTACCTGCTCCAGTACTCGACGTTCGCGCTTCTCGTGCTCGCGGCCAATACGGCGTTCGCCGATTTCCCGCGCCTCTCCAGCATCCTGGCGCAGGATGGCTATATGCCGCGCCAGTTTGCGGCCCGCGGCGATCGGCTGGCGTTCTCGAACGGGATCATCGTCCTGGGCGCGGTGGCGGTCCTGTTGGTCGTCGCGTTCTCCGGCGACACGAGCCGCCTGATTCCGCTGTATGCGATGGGCGTGTTCGTCTGCTTCACCCTTTCTCAGAGCGGCATGGTGCGACACTGGCGCCAGGTGAAGGGGCAGGGGTGGCGGCGGCGCGCGACGCTCAACGGCGTGGGCGCCGCGGCCACCGGGCTCGTGACGGTGGTGCAGGTGGTCACGAAATTCGCCGAAGGCGGCTGGATCATCGTCGTGATCATCCCGGCGATCATCGCCGCGCTCGTCAGGATTCACCGGCACTACGCCGACTTCGCGCGGGAGATCCGCTTCGAAGGGCAGAGCCCCATCCTTCCCCTGCACCATACCGTGATCGTGCCGGTGAACGGGATCACGAAAGCGGTCGCCGGCGCGCTCGTCTACGCGACGACCATCTCCGACGAGGTCGTGGCGGTGTGCGTGGCCACCGACCGCGACCGGGCGGCGAGGCTGGAGCGACAATGGGAGGAATGGGACATCGACATTCCGCTCGTCGTCCTTCCCTCCCCGTATCGCTCGGTGATCCGCCCCATCGTGGAGTATGTCGAGTCGCTGCGAATGGTCTCGCCCGGGGAACTGGTCACCGTGATCGTTCCCGAGATCGTTCCCAGACGCTGGTGGGAGCACTTCCTGCACAACAAGACGGCGCTCTACATTCGCACGGCGCTGATGTTCAAGCCGAACGTCGTCGTCGTGGCGGTGCCGTACCTGCTCGGCCACGCCTATCGGCTGCGCGACCTCATGGAATACGATCTCAGTCCCGAAGAGGAGCAGGAGCCGGCGGATCGGGCGGAGACCCCAGCACACTTCGTACCGGACCCCACAGCACGTTGACGTCGGCCGCGGTCAGACCCTCCCGGGCGATCGCGGCGAGCACGGCGCGGCGTGCGGCCCGGCGCGCGATGGCGAACAGGGGGCCGGCACCCGTGGCGTACCGCTGCGCGGCCAGCGCCACACACGTCTCGACGGCGTCGAGCGCGTACCACCGGGCAAGCAGCAGGCGCCGGTCGACGATGAAGGCTTCTGCCAGCAGCTCGGCGACCGCCGGCTCCGCGCGATCCGCGCCCAGGGCCTGGGCCACCCGTCCCATGCGCAGCCACTCCTCAGGCGTCAGCGCGCTCAGTCCGAGCAGGAGCCCATCGACGGATGCGATTCCGGTGGTGGTGGACATGACGGTACCCTGCGCGCAAGGTACGAACGTCGGCGTGAAGGCCGCGTGAACGCGGCATCGGCTCGTGGTAAGAAATCGCAACGACGTCCGGGAACCACCGACGCTACAGGTCGGCGGCCGGAAGGATCAGCGTGAAGAGGCTGCCACCACCGTCCCGCGCCGCGTAGGAGAGTGCTCCCCCCTGCGCCTCTGCCAGACGCCTCGCGATCGACAAGCCGAGTCCGGCACCCCCGATGTCGGGCGGCAAGCCCGGGGGGCGGTAGAAGGGCTCGAACACGCGATCGGCCTCTTCCGGAGGGATCCCCGGCCCACGGTCGCCCACGGAAAGCCGCAGTACCGTACCGTCGCGCGTCGCCGAGATCTCGATGGGCGTGTCGGGCGGCGAGTATTTCACCGCGTTCTCGACCAGATTCAACAGGATCCTGCTGGTGTGGGTGAGATCGAAACGCCCCACGAGGATGGGGTCGTCGGTGGGGAGCCGGACGTCGAAGCGCCGCGATGGAAACGCCGGCTCGGCCTGCTGCAGCAGTGCGCCGAGCAGGTCGTCCACCGCGTTCACCTCGATGCGCAACGTGAGGGCGCCGGCGCTGAGCCGCGACAGATCGAGCAGGTCGGCCACCACGCGGTTGAGGCGGTCGGCTTCATATTCGATGATCTCGGCTCGCTCGTCGCCGAGTGCGGAAAGGTCGTGCGCCAGGGCCTTGATCGTGGTGAGCGGCGTCCGGAGGTCATGCGAGACCGACGCCAGGAGCGCGTCCTTCAGCCGGTCGGCTTCACGGAGCGCTTCGCCATGTTGCGCGTCGGCGATCAGCCGGACGCGTTCCGCGCTCAGCCGGTCGATCTCGGCGGCCCGGGACTCCGCGGCACGCGCTTGCTCCTGAGCGCGCGCCAGGAGCTGTGCGGCGACCACGCTCGTCGCCAGAAAGACGACGAGGACGATCCAGTCCAGCGAATCGCGCACGGCCAACGTGCCGTACGGCGGGATGAACAGCACGTCGAAGACGAGAAACGACAGCACGGCCAGCCAGAGTCCCACAGTCCGCCCCTGCGCCGCCGAGCCGAAGAGCACGACGAGCAGGAGGAGCAGGGCGACGTGTGCGCTGCCGAGTTGCGGCCGGATCGCCACCATCCCGCCGGCGCAGGCGGCGAGCACCACCGTCCAGCCCATGAGCGGAAGCAGGCGAGCCCACGCGCGGGACATGGTCAGTCGGCGACGAACCGGTAGCCGACCCCCGCCTCGGTGCGGATGTGGCGCGGCCGCACCGGGTCGGCCTCCAGCTTGCGCCGGAGGTGGGCCACGTGGACGCGAAGATACGCCTGCGCGTCGCCGTAGGACCGGCCGTGCCAAACCCGGTCGAAGAGCTGCTGGTGGGTCATCGTGCGGCCGGCGTGTGTGGTGAGCACCCGCAGGAGCTCCCATTCGATCCGCGTGAGATGAACCTCCTCGCCCCGGAGCTTCACCGTTCGGGCGACGTAGTCCACCGTGAGATCGCCCGCGGTGAAGATGGTGTTCCCCTCGGTCGACTCGCTCCTGACATGGCGGCGGATGAGAGCGCGCACACGAGCCTGCAGCTCGACGGTGCTGAACGGCTTGGTGACGTAGTCGTCCGCCCCGGCGTCGAGCAACTCGGCCTTCTCCGCATCGGAATGACGCGCCGAGAGCACGAGCAGGGGCACGTTGGTCCAGGCGCGGAGGTCCCGGCAGACGTCGATGCCCGGTCGGTCCGGAAGGCCGAGGTCGAGGAGGATGAGGTCCGGCTGCTCCGCCGCCGCAACGTCCAGTGCTTCGGATCCGGTGGCCGCGTCGAGCACGCGCGTATCCTCGGAGGCAAGCGCGTTCCGCACCACTCGTCGGATCTGGGGTTCGTCGTCGATCACGAGGATCGTGCGTTTGGGCATACAAAATGATCGCCGGGCGCGAAATCCCGGGGAAGTGCCCCCCGGGGCGCACCGAGGCGGAGCAACGGGGCGGCGGGTGGTTGCGGCAGCAGCCGTCCGGGTGCACGATCCACGCACCCCCGATGCGCACGCCACTCCGTCGGAGAGTCCCGCCATGAAGGCGCCCGCCCTCACTGCCGCCCTGTTGCTCGTCTGTGCCGCCGCCTCGACCGCGACCGCACAGAACACGAAGACCCGCCCCCGCCCCCGCCCCGAAGAGACCGAGGTCTGGAAGCCCGTCCCGGCCGTCGTCACTCCGGGCCGCACCGATCTCGCGCCGCCCTCCGACGCCATCGTGCTCTTCGATGGCCATGACGAGAGTCAGTGGGTGTCGGCACAGGACCACTCGCCGGCGCGATGGGTGGTGCACGACGGCGTGCTCACGGTGAACAAGAAGGACGGCAATATCGAAACGAAGCGGTCGTTCACGAACTACCAGATGCACCTCGAGTGGCGCGTGCCGAAGGGGATCACCGGTTCCGGGCAGGCGCGCGGGAACAGCGGACTCTTCCTCGCGTCCACCGGTCCCGGCGATGATGGCTACGAGATCCAGATCCTCGACTCGTACCACAACTCGACGTACGTGAACGGCCAGGCGGCGGCGATCTACAAGCAGTACCCGCCGCTCGTGAACGCCATGCGCCCACCCGGGGAGTGGAACGTGTACGACGTGGTCTGGACGGCGCCCACGTTCAACGCCGACGGCTCGCTCAAGACGCCCGCGTACGTGACCGCGTTCCAGAACGGCGTGCTGGTGCAGAATCACGTCCCGCTCCTGGGACCGACGCTCTATATCGGCAAGCCGCACTACAAGGCGCACGGACCGGAGCCGATCAAGCTGCAGGCGCACGGTGATCCGAGCGCGCCGATCAGCTTCCGCAACATCTGGGTCCGCGTATTGCCCGATACGGCACAGGTGCACATGCCGTAGGCGCAGGTTCCCGCCGGAGCCTTGCCTCGCGTCGCCGCACGACTTCACATTGGCCGCGAGGCGGCTACCGGCGGATAGCTGCGCTCCCCTCCCCCCCTTCCCACTCCCCCCAGCTCTCGGACGACGACGTCTTGTTCCGGCTCAAGCTCTTCGGCAGCGCTTCCATCGAGGGACCCGAGGGCCCCCTGACCGGGCGCGCGGTGCAGCGCCGGAGGTTGGCCCTGCTGGCCCTTCTCGCCGTCGCCCGGCAGCACGGGCTCACGCGCGACAAGCTGATCGGCTACCTGTGGCCGGACGCCGATCCCGAGCGCGGGCGGCCGCTGCTCTCCGACTCCATCTACCACGTGAATCGCGCCGTGGGAGGCGAGGCGATCATCGGGGTCGGGGACGAGCTGCGGCTCGACCCGCAGCAATTGCCGTGCGACGCCTGGGAGTTTCTCGAGGCGATCGGCGCCCGCGACTGGCAGCGCGCCGTCGAGCTGCACACGGCGCCGTTCCTGGACGGCTACTACCTGACCGGTGCGGACGAGCTGGAGCGATGGGTGGACGCCGAGCGCGAGACACTCCTCCGCGAACGGGCCCGCGCGCTCGAAGCGCTCGCCGAGACGGCCGAGCAGTCGGATCGATTCGGTGACGCGGTCCACTGGTGGCGCCTGCTCGCGGCGCAGGATCCGTACAGCTCGCGCATTGCGCTCCGCCTCATGCGCGCGTTGGACCACACGGGAGACGCCGCCGCTGCCCTCCGCCACGCGCACGTGCATGCGACGATGCTGCACACGGAGTTGAATCTCGAGCCGGACGCCGACGTGGCCGCGTTCGTCGCGGAATTGCGTGCGCGGCCCGGTGCGCCGGATGGCGCTATGCTCGAGGCGCCTCCTCCGGAGCGGCCGGCCGCTGAGCCGGGTAGGGCGGCGCCGCCGGCGTCGGTGCGCGAAGACATGCAGTCAGCGTCCGCGGACCGAACCACGGCGAGGGAACCGGCCGACGCGCATTCGAACACCCGTCGCCCGCGGGTTCGCTGGGCACTGCTCGTCGCGGTCGCCATCGCGGTCGTCCTCCTGGTACCACTGGGATTCCGTCTACTCGGGCCTGCTCGTCCCGGGCTCGTTCGACTGGGGCGGGTTCAGCAGGTGACGGGCGACCCGGGGCTCGAGCTCACTCCGGGGCTCTCGCCGCACGGACGGTTCGTCGCCTATTCCGATTCGCGCGGCGACCTCATGGTGCGGCAGGTAGGAGGGACCGACGCCGTCCGCGTCGTGCATGACGCCGACGCGCGCGGCCGGTGGCCGGCCTGGACTCCCGACGGCCAGAGCATCGTCTTCGACTCACCGCGGGGCGTGGCGACGGTCGCGGCACTCGGCGGCGCGCCGCGGCTGCTCGTGGCCGGCACGCGATTCGACCGCGGCGTCGCCGTCGCGCCGGACGGCCGGTCGTTCGTCTACGTGTCGCACGACTCACTCTTCGCGGCACCCATTGATGGGGGCACACCGCGCTTCGTCACCACGATCTGGGACATGCACTCGCCGGCCTGGTCGCCGGACGGACGGTGGATCGCGTTCGTCTCGGGGAACGTGCAATACATCGGCATTGCGGACCTGGGCAACCAGGGTCCCACGAGCATCTGGCTGGCCCCGGCGCAGGGCGGGCCGCCGACGCGCGTCACCGGCGACGGGTCGCTGAACGTGAGCCCGGCGTGGACCCCTTCGGGAAATCTGCTCTTCGTTTCCGATCGGGAGGGCAGCCGCGACATCTATGAAGTCGACCTGTCGACGGCCGGCGCGCCGACCGGACCGCCGGTGCGGCTCACGACCGGGTTGCAGGCGCACGGCATCGGCACGTCCCTGGACGGCTCGCGGCTCGCCTACTCGAGCTTTACCGAAACGTCCAACGTCTGGTCCATCGCCGTGCCGGACCACCGGACTGTCTCGATTGCCCAGGCCACGCCGGTCACCACGGGTGACCAGACCATCGAGAACATCGGGGTCTCGCACGATGGCCGATGGATCGCGTTCAGCTCCGACCGGCGGGGGACGGTCCAGGTGTATCGCATGCGGCTCGACGTGCCGGGCGCGGAACCGAGCCAGGTGACCGCCGATACCGTCGCGTCGTACTGGGCGAGCTGGTCCCCCGACGATCGTGAGATCGGCTTCCATCGTTTTCGCGACGATCGGCGCCAGGTGTACGTGATCCCCGTTTCCGGCGGGGCGCCGACGGCGCTGACCGACGGCACGGAGGACGAGCGCTCTCCCGAGTGGGCGCCGGACGGCCGGCGCGTGATGCTGCTGGCGACGTGGGCGACGCATCCTGCGGTCCACATCGTGACGCGAGATGCGGAGGGCCACTGGTCGGCGCCGCACTACCTGCCCATCGTCCTCGGCTCGGACACCCTGGGGCCGGTGGGGATGCCGTCGTGGTCGCCCGACAGTCGATTCATCGTATGCGGCTGCGGTCCCGGCGGTCTGGTCATCGCGCCGTCCACCGGTGGCCCGGCGCGCCG
>JBJKRG010000313.1:0-16293 GCA_046704805.1 Gemmatimonadaceae bacterium
AACGGGGCGAAGTTCATGGAGACAACGGACCACGAGGGCTACACCGGACGGACGCACTGAGCGCCCCGCCGCCCCCGTTCATGAGCCCCCCGGCTCCCCCCGGGGGCCTCTTCCGCACCGTCGTCCGCCCGTTACGGGCCCTCCGCCATCCCGTGACCGCGGCCGCCTAACGTCCAGCGTGCCCCGGGCCCTGCCGCGCCACCGGCGGCGCAGGCCAGATTTCGCCCTCACGACCTTTTCCGGACTCCCGGAGCCGTACATGCACACCAGATCCGCCGGCGTGCGCCTCCTCGCCGCCGCGCTCGCTCTCCTGCTCACCGCCGGCGCGTGCGGACACGGGAACGTCCCCGCCGACCGGCTGGCCACGGCCACGCCGATCAAGCACCTCGTGGTGCTCTACGGGGAGAACGTCACGTTCGACCACTACTTCGGCACCTATCCGCACGCGAAGAATCCGCCCGGCGTGCCCGCGTTCACGCCGCTGGCGAACACGCCGGCAGTGGACGGCTTCACCGACTCCGTGCTCACGCGGAATCCCAACTTCACGAACAGGGACAACGCGCCCGACGCCAGCAATCCGTTTCGCATTGCGCGGTCGCAGGCGGCCACGGCCGACCAGTCCCACAACTATACCCTGGAGCAGATGGCATACGACGGTGGGCGGATGGACCTCTTTCCCAAGTACACGGGCCGCGGTCTGGCGGGCGCGCCCGGGGCCTTCGCCACGCCCGGCATGGTGATGGGCTACTTCGACGGGAACACGGTGACGGCGCTCTGGAACTACGCCCAGCACTTCGCGATGAGTGACAACGCCTACACCGACCAGTACGGGCCCTCCACCCCCGGCGCCCTGAATCTGATCAGCGGGCAGACGAACGGCATGAAGCTCGTCCTGAGCAATTACAAGGCGTATTACGTGGACGACGGCCAGGGCGGGAAGACGATGATCAGCGACGTCGATCCCGCCCACGACATCTGCTCCGACACGCTGAACGCCGTGTCGATGACGGGGAAGAACATCGGCGACCTGCTGAGCGCGGCCAACGTGAGCTGGGGATGGTTCGAGGGCGGCTTCGACACCACGATCGTCAACCCGAACGGCACCAAGGGCTGTTTCCGCGACACGTTCTCCGACATCGTCGACTACGCGCCCTTCGACTACATCCCGCACCACGAGCCCTTCCAGTACTATCCGTCGACCGCCAACCCGAAGCACATGCGCCCCACGTCGACGGCGATGATCGGACACGACGGCGACGCCGCCAACCACCAGTACGGCCTGCACGATTTCTTCGACGCCGTGAAGGCCGGCAACTTCCCGGCCGTCGCCTTCCTCAAGGCGTCGGCGTACCAGGACGGGCATGCGGGCTACTCCGACCCGATCGATGAGCAGACGTTCTACGTGCAGGTCGTGAACTTCCTCATGCAACAGCCGGACTGGAAGCAGACGGCGGTGATCATCCTCTACGACGACTCCGACGGGTGGTACGACCACCGGTTCACCCCGGTGACCAACGCCTCATTCGATCCCGAGGCCGACCGGCTCGACGGCATGGGGCGCTGCGGGGTGAAGGGCACGACGCCGCAGCTCGGCGGCGTCGCCGGCACCGGCCCGGTGAACGGCCGGTGTGGGCCCGGCACCCGGATCCCGTTCATCGTCATCTCGCCCTGGGCCCGGCAGAACTACGTGGGGCACACGCTGATCACGCAGGCGTCGGTGACGAAGTTCATCGAGGACAACTGGCTGCACGGGGAGCGGCTGGGCGGGGGAAGCTTCGACGCCGGCACCGGCTCCATCGACGGGTTGTTCGACTTCGCGGGAACCGGCCACACGCCCACGCTCTTTCTCAACGATTCGACGGGGCTCGTCACCACGACGCCGTCGGGGCAGCTGCCGCATTGACGTGGTGAGTCGGTGGATCCATGAGGTGTCGAGACTGCGCACTGTTGTAGAGGCATCGATCGCGGCGGGAGTGGCGCTCGCCGCGTGCGGTCGCGTGCACGGGGGGGACCCCCTGCCGCTCGTGGACCCGCACCCCGTCCAGCTCGTGCGGAATCCGGTGGCGCCGCTGTCGCCGACCGCCGAGCTGGGCCGGGCGATCTTCTTCGACGTGCGGATGTCGCGATCCGGGAAGCTCTCCTGCGCCTCGTGCCACAGCCCGGCCCACGCGTACGGTCCGCCGGACAGCCAGGCGGTGCAGCTGGGCGGTCCCCATCTGCACAACCAGGGGGCGCGGGCGGTGCCGAGTCTTCGCTATCTGGACCGCGTGCCGAACTTCAGCATCGGCCCCGACACGCCCGAAGCCGAGCACGTGAACGTGGCAGCGCTCGCCGCGACCAGTGCGACAGCCATGGCGACGCGTCCGCGCAAGACCGCCGGCTCCACCGGAGCCGGCAACGCCATGGTGCCCCGGGGCGGCCTGTTCTGGGACGGACGGGTGAACACGCTCGAGTCGCAGACCATGGGGCCGCTGTTCAATCCCGTAGAGATGGCGAACGCCGACACGCTCGGGGTCTCGGCGCGCATCCGGCGCCTGTACGGCACGCGACTGGTCCGACTGTTCGGTGCGCAGGCGGTCGCCGATCCGCGCCGCCTGATCGACGAGGCGATGTTCGCCGTGGCGCGTTTCGAGATCGAGGACTCCACGTTCCACCCGTATACCAGCAAGTACGATGCGTACCTGGAGGGGAAGGCGGCGCTCACTCCGGCCGAGGCCCGCGGGCTCCAGCTCTTCGAGGACCCGCACAAGGGGAACTGCGCCGCCTGTCACGTGTCCCGCCCCGGTCCCGACCGCCGCCCGCCGATGTTCACCGACTACCAGTACGAGGCCCTGGGCGTGCCACGCAACTCCGCGCTCGCGGCCAACCGGCAGGCTGCGTACTACGACCTCGGCCTCTGCGGCCCCTTCCGTACCGATCTCGCAACGGCCACGCAGTACTGCGGAATGTTCCGGACGCCGTCGCTGCGCAACGTTGCCACTCGCGGTGCCTTCTTCCACAACGGCGTCTACCACACGCTCCGGCAGGTCTTGGACTTCTATGACTTCCGGGACACCCGGAGCGCGCGGATCTATCCCCGGGCAGCCGATGGCACTGTCGAGAAATTCGACGATTTGCCGCTCAGGGACCGTCAGAATATTGACACCATCGATGCTCCCCTCGACCGGCATGCCGGCGATCGTCCGGCGCTGACGGAGCCGGAAATTCGTGACATCATTGCGTTTCTGACAACATTGACGGATGGGTACAGGGTACATTCCCGGGCGCGACCTTGATCTGTAAGGCAGATGTCTAGAGATTATGCGGTGCCCGGCGCCGGTCGAAATCAGGATGTGGGGCCGGGCGTCGATCCTCGGTTGGTGCGCGTAGTGCGATCTTCTTTCCGTCCTCTCATGGACCTCGACGCATTCACCACCCGTCGTCTGTTCGCCGAGCGGCTGCGCCCGGATCACCTGCCGGAGATCCGCCGGATGCATCAGGATCCGCGCGTGATGGCCAACCTGGGCGGCCTCCGGGACGACGACGAATCGCTCGCGTACCTGGAGCGCAACCTCGAGCACTGGGACCGCTACGGTTTCGGCATCTGGATCGTGACGACTCCGGACCGTGAGGTGGTGGTGGGACGGGCGTGTGTGCGCCATCTCGACGTGGCGGGGGCGCCCGAGGTGGAGATCGGCTACGCGCTGTACCCGGACTGGTGGGGACAGGGGCTCGCTACCGAGATCGCGACCAAGTGTGTGGACATCGGCCGCGACCGTCTGGGCCTGGACACCGTCGTCGCCATCACGCGACCCACCAACCAGGCCTCGCGGCACGTGATGCAGAAGGTCGGGATGGCATACGAGCGTGAAGTCGTACTCGAGGGCGCCAAGCACGTGATGTATCGGACACAGGAGGATGGGCCGGGGGGAGGGGACGAAACGAAGTGAGGGCGCAGGGCCGGACCCACGCACGGCCGCCGACGGCGCAGGGCCGGTGACCCGCAGAGCCGGAGTGACGCCAGATCGACGGGGCGGAAAATCGGTGGAACGTGCCGCTTCCAAAGGGCGGGTGGATGGCTGCCCCTCAACCCGCTGTTTCCCTTCCGTTTTCCCGCCGTATCGGTCCTGCGCAGTTCCGGCCCCACGTCGTTTCGGTCTTGCGCCGTCCCGGGTCCTGCGTCGTTTCGGTCGTGCGCCGTTTCTCCCCTGGCATCCCCCGTTTCATTCTTTGCCCTTCTCCCAGCCCATCCGTACATTCCCCTTACCCCCGTCGCCGTGAGACCCGCCGTGTCCACTAGCCTCCGCGAACAGCTCCAATCGGCCCTTGGCGACACGTACGTGATCGAGCGCGAGCTGCCGCGCGGCGGCATGTCGCGCGTGTTCGCCGCGCGCGAGAAAGCGCTGGGCCGCACCGTGGTGATCAAGGTGCTCTCGCCGGAACTGATCGCGGGCCTGTCGGCGGAGCGGTTCCGGCGCGAGATCGCGCTGGCGGCGCGGCTGCAGCACCCGAACATCGTCCCGCTGCTCACCTCGGGTGAAGCCGCCAATTCCGTCTACTATACGATGCCCCTCGTCGACGGCGACTCGTTGCGCGAACGGATGAGCCGCGAGCGCCCGATGAGCATCGAGAACGTGACCCGGATTCTCGAGGAAGTGGCCAGCGCCCTGGATTACGCCCATCAGCTGGGTATCGTGCACCGCGACATCAAGCCTGAGAACGTGATGTTCTTCCACGACAAGGCCGTGGTGCTCGACTTCGGGATCGGCAAGGCGATCACGGCGGCGGCCAACGTCGACCCCAACGACCCGGCCGCGGCCCGCATCACGCGCAGCGGTACCACCCTGGGCACGCCGACGTACATCCCGCCGGAGCAGGCGGCGGGCGATCCGGGCCTCGACCACCGGGCCGACATCTACTCGCTGGGCGTGGTGGCGTACGAGATGATCACCGGGCATCCACCCTTCGCCGGCCGCAACGCAGCGATGGTGCTCTCCGCGCATGCGAACGAGCCCCCGCAGCCGATCTCGCAGCGCCGGCAGGGCGTGCCCGCGCCGCTGGCCAAGGTCGTGATGCAGTGTCTGGAGAAGTCCCCCGACCGCCGCCCGCAGCGGGCCGACGACATCGTCCGTGCCCTGCGCGGCACGCCCCCGCGGGGCGCGCGGGCCGCGGCGAGCGGGCCGGCCGGGGCCGTGTCGAACATCCCGGTCTGGGTCCCGTGGGTCATCGCGCTCGCGGCCACGGTGACGGCCATCTTCTTCGCGGTGAAACGGTAGCGGCTGAGACCCGCGGGCGTCGGAACCGATCGAGCCCGGCCGTTCGGGGGGTTGTGCCTCCGCGCCGCCTCCTTCCAGATTGGGAATTCAGCATTCTTGGATGTTGCATCATGCCCGAACCGTCGGGACCGCAGATCGTGGGGTACGTCGCGAACCAGAAGGAGCGGGCCCGGATCACCGGTGCACTCCGGGGCTGGGCGCTGGCGCTGTGGGTCGGGTCGCTGGGCGAGCTGCCCGAGCGGGTGTGCGACGCGAGCCCGCCGCCGCTGGCCGTGATCGTCGCGCCGCGCGATACCGGCGGGGGAGACGGCCCCCGCGTCGTGCGCGAGCTGCTCCGCGCCGCGCCCGACACGCCGGTCATCGCGCACTGCCATACCGGCGTCACCGAGTCCGTGGACATCCGCGCCATGTCCGAGGCCGGCGTGCATGAGTTCATGTTCGTCGGCGTGGATGACGGAGGCATGGCGATCCGGTCGGTGATCGCCTCGGCCCAACGGGCATGTGCAGCGGCACGCGTGTCGGCGCGGCTCGTTCCCATTCTTCCGGAACGACTGGGGCATATCACCCACGCCTGTCTCATGCACCCTGACAAGGGACGGACCGTGGCCGGTCTGGCCGAAGTGCTGGGCGTTCACCGGAAGACGCTGCTCAACCAGTGTGCCCGGGCCGGCGGTCCGGCCCCCGCCGAGCTGATCGGATGGTGCCGTCTGATGTTGGCCGCCCATCTCCAGGCGGCGACCGGTCAGACCGTGGAGTGGGTGGCACTCGAACTGGACTACCCGTCTGCCACGTCGCTGCGCAACGCCATGAAGCGCTACACGGGATTGCGGGCGGGTGAGGTGCACGAGCGAGGGGGGCTGAGCACCGTGTTGCAGGCCTTCCAGATGCGGCTGCGCACCCGCGGTTGAAAGACTTGCCACGGCTCGCCGAGTTGCCCATGATGTAACCCCCGGGACCGGTCCGTACCCTAGATTCGGTCGAGCAGGTCCCGCCGTTCGTGTTTCGCGGTGCACGCCGAAGCCGGGTGCAGAGCCGTTCCCCCATGAGTCCACGCCGCAAGCCAGACCGGATTCCGTCTCAACTGCCGACGGTGTTAATCGTCGGGCGGGTGCGCTCGCGTGTGGCGACCTTGGAGCGGGCGCTCGGCCGGTACGGGATCTTCACCACCACGCTGGCATGGCGGTCGTCCGCCGCGGGACTGTGGCGACTGGGCGCCAAGACGCCACACGTGATCGTCGCCGACCTTCCGCCGCCGATCGCCGCCGACCACGTGGAAGCCCTGCAGCGACTCCGCGACCGATGGGAGCGCGTGCCGCAGGTCGTCGTCACCTCCGAGGCGAACGCGTCCGTCCTCACGAGCCTGCTGGCCGTGGGAGTGGATGATTTTGTGTCGTGCGACGGAGACTGGGCATGGGGCGAGCTCATCGTCCGGATCCGGCGGCAGTTCCGCCAGGCGGCGCCGATGGCGGGGCCCCTGTCCGTGGGGCCCGACGGCATGCAGCTCGATCCGGCCAGCCGCACCGTGAGCGCGAACGGACAGCACGTCACGCTCACGACGCGCGAGTTCGCGGTGTTCCGCTGCCTGGTCGACAGTGGCGGTGCCACGCTCTCGCGCGAGGACGTGCTGCAGCAGGTCTGGGGCGACGCCGAGGAGTGCCCGCCCACGCCGGGAATCGTGGGCGTGTACGTGCTCTACCTGCGGCGCAAGCTCGGCAAGGTCGGGCTCGCGCAGGCACTCCGCACCGTCAAAGGGAAGGGCTACAGCTTCCAGTCTCCCGGACGCTACTGGGAGGCCGACGCCGGCTCAGCGCCGGCGAGCGCTCGTGCGGGGGGCCGCTCCCGTTCCGGTGATCTTCACTCGACCGCCACGACGGGGAACGCCCGCGCGGCGAATGATGATCTCGACGTCTCGACCGAGCCGAAGAAGAATTCGGATCAGGCGGTTCGCCGAAAAGCCCTGTAGATGTCCCGACATCACCAGTGACATCTGGGACTGCGCCTCGCGGGCCACGGCCGCAGCCGCGGTCTGCGTGAGCCCTTTCTCGGCAATCACCTTCTTGATCTCGTCCGCCAGGCGGGCCTTGGAGATGACTTCATTCTCCGAATGCGCGCGGGCTTTCTTGGACGTACTCCGTTTGCGTGGTGGCACGTTGTGGTGGGCGATGATTCAGTAGGGGGTCCGTAATTGCCCCGACGATCGGCGTCGGCCGCGCACTTCTGCAACCGTCACGCCGTCGACGGGGGCCATCGACGCCCCAAAGTTAGAATTTTTTAATCCGCGAAGCAACCAAACTTCGAAATTCTTTGTTTCCCGGGAATCCCTACTCCTGACGGAGCGCCGTGACGGGGTCGAGCGCTGCCGCGCGTCGTGCGGGAATCCAGATGGCGCCCATGGCGACCACTACAAGCACCACCGGAACCACCGCGAACGTCACAGGGTCGAGACCCGTTCCTCCGTAGAGCTGCCCGCGGATCAGTCGGGCCGCGCCCACGGCCCCGATCAACCCCACGCTCGTGCCCACCAGCACTAGCGTAAGTCCCTGACGCATGAGAAGTCGAATGACGGACGCGCTCCCCGCTCCGATCGCCATACGAATCCCGATCTCGCGGGTTCGCTGGGAGACCGAATAGGCCATCACGCCGTAGAGCCCCACCGACGCGAGCAGCAGACCGAGCAGCCCGAAGACTCCCAGGGCCCAGCCCGTGACTCGCGCCGGCAGCAGCGCGATTCCGAGGTGACTGTCCATCGTCCGCACGTCGCTCAGCGGAATGTTCGGGTCGAGAGACGCGACGGCAGTGCGCAGCGCCGGGATCAGTGCGGTCGGCTCGCCATGCGTCCGGATGGCGATCGACAGGCCGTAGGACCACTCCTGCGCCTCGGGTGTGAAGTAGAACGCCGTCGGCTCCTCGCCCAGGCTGAAGTACTTGCCCGTCGGCACCACGCCGACCACCGTCCAGTCGCGCCCGTGGGTGTGCACCGTCTTTCCCAGCGGATCCTGCCCCGGCCAGAATCGATGCACGAACTGCTCGTTCACGATGATCACGTGGACGGCGCCGCTGTCGTCCTGCGGCCGGAACGCCCGTCCCTCCTGCAGCGGGATGCCCATCGCGCGGAAATAGCCCGGCGTCACCGAGGAATTCTGGATCGACATGTTCTCGTTCTTGCCGGGCGTGTACCCCGGAATCCGCACGCCGCTGTCGCTTTCGTTCAACGAGAGCGGCAGGTACGTCGCATAGCCGACCGCGACCACGTCGGGATTCGCGGTGAGCTTCTCCTTGAGCTGCCGGTAGAAGGCATCCGTGCGGGCACGCGTGTAGCCCTGCAGGCCGGGATCCACCGCGGCGATGAGCAGATGATTCGCCTCGAAGCCCTTGTTCACCCGCGTGGCCTCGGAGAGGTTGCGGAGGAACAGCCCGGCGGAAACGAGGAGCACGATCGAGAGCGCCACCTGCGCGATCACGAGCGTGCGCGTGAGCCGGGACCGCGACTCACCCGCCGCCTCCTCGCCCTTGAGCGCCGGCACGAGGGACGGCCGCGTGGCCTGCAGGGCCGGCGCCAGGCCGAACAGGAAGCCCGTCAACACCGTGACGCCGAGGGTGAACAGGAGCACCACCGGACTCACGCTCAGGCCCGGCCGGAAGGTGACGTCCATCGGCAACGAGATGCCGTTCGCGATGCCGATCGCCCACCACGCCACCCCCAGTCCCGCGAGTCCCGAAACCAGCGCGAAGACGAAGCTCTCCACCAGCAGCTGCCGGATGAGGACGCGGCGCTTGGCGCCGAGGCTGAGCCGGATGGCCATCTCGCGGGCGCGGTCGCGGGCGCGGGACAGGAAGAGGTTGGCGACGTTGACACAGGCGATGAGGAGCAGGATCGCCACGACCGCCATCACCACGGACGAGAGTCCCACCTCGGCGTTCTTCAGCATCGGGTGGATTCCCGCCTGCGGCTGGGGCACGACCGTGATGCCGTTGTCCTTGTAGTCGCTCGGATACTCCTCGCGCAGCGACTGGAGAACGGCGCCCATGCGATCCTTCGCCTGCGCCACGGTCACGCCCGGCTTGAGCCGCGCGATCACGTTGAAGGAATTCGATCCCCGCTCCTTGAGGATGTCCCCCTCGCCCGGTCGCAGTTCGTTGATCTGCATCATCGGCACGAACAGCTCGGGCGTCACGATGGGCATCGGCCCGTGGAAATCCGGCGGCGTGACCCCGACGATCGTGTAGTCGCGGCCGTCGAGGATCACCGACTTTCCGACGATCGACGTGTCGCTGCCGAAGAGCTGGTTCCACCCGTCGTAGCTCAGCACGGCCACCGGGTGGGCATTCGGCCCGATGGCTTCGGCGGGGACGAACGTGCGCCCGATCAGCGGCGTCACGCCGAGCACGTTGAAGAAGTTGGCGGTAACGGCCATCCCGAACGCCGTCTGGGCACGCCCCGCCGATGTGAGGCTGGTCTCGACGAAGCCCCAGGCGGCGACCCCCGTGTAAACGTCCTTGCTCCGGTCGCGGAGATCCCGGTAGTGCGGATAGGAGTTCGATCCGTAGTCCACGCCGCCCGGCCAGCTCCGGTAGAGCTGCACCAGCCGGTTCGGCGCCCGAACCCCCGGCAGCGGCTTGAGCAGCAGCGTATCGATGGCCGAGAAGACGGCCGTGTTGAGCCCGATGCCGATGGCCAGCGTCACGACGACGATGGTCGTGAACAGCGGGCTCTTGAAGAGGATCCGGCGGGCGAATCGGAAGTCGTTCAGGAGGCTGGACATGGCGCCTCTACGCCCGCGGGGCCGCCGAGGTTTCGGAGGCGCCGCTCACCCGCGATCGCCGGGCCCGGCGGGCATGCGGCGCGGATCACGGCCCGCGCGGCCCGAATCCCGCCGGAAAATACGCGTTCTCACATGCGATGGGAGCATGCATAACCCGTTGCCACGTAGCTGGTTACGCGGTGATCGGCGGATCAGAGGTCTCGTAACGATTTCTGTATTCGGTCGTGTAGTCCGCGCAAGGCCAAAAAATGAACGTTGACGAGGATACTCCCCTTTACTAATCAAAGCGCACCGTAACTCCTGCCAGGCCATCATGTTCCTGGTCCGCTCGCCCCGAATCCTGCTGATCCGCACGGGTTCCGGGCACCACGCATCCGCGACCGATGCAGGCCGCGGCGGTTCCTGCCGCCGGGACCAGCGGGCTGGCGCTTTCACGCTGATCGAGTTGTTGGCCGCCATGGTGATCATCGCTGCGTTGACCGCGCTGAGCGTACCCAAGTTTCACGACATGATCGAGCGGGCCAAGGTGGCCAAGGCCATCGGTGACATCGAGGCGATCGAGGACGACCTGGCCGGGCAGGACACGCTGCCCACCAGCCTCGCCGGTATCGGACGGGGCGGCATGCTGGATCCCTGGGGGCGCGCCTACGTCTACCTCAAGTTTCCCGTACCCACGAACGGCCAGTCCGCCGCCCCTCCGTCGGGGGCCCGGAAGGACCGGTTCCTCGTGCCCGTGAACACCGACTACGACTTGTACAGCGTGGGCGAGGACGGCAAGACGGCGATCGCGTTCACGGCGAAGTCCTCGCAGGACGACGTCGTGCGAGCCGACGACGGCAGCTACGTCGGCCTGGCGGGGAGGTACTGACGTGATCAGGGTTCCGGTCTGGCTGCAGACGCGCCTGGGCCGCCGCATCGCGCTGCTTTTCGTGATCAGCGCGCTGGTGCCGCTGGCGGTGATGGCCGTGCTGGACTACCGCCAGGAGAAGACCCGCGTGGTGAACGCGGCCTGGGCCCAGGTCCGCAGTACCGGGCGGAGCGCACGCATGAGCATCCTGGGGCAGCTCGCGGACGCGGATACGTTGCTCCAGACCGTGTCCGTCTACGCCGCATCCGGGGCACCACTGACGCCGGCCGAGGCGGCGGCCATCGCCCGGCCCGCGTTCACGTCACTGGTCGTGGAACGGGGGGGCGTGATGCACGCGCTCACGGGTCCGGCTCCGACGGTGGCGTTGTCACCCGAACAGGCCCGCCGGGTGGACACCGGCCGCCCCACGCTGCTGCTCGACCACTCGCGCCGCGTGTGGGTGGTGGTGGGACGGGAAGGGTTGCGGGTGTGGGGCGCCGTCGACTCGGCCTATCTGTTCAAGGCGATCGGAGGAGATGAGGCCGGGGGCTCGCCGGATGCGTCCGTGTGCGTCAGCTCCCCCGACCCCAGGATGGATCTGAGATGCCCCGCGGTGGCGGCGCAGGGGGCCACCGTGGACACGTCGGAGGTCATCTTCCTCAGCAGCGACTTCGGCATCCCGAACGCCTCCAACTGGACCGTGGAGGTTTCGAAGCCGCTGGCCGCGGTGCTGGTGCCGGTGGACGCGTTCCGCCGCACGTTCTTCTTCAGCCTCCTGGTGGTGGTCGGCTGGGTGGTGCTGCTCACGAGCTTCCAGGTCAGGCGCAACCTGCAGCCGCTGGAGGAGCTGCAGGCGGGGATGCAGCGCGTGGGCCAGCGGGACTTCTCCGGCATCGTGCACGTGTCGAGCGGTGACGAGTTCGAGGACCTCGCCCACACGTTCAACGACATGGCCGGGCAGATCGACGAGCAGTTCCGCGCCATCACGGCGGGGAGCGCCATCGACCAGGCGGCGCTCACGTCCAACCGGGGCGTGGAGGTTGCCGCGGCGGCGGTGACGCGGCTCCGCGAGGCCCTCCGCTGCCGGCGCGTGGACGTGTGCATTGCCGGGGACCGCGCCGGGGACACCTGGCGCCACGTGTACGGCCTGAACGGGTCAGCGCACCTCGGCGACAATGTCCGCCCCGAGCCGCGCGACCTCACGCAGCTCCGCCTCACCTCCGGCCTGCAGCTTCGCGGCGGCTCCGGCTGGTTCGCGTGGATGGACGAGGCGTGTGCGGATGGAGGGCCCGATGCCGTGCTGCCCCTCACGAGCCACGACGAGCTCCTGGGCCTCATCGGCGTACACACCGACGGGCCCCCGTCCGAAGCTCAGACGCGGCTGGTGCGCCAGCTCGGCGACCAGCTCTCGGTGGGGCTCGCGAACTCACGGCTCATCGACCGACTGAACGGCCTCAGCTACGGCGCCCTCTCGGCGCTCGCCCGCAGCGTGGACGCCAACTCCCACTGGACGGCCGGTCACTCGGAACGCGTGACCGCGCTCTCGATGCGCATTGCGCGGCAGCTGCAGCTGCCGGACCGCGAGCTCGACACGCTCTACCGCGGTGGGCTGCTGCACGACATCGGGAAGATCGGCGTCCCGAACTCGGTGCTCGACTTCGCCGGCGAGCTGGACGAGGCGGGGTTCGCGGCGATCCGCAAGCATCCGGAGCTGGGCGCGAAGATCCTCTCGCCGATCGCGGCCTTTGCCGACGCGATCCCGATCGTGCTCTCACACCATGAGCGCATCGACGGGACGGGGTACCCCCAGCGCCTCAAGGGCGACGACATCCCACATCTGGCACGGCTGCTCGCCGTCGCCGACGTGTACGACGCGCTGGTATCCAACCGCCCGTACCGCGGGGGGTGGGCCTCCGAGGTGGCCATCGACCGGATCCGCGCGTCGTCCGGACGGCACTTCGACCCCGTGATGATCGAAGCATTCCTGCAGGTCATGGCCGTGGAAGGCGATCGGGCACGCTTCTCGGTCGATCCAATCAGCTTCATGGGGGTGGAGACATGAACGAGCGCCCGGGAGGGAACCGCGGCCACACGCCGACGGGAGAGCATTCCCGCGTGCGCGATCCGAACGGCGAGGCCGTGCTGCGGCGGACGCTGTCGGGATCCGCGCGCGGTGTGCCCCCGGTGCCGCCGCCGCGCCATCGGCCGAGTCCGTTGATCATGCTCGCCATCGCGACGCTGGTCGTGGCGACGGCGGTCGCGCTGATCGGGCACCGCCCGCCCGTGCGCACGCTGCCGCACGAAGTCCAGGGCACGTGGGTCACGTCGGACTCGCGGTACGCGTCGCGGGCGCTCGTGCTTGGCGCGCACACCATCGCCTACAAGACCGCGCTCGCCGCCAACTCGATGCAGAGCCATCTCATCCTGAGCGTGCAGCGTTCCACCGGGCCCGAGGGCGAGCGCTTCGACGTCGAATACACGAGCGGCGCGACTACGGGTGAAGCGACGGAGCTGTCGTTCATCTTCAATCCGGGACCGCCGGCCGCCGTCACCCTCGCGCACCAGCGCGAGATCGTCTGGAGACGCGTTCCCGGCGTTTGATCGCGGCACGGCACCATCGTCGTCGTGCATCGCCGCCACGAATTTCTGCGTTCGGCGGCGCCGGTCCTTCCGCACGCGTGGAATTCCGAGCATCATATTCCCGATTCGCGACTCACAAAGTTCGAACGGGAACCTTGCGTGGGTGGCGCCGCGACGGCATATGATGCCCCCCACGAGCGGTCTCCATTCGGCCACAACGGAGGTGGAAGATGGACACGAAGCGCGCGGTTGCGGCCGGGGCGATCGCCACGGCCTCGATGACCGCACTCCTGCTGGTCGAGCCTTCGATCGGGCTCCCGCAGATCGCCATCGGACAGATGGTCAGCACCACGCTGACGGCGGTCTCGTCCCGCACCGCCATCGGGCCGGCCTGGGGCTGGATCATCGACCTCATCGTCGGCGTGGTGCTCGCGATGATCTACGCGGGCTACTTCGACAAGCGACTGCCCGGCTCGTCGTTCGTCCGCGGCCTGATCTTCGGATGCATCGTGTTCCTGGTGGCCCAGCTCGTGTTCGCGCCCATCACCGGAAGCGGGTTCTTCTCCGGCGGCAACATCCAGATGCTCATCGGCGGGCTGCTCGGCCACCTGGTGTACGGTGTCGTGGTCGCGTACATCTACGCGGGTCCTGACACCGCGCCCGCGGCGGCGGCCTCGGCCTAGCCGCCCTCCACCTCCCGCGCCGGCGGACCGGGGCATCGGCCCCGCCGCCGCGCGCGTCGCGAGGTCGCTATCTTGGGGAACGCTTCCGCCCGCGTTCCCATGCATGCCCTCCTCCAGTTCGGCCTGATCACCGTCACGTCGGTCCTCTTCATCGTGGACCCGATCGCAGCCGTGCCGTCGTTCCTCGTCGTCACGCAGAACGAGTCGGCGGCGGAGCGGAAGCGCACCGCGCTCCGGGCCTGCGTGGCGATGGCGCTGCTGCTCGTGGTGTTCGCCGCCGCGGGACGGTTCATCTTCCAGGCCTTCGGCATCACGCTGCCCGCCTTTCGCATCGCGGGCGGGCTGATCCTGTGGCTCGTCGCGCTCGACATGGTGCGCGCCCAGCGCAGCACGCACGAAGGGAAGGAGGAGCTGAGCGAGGGACAGACGAAGGAAGACGTGGCCATCACCCCGCTCGCCATTCCCATCCTCGCCGGCCCGGGGGCGATCTCCACGGTGATGGTGCTGGCTGGGGAGATCCGCACGGTGAGCCACGGCCTCGTCGTCTACGGCGCGGTCCTCGTGACGGCGGTCGTCTCGTATGTCACGCTGCGGCTCGGGGAGCGGCTCATCGAGCTCATCGGACAGACGGGCATCCGGGTCATGACCCGCATCATGGGCCTGCTCCTCGCGGCGGTGGCGACGCAGTTCATCCTGACCGGGATCCGGGATAGTTTCTTCAAGTAGACCATGCCTGCTCCCGCCATCCAGGACTTCTACCCCGACGACTTCGCGCACTGCTACGGGTGCGGCCGGCTGAATGCGCACGGCATGCAGATCAAGTCACGCTGGGACGGCGACGGCCCGGACGTCGTGGCGCACTACACCCCGCGCCCCGACCAGATCGGCGTGCCCGGGTTCGCGTACGGAGGGCTCATCGCCTCGCTCATCGACTGCCACGCGATGGGAACCGCGGCGGCGGCCAGCGAGCGGGCTGCAGGCCATGCGATCGGCGACCGCCAGGCGCCCCGCTACGTCACCGCGTCGCTCAAGGTCGACTACCTCAAGCCGACGCCCGCCGGTGCGGAACTCGAGGTCCGCGCCAGGGCGCGTGAAATCGGCGAGCGGAAGGTCGTGGTCGATGCCACGGTTTCGGCGGGTGGGGTCGTTACCGCGAGGGGCGAAGTCGTGGCCGTGCGGATTCCCGACACGATGACCGGCAAGAGCGGCGCCGCCTGACGAACGCCCCCGCACGGCGCGTCATCATGGCGTCAGGTGCGGGATCTAGGCTTACGAATCCGGGAACAGAGACAGTGTCGGCCGTCGATGGTTGGCTGTGAGCGGTTGTCAGTTCACCGTTCACCGCAAACCGCCAACCGCGAACAGTCAACGGTGAGCAGTCATCGGTCGACTGTCGACTGCTCACGGTTCACTCTTGTCTTGTAGTTCCGCTCTCTGCCCACCGTTTCATGCTCAGTGCCCGCCATCTCACCCAGCAATACCACGTCGGCGACCGCACGCTCACCGTCCTCGACGACGTCTCGTTCACCATTCCACAGGGCGCCTTCGTCGCCGTCGTCGGTCCATCGGGCAGCGGCAAGACGACGCTCCTCGGCCTGCTGGCCGGCCTCGACACGCCGTCGCGCGGGACGGTCGTGCTCGACGACGTCGACCTCGGTTCACTCGACGAGGATCACCGGGCCCGACTGCGCGGTGAAAAGGTGGGATTCGTGTTCCAGAGCTTCCAACTCATCCCCACGCTCACCGCACTCGAGAACGTGCAGGTCCCGCTGGAGCTGAAGGGTGCGCCGCACGCCGCAGCGCGGGCTCGCGAGCTGCTCGAGCGCGTGGGGCTCGGCGACCGGCTGCACCACTTCCCGGCCGAGCTGTCGGGCGGCGAGCAGCAGCGGGTGGCGATCGCCCGCGCGTTCTCGAATTCACCGCGAATCCTGTTCGCCGACGAGCCCACGGGAAACCTGGACAGCGACACGGGGCGGCGCATCGTCGAGCTGATGGAGCAGCTCAACCGCGAGTCGCATGCGACGATCGTGCTCGTGACCCACGATGCCGGGCTGGCGGCACGTGCGGGCCGCATCATCCGGCTGAGCGACGGGGTCGTGGTCGAGGACTCGGCGGCGGGTGACGGTGCCGCCCAGGCGTCTGCCGCGGCGGGGGCCACCGGCGCC
>JBJKRG010000314.1:0-3237 GCA_046704805.1 Gemmatimonadaceae bacterium
GCCATAGGCCGCGTGGCCGAGCTCCCACGCGCGGAACCGCGCGGTGCTTGGCGCGTCGACCTCGAGGGACATGACGAGATCCCCTCCGAGCTGTCCCTTGAACCGGGTCACCTCGTTCAGGCTCGCATCCGTCAGGTCCACCCCCGCGAACCCACGCTCGTGCAGGGTCCTGAAGCTTTCCCAGCGGAGCAGGGCGTTCGTGCCGACGCTCTGCAGGGCGCCGTCCGCCGCGGCGGAGACGGTGTGGGCCGTGGGATGAGAGCCCAGCAGCACGAGCGCGGAGGCGGCTGCCGTGCCGTCCTGCATGCGGGCGTGGAAGAGCGTCGCGAGCTCCTGCTCGTGCAGCCTCCGGAAGTACCGCTCGAAGCGGTCGCGCGGCAGGTAGATCCCATGGTCCTTCCGGTCCATGGTGGACGCATGGAGGCGGAAGAAGCTGTCGAAGTCGTCGTCCTCAGTGACCAGTACCGCTTCTCGCTCAGCCCTCCGAACCAGCCTTCGCAGGTTCTGCTCCATCCGGTTCCAGGTGGCGTCGATATCAGAGACGGGCACGACGTACGACCACGTCGGCCTCGCCCTCCATCCCTTCGAGATCAAGGGGCGCACGTCCTTCAGGCCGGGCACGCACTTGAGGGACACTCGCCCGTAGCCGGCCGAGCGCAACCAGGACTCGAGCTCCGCGAGGACCTTGAGGTGCTCGGAGGTCTCACGGTAGGGATGGCGGGAGTCGAGGCCGACCAGGACCGGGCTGTTGTAGTAGAGAAGGAGGCGCGGCGAGACGCGAAGCCCGCCGGGCGTGCCCTCCTCGTAGAGCGCCACGCCGCCCACGATCTCCTCGCCCTTCTCGACGGCCAGCACTTCGAAGCGACCGCCGGTCGCCGCGCACAGGGCCTCCAGGTACGCCGGCGTGCTGTAGATGCTGCCGGAGGGCGACTGCCTCACGAAGGCGGTCCAATCGGTGTAGCGCCCGTCCGGCAATATGCCGCAGTGGTAGGACGTTGGCATTCGTCGCGGTCAGCGCGTGCCGGCGGGCCGACGCCTTGAAAACCGTCGGGCGAGACACCGACGCGCGATTCCGGGCGTGGCACGTCCCCAGTACCGGAGGGCCGGCATTGGATCGTCCCACGCGAATACGGGCTGGTCGGCACCGACGACGTCGGCGAGGAATCGCCGAAGGCCGGCCCAGCGGCCACCCGTCACCGCGCGGCATGCCTGGCCGTCGTAATACGGGTAGATCATGGTACGGCCGACGTGATAGTGGGTCGGAGGGTCGAGTGGCAGGCCATAGGCAGCGCGATACGCCAGGGTCACAACGTCGACCCCGGCGCGCGCTGCGAACTCGACGTACCACCACGGACGTGCGTTGATCTCCAGGATCCGGAACTCTCCGTCCAATGCATCCCGCTTGAACTCCGCACTGAAGATGCCCCGGTAATCCAAGTATCGGAGGAGGTGGCCCAGCGAGTCGAGGGCGGGCCGTACGTCATCGAGCAGAACCGATACCATAAAGCTGCTGTTCCCGAAGTCGGTCGGGAACATGCGGAGGCGTCGGCGAGCGAAGAGCGTGGCGATCTCCCCCCCCTCGGTCGCGAAACCGTCGACGAAGTAGTGGTTCGATGCCGGCCCAGGCACGTATTGCTGGACCATGAGCCCATGCCCCTCTCCCAGGAGCTGCTCGAGGAGTGCCCGGAAGCCGGCACGGGTGCCGGGCCGAAAGCCCTTCACGCCCCGCTCCCTCTGGAACCGCTGCGAGGATCGCGGTTTGATGAACGATGTCTGCAGGTCCGCGTCGGACAACGCGCCCAAGTCGTCAACGGTGTCGATGAGGTGCGTCCGAGGATGGGGGACCCCTGCGGCCTCCAGGGCGTGCAGGAACGCTCCTTTGTCCACGAGCAGGCGGAGCACGCGCACGTCCGGCTGGTAGGTGCGGAATCGCACCTTGAGGTCGCATGGCAACTCGGCGGCCTGGAGGGCCAGGTCATCCGAGCAGGGAATCAGGAATCCCTGCTCGAGCGGCAACCGCGTGAGATACTCCGCTAACGGAACTGTGCTGTCGATACCGGGCAGGTGGGCGCCACTCGGAAGCCAGCGGCTGTCCCCCGCCGGGTCATGCGGGTGGACGCTGGCCAGCAAGGGGAGCCGCTGACGCCCTAGGATGCGTACGACACCCAGGAGGGTAACCCCGGAACCGACCACGACCGCCGGAGGTAGGTCGGACGTTGTTCGAGGGGCCTGCAACAGCTCGACCCGCGATCCAATGCTCAGCCCGTCCATCGTTAGACTCGGTGCGAAGAGCGCACGAGAGAGGAGGAGGATGATTGACGGGCAGGGCCGATACCACTCAATCTGTAGTCACAGGGACCGGATGTCACGGGAATCTGCCCGCTGCACGTACCGGCGCTCTTCAGGGAATACTGCCGCCGCTTTCGTTACAGCCATCCAGTCCACGCCGCGCTCTACCGAGGCCGCCGACCGTGAACGTGACCCTGAACACCTGCTGGTTCGCCAACTCCTACGGACTCTATGCCGACGCTTTGCGGCAGGCCCTGGAGCGGCGGTTGGGCACGGAGGTCCGTGTGGTAGCCTCCAACTGCGGGTGCAACGACCCGGCCGAGATCAAGCGCGACTTCCAGGACGAGCGCCGTGAGTTCTTCGTGATGCCCAACATGGGGTACTGGAAGTCCGAGAGCCCGGTGAAGTACAAGGTCCGCAACTCGGTCCGGCAGCTCCTCTACCGTGCCCGCGCCAAGCGCTATCTGGCACACTCCCGGGGCGCCGAGGTCATCCACTTCCAGCAGACCCTGAACGCGACGGGCTGCGCGACCGCGTTCAACTGGCTTCGGCTCCCGTCGGACGCCGCTCGGGTCGTCACCGTCCACGAGCTCGATCCGCACCAAGTGGACCTGCCGGACACGAACCAGGCCTACAACCTCGCGGATCGGGTGATCGTCCACACCGAGGAGATGAAGAGCAGCCTGGTGGGCCTGGGCGTGCGTGCCGACCTGATCGACGTCGTGCAGCAGGGTGTCGTCCTTGGACCGATGCCGAAGGAGCCGCGCAGCGGCATCCTCTACTACGGCGGGCACCGACTCAGTGCCAACAAGGGCTTCGACACGCTCCTCGCGGCAATGGCCACCGTCAAGGAGCGCATGGGGCCCCGGACGCCCCAGCTCACGATCTACGGGTACTGGCTCGAGGAGCCCGAGTTCGCCGTCGGTCTGGTCGCAGAGCACGGCCTCA
>JBJKRG010000315.1:0-5533 GCA_046704805.1 Gemmatimonadaceae bacterium
TCAAGGTCACGATGGGTCAGAGTGTGGACGCCTTCGCCGACAACGGCGGTGGGTCCAACGACGGGAGCGAGGAGTAAGCGATGATTGATTTCCGGAGCGTGCGCGAGACCCGCGCATCGGCGTTCGACTTCATCCATGTCCGGATCGCCTCGCCCGAGGAGATTCGCGGTCCCAAGGATCCCAAGGAGCGGGAGCGCCTGGAGATGCAGGGGCTGCGGACGTGGTGGTCGTGGGGCGAGGTCACGAAGCCCGAGACGATCAACTACCGGTCGTTCAAGCCCGAGAAGGACGGCCTCTTCTGCGAGCGCATCTTCGGTCCCGTGAAGGACTGGGAATGCCATTGCGGGAAGTACAAGCGCATCCGCTACCGCGGCGTGATCTGCGACCGCTGCGGCGTCGAGGTCACGCTCAGCAAGGTGCGGCGGGAGCGCATGGGGCACATCGAGCTGGCCGTGCCTGTGGCCCACATCTGGTTCTTCAAGACACTGCCCAGCCCGATGGGTAACCTGCTCGACATCACGCTGCGCGACCTCGAGAAGATCATCTACTACTCGAACTACGTGGTGATCGAGCCGGGCGAGCAGGACGTCCACGTGAACCAGTTGCTGGATGAGGAGGAGTTCCTGTCGCTGCGCCAGAAGGCCAAGGAGGAGAAGGACACCGCCTTCCTGGCCGACATCGGCGCGCCGGCCGTCCGTGAGCTGCTGCGGCGGCTCAACGTGGACGAGCTGGCGGAAACGCTGCGGGCCCAGGTGCTCGACGAGTCGTCGCAGCACCGCAAGAAGATGCTGCTCAAGCGGCTCAAGATCGTCGATGCCTTCCGGAACTCCGGGGAGGCCGGCGACGCACGCAACAAGCCCGAATGGATGATCCTCGACGTCGTGCCGGTGATCCCGCCCGACCTGCGGCCGCTCGTGCCGCTCGACGGCGGGCGCTTCGCCACGTCCGACCTCAACGACCTGTACCGCCGCGTGATCAACCGGAACAACCGGCTGCAGAAGCTGATCTCGCACCGGGCGCCCGAGGTCATCCTGCGCAACGAGAAGCGTATGCTGCAGGAGGCGGTCGACGCGCTGTTCGACAATGGCCGCCGCTCGAAGGCGATCCGGGGCCGCGGCAAGCGGCCGCTGAAGTCGCTGTCCGACATGCTCAAGGGCAAGCAGGGCCGGTTCCGCCAGAACCTGCTCGGCAAGCGCGTGGACTACTCCGGCCGGTCGGTCATCGTGGTCGGGCCGGAGCTCAAGCTGCACCAGTGCGGGCTCCCGAAGCTCATGGCCCTCGAGCTGTTCAAGCCGTTCATCATCCACAAGCTCGTGGAGAAGGGGATCGCCGAGACCGTCAAGCGGGCGAAGAAGATCGTCGAGCGGGAAAGCCCCGAGGTGTACGAGATCCTCGAGGAGATCATCCGCGACCATCCGGTGCTGCTGAACCGGGCGCCGACGCTCCACCGCCTCGGCATCCAGGCCTTCGAGCCGGTGCTGGTCGAGGGCAAGGCCATCCGCATTCACCCGCTCGTCTGTGCCGCCTTCAACGCGGACTTCGACGGCGACCAGATGGCCGTGCACGTGCCGCTCTCGTTCGAGGCGCAGCTCGAGGCGCGGCTGCTCATGCTGTCGTCGAACAACATCCTCAAGCCGTCCGACGGGCGGCCGGTGGCCGAGCCCAGCCAGGACATCGTGCTCGGCTGCTACTTCGCGACCAAGGCGCCGGTAGGCTTCGACAAGGCCGACCAGTTGCCGCACGTGACGTCGGTCGCGGAGGTGGAGACGGAGATCGCGCTGCACCGGATGGACATGCACTCCCCGGTACTCTACTGGGTGATCGACGGCCCAGGCGGCCGGTGGGAGAAGACGACCGCGGGTCGCGTGCTCTTCAACGCGATCATCCCGCCGGAGCTCGGGTTCAAGAACCACGACATGAAGAAGAAGGCGCTCTCCGAGCTGGTGTTCGAGGCCTACCGCAAGTCGGGTCTCGCCGCCACGGTCGCGTTCCTCGACCGGCTCAAGGAGTTCGGCTTCTTCTTCGCCACTCGTGGCGGGGTCTCGATCGGCATCGAGGATCTGCAGATCCCGGCCGCCAAGAAGGAGCTGCTCGCCGAGGCGGAGGAGCGCGTGGAGCGGTTCCAGCGTGCGTACCAGACCGGCAACATCACGAACGGCGAGCGGTACAACAAGGTCATCGACACCTGGACGCACGCCAATTCCGACGTCGCCGAGGCGATGGTCCGGACCATGCGCGAATCCATGGAAGGGTTCAATCCCGTGTTCATGATGTTCGACTCGGGATCCCGCGGATCGCGCGATCAGATCCGCCAGCTCGCTGGCATGCGCGGCCTGATGGCAAAGCCGCAGAAGAAGCTCACCGGCGGCATCGGTGAGATCATCGAGAGCCCGATCAAGTCGAACTTCCGCGAGGGGCTGTCGGTGCTCGAGTACTTCATCTCCACGCACGGCGCCCGGAAGGGTCTGGCCGACACGGCGCTGAAGACGGCCGACGCCGGCTATCTGACGCGCCGGCTCGTGGACGTCGCCCAGGACGTGACGATCACCGAGGAGGACTGCGGCACGATCCAGGGCCTCGAGATCTCGGCGCTGAAGGAAGGCGAGGACATCATCGAGCCGCTCTCGGAGCGTATCGTCGGCAACGTGGCCGCCGACGACGTCGAGGATCCACACGAGATCGACGAGACCGGACGCCGCACCCTGCTGGTCGAAGCCGGCACGCTGATCGACGAGGAGACGGCGCGGAACATTGAGGACGCCGGGATCGAGACCGTCCGGATCCGTTCGGTCCTGACCTGCGAGGCCAAGCGCGGTCTGTGCCGGATGTGCTACGGCCGCAACCTGGCCACCATGCAGATGGTCGACCTCGGCGAGGCCGTGGGCATCATCGCCGCGCAGTCGATCGGCGAGCCCGGGACGCAGCTCACCCTGCGCACCTTCCACATCGGCGGCGCCGCGTCGCGCATCGCCGAGCAGACCGCCCGCAAGTCGAAGGTGGCCGGCATCGTGGAATACGGCGATCGCCTGAGCGCCGTCACCAACCCGGAAGGGCAGAGCATCGTCACCTCGTACGAGGGCGAGATCATCATTCGTCCGGCCGGCGAGAAGGGCGCCAGTGGCATCGGCGCCCGCCTCCAGGTCCCGCTCGGCGCCATTCTCATGGTGCCCGACGGCGCCGAGGTGAAGCGCGACCAGGTGATCTTCACCTGGGATCCGTACACCAACCCGATCATCGCCGACTGCGAAGGGCTGGCGCGGTTCGTCGACATCATCGACGACGAATCGGTGACCGAGGAGCTCGACGAACTCACCGGGTTGCGGCAGCGCGTGATCATCGAGGACCGCGAGAAGAAGCTCCACCCGCACATCGAGATCGTGCAGGAGAAGGGCGGGAAGGAGAAGCGCATCCGCGACTACGTGATCCCGGTCGGGGCCCAGCTCACCGTGGAGGACGGCCAGAAGATCTTCGCCGGCACCAACCTGGCCAAGGTCGGTCGTGAAGCGTACAAGACCCGCGACATCACCGGCGGCCTGCCGCGCGTGGCCGAGCTCTTCGAGGCCCGGCGCCCCAAGGACCCGGCCACCATCTCCGAGGTCGATGGCATCGTGCGGTTCGGCGAGATCAAGCGCGGCAAGCGCGAGATCTTCGTCCAACCCGTGCGCCCGTCCGACGGAGGCTGGGTGGTGGACGATGCCCAGGAGGCGCATCTGTACGAGGTGCCCGCCGGCAAGCACCTGCGGGTGCACGGCGGTGACCGTGTGCGGGCCGGCGACCGGCTTTCCGAAGGCCCGGTCAACCCGCACGACATCCTGCGCATCAAGGGCCCCCGCGCGGTCCAGGAGTACCTGCTCAACGAGGTCCAGGAGGTCTACCGCCTGCAGGGCGTGAAGATCAACGACAAGCACATCGGCGTCATCGTCCGCCAGATGCTGCAGAAGGTGCGCATCCTCGGCCCGGGAGATACCCAGTTCCTGGAAGGCGAGCACGTCGACAAGCAGATCTTCCGCGGCGAGAACGACCGGGTGAAGCGGAAGAAGAACGAGCCCGCGATGGCCGAGCCGCTGCTGCTCGGGATCACCAAGGCGAGTCTCACGACGCAGTCGTTCATCTCGGCGGCCAGCTTCCAGGAGACGACCCGCGTGCTCACCGACGCGGCGATCCGCGGGGCCAAGGACGACCTCCTCGGTCTCAAGGAGAACATCATCATCGGCCACCTCATCCCGGCGGGCACCGGCATGTACCGGTACCAGCAGATCGAGATGGAGGTGGAGCAGCCGGAGGGCTTCGGCGTACTGCCGACCATGGCGGAGACCCTGCCCGGGGTGTTCGCCACGGCCATGACCGGTGAGGAGGAGCTTCCGGTCTCACGTCCCGTCGTGCCCGACGAGCTCTGAGCCGCCGGGAAAGTCCCGAACGCGAAACGGCCCGTCCGGACGACTCCGGGCGGGCCGTTCTCGTCTGTGGTCGAACCGGTCAGGCGTTCGCCGGCAGGGGAGCCCCGGCGGCCTCGGCGCCGCGGACGACGATCACGCCGTCGTTCAGCGCGGCCCCGGCTCCGGCCAGGGCGCCGGCCTCCCCGCCGAAGTACGCCTCCTCGCCGTGCTCCGACACGTCGAGGCCGGTGACCTCGTCCCGCACCGGTACCCGCAGCCCGATCGTTGCGCGGATGAGCCGGATAATTCCCCAGGGCCCGCCTCCGGCGACGGCGACGGCCGTCGCGACGGCCAGCGCCTGGGTTCCGAGCTGGGCCGCGTGGCCGGCCAACAGTCCATCCGCCCCTGCCGGGTTCCAGACCCTGGCGGCGAACACTCCGGTGAGCAGGGCGCCGGTGATCCCCGCCATGCCGTGGCACGAGAACACATCCAGCGAATCGTCGAGACGGCTGCCGGCCCGCACCTGCATCGCGGTGTAGCTCACCATCGCACTGAGTGTGCCGATGGCGACCGCAGCCAGCGGGCCGACCAACCCGGCCGCCGGCGTGATACCGACCAACCCTGCCACGGCACCGGTGGCAGCTCCCACCGCCGTGATCTTCCCCGACCGCAGGTGATCGAGAAGCGCCCAGGTCACCAGTGCGGCGGCCGCCGCGGTGTTGGTGTTCGTGAAGGCCAGCGCCGCGATGCCGTTCGCGGCCAGCGCCGAGCCGCCGTTGAATCCGAACCAGCCGAACCAGAGCAGTCCGGCGCCGAGGAGCACCAGGGGGACGTTGTGCGGCACCAGGCCCGCGCGCTTGAAGTCCCGGCGGGCCCCGAGCATGCGGGCCGCCACCAGTGCCGATACGCCGGCGCTGATGTGCACGACGGTGCCGCCGGCGAAATCGAGCGCTCCGCGGGCGGCCAGCCAGCCGCCGGCCCCCCACACCCAGTGGGCGAGCGGATCGTAGATGAGCGTGCTCCAGAGCAGGATGAAGGCGACGTACGACCGGAATCGCATGCGCTCGACGATCGCACCCGAGATGAGGGCCGGCGTGATGATCGCGAACATGCCCTGGAACATCGCGTGGGCCTGCTGCGGGATGGTCGCGCCGTAC
>JBJKRG010000316.1:0-4850 GCA_046704805.1 Gemmatimonadaceae bacterium
ACCTCCCGCGGTTGTGGCCCGCGGCGTCTTTGTTCGCCGCCGCCAGGGGGAGGGCCGCGGCCCCCCCCCCCCCCCCCCGCGCCTGCACCACGTGCACCGCATCGGTAGCGAATGCCGGCGGCACGCCTTCGTCCAGGGCGAGGCCGCGCGCACTGCCGGTGGCCAGGGGCAGCCGGGCGTCGACGAGCAGGCCGGAAGTCCCGGCGCCCATCGCCACGCCGGGCGCCGGGTTCACCAGCAGGAGATGCGCTTCGGCCAGGGCGCGGACGCCTTCTGCATGCCGCGTCCAGGCGCCGACGAGCACGGCGTAGCCGCGCGCGTCGGCGAGGTTCAGAAAGGCGGCCAGCCGCATCGCCTGCTCGGCGTCCGCCGCGGGGGCCGCTTCCCGGGGCTCGGTCGGCCGCGGCGCCGGATCCGTTCGCAGATCGGCCACGCCGCCGCTGATCGGGTACCGGGCGTGGCAGACGGGGCAGCCGAGCACTCCCTCGATTACGTCGCGATCCGCCATCCGCTCGGCGCCGAGCACGAGCCACGACTCTTCGTGGTGGCGCGGGCAGCGCAGCACGTCCACGAGCTCGATGAACATCAGCGGCAGCGCCGCTCGTCCCTGGGGACGGTCCCGGGCTGCGGGAGCGCGGCGCGCACCGCGGCGGCGCCCATCACGGTTCAGGGAACGCCGTACGGCGCATGCGCCAGACGCAGGAACTCGTCCCGCGTCATCGGGTTGCTGCGGAACGAGCCGCGGAGGGCGCTCGTGATCGTTTTCGAGTTCTGCTTCTCCACCCCTCGCATCATCATGCAGAGATGATACGCCTCCATCACCACGCCCACCCCCACCGGCTCCAAGACCCGTTCCACGGCCAGCGCGATCTCTTCCGTCAACCGTTCCTGCACCTGCAGCCGGCGTGCGAACACCTCGACGATCCGGGGGAGCTTGGACAGCCCCACGATCTTCGCGCGCGGGATGTAGCCGATGTGCACCTTTCCGAAGAAGGGCAGCAGATGATGCTCGCACAGCGAGTACAACTCGATATCCCGCACCATCACCATGTTCCGGTGCCCTTCCGCTGCGAACAGCGCGCCCCCCACGGCGTCCTCCACCCGCTGGCCGTATCCCCGGGTCAGCCACGCCATCGACTTCGCCACCCGGGCAGGGGTGTGCACCAGCCCTTCGCGGTCCGGATCCTCGCCCAGCAGCTCCAGCTCCCGGCGCACCAGGGCCTGGAATTCGAGCTCGGCCGCCTCACGCGACACCGGGTGGCCGCTGCCGTCCGTGGCAGCGGCCGTCGCCGGAGCAGCGGTCCGTGCGCGCATGCTACTATCCGCGGTATTCGACATAGTGGTTCACCGTTTCCCAGAGCACGCGGCGCGCCGCGCCCACGCGGGGCTCGCGGAGCCGCCGGCACGCCGCGACCAGGTTCTCCCTGGTCGAAATCGTGCTCTGCTTGAAGTACAGCCGCCGGGCAACCGTGACCTGCGGCATCCGGCCTTCATCTGGTGGATCAACACCGTCGACGCGCCACACGTTCCCCACCACGGTGCGGCGCTGCCGGCGGAGACGACGAGCCCCGCGGTTGCCCGCGGGGCTCGAAGGAAACGGAACGAAGAGGGTTTTGTGAAGCCCAGTCGAATGTATGAGGTCCTCACCACACCTTTCGCCTTCCCCCGCACTGGGGGCATGACGGCCGTGTAGATTCTCGAACCCACCCGGTGGACTTGTTGGCTCAAAAACGGAGCTCTTCGCCCGTGAGTAAACAGGGTGTAGAATTTATCCTTCTGCAACGAACGGGGCAATTCATGGATCTCGGGATACTGGTGGCGATCGGGCTGATCATCGTCTGGGCGATCGTGGCGCTCGGCTTCAACGGCCCGGGCTGGATCCATCTGTTGCTGACCGTCGGCGTCGCGATGATCTTCTGGCGGGCGGCGGCGCGCGGGAAGCGGGCCAAACCCGCTCCGGCAGCCGGCGCCAAGAAGTAGGCGGTTCGGCATCCGAGCCGTCGCCATGGGGAATGGTGCCCGGCGAACGGCCGAGGGCCGGCTCCCCCGGACGCCGGTGTTCCCGGCCGCCGTTCAGATCTCCCAGTTGGAGAGCACCATCCCGCGCTCCGGCACCTGCTCCTCGTACCCGATGAGCGCCATCCGGAGATCGCTCCACCGCACCCGCCCGCCGAGCCGGATGAGGCGGCCGTACGCCCCCGCGTAGTCGCCCTGCATCCGGATCGCCACGCGGCGGGTCCCACTGCGCCGGGCGAGGTCGCGCAGCGTCGTGACGGCGGGCTCGAAGTAGCGGTCGTCCAGGAGCGTCAGCTTGAGCACGCGCAGCTCCTCGCGCACGCGACCCTCGACGAGGGGAACCGTGTGACAGAGCGCGAAGCCGACGAGCGCATCGCCATCGCGGAACAGCACGGTGTCGCCGAGGGCGAGGTCGTCGGTCAGCGCGATCTCCCGCGTGTAGTCGTATCCCGGCCGCACCCGCGCGAGAAGGGCGCGGCACTCCTCGAGCGCCGCGTCCTTTTCCGACGACGAGAGCCGCCCGAACAGGCGGGGGGGGCGGGACGCGTGCGCGGCCTCGAGCGTGGTCGTGAGCGTGAGCCGGCCGGGAACGAATCCCTGCGACGAGTAGAACCCGATGTTGTCGAGCGTGCGCGGCATGGTTTCGAGGCCGATCACCGCCGCCCCGCTGTCCTTGAGCCACTCCACGCCCCGGCGCACCACTTCCTTCCCGATGCCGGCCCCCTGGAATTCCTGGCGCACGGCCAGCGGGCCCATCCACCCTTCGGTGCCGGAGCGGTGGACCATGTTGAACGCGGCGATGTCGCCGTGCGCAGAGCGCCAGCAGAGGGCGCCGACGGCCGCGTCCTCGATGGCGTACCGCCACACGGTCGGGTTCAGGAACGGTACGCGCACCCCGACCATGCCGTCGCGGCGGTAACGCTCGGTGAAGGCATCGCTGAACACCTGGTTCAGGCCGGGGATGTCCTCCAACCGTGCCGGGAACGGGCCTTCCACGGTGGGGCCGGGCTTCCAGGAGCGCGAGGTCGCCATCAGTCGTTCGCCCCCGCGCCGACTTCGAGGGGCGGCTCCAGCGCCCCTTCGCGCGGCCCCTCGCTCGTCACCCGCGACTCGCCCGCCTCCTCGTCGTAGCGGACGCTGAGCACCCGATCGAGGCCGTCGCGGACCGACTCGATATGGGTGATCACGATGACCTGCTCGAAGCGGTCGTGCAGCCGCCGCAGCAGCTCCACCACGTTCTGGCGCCGCACGTCGTCCAGCGACCCGAAGACCTCGTCGAGCACCAGCAGCGAGAAGGGCTGGCCGGCCCGGTCGGCGATCATCTGTGAGATCGCCAGACGCAGCACGAGGTTGGCGACGTCCTCTTCACCGCCCGAGATGGCGGGCTTGCGAATGCCGTCCTCGAGGACCCGGATGGCGTAGTCGTCGTCGAGCTCCAACTCCGTGTACCGCCCGTCGGTCAGGTCCGTGATCAGCGTGCTGGCAAGCCCCGAGATCTCCGGCCGCAGCTGTTCGTTGAGCCGGAACCGGAGGTCCTCGAACGCGTCGTCGAGCTCGTCGTGGAGGCGGCGTTCGGCAGCGAGGGCGTCGGCCCGGGCCCGCTGGGCGTCCAGGTCACGCTGCGCGGCCCGGGCACGCTCCTCGTCCAGTGTCGCGGCCGCCACCTCGCCGTCGGCAGCCACCGACGCCAGCTCGGCCTCCCGGAGCTCCGCCATCGCGCCCTCGTGCATGGACCGCAGCGCCGCGAACGATTCCTCGGAGAAGCTCAGGCGGTCGCGCTCCGCGGTGAGCGTGGCCAGGCGACCCTTCACATTCTCAAGGCGCGCCGTCTCCTCGGCCAGGGCCTGCCGCACGGGCTCCTCGCGCTCGATGAGGGCGGAGAGCTTGGTCGCCTGCGCGTCGAGCGGCTGCAGCCGCGCCCGTTCGTCGAGCAGTCGCTTGTGCGCTTCGGCATCGTACCCGCTCTGCACCGCGGCCAGATCCTGTTGAAGCGTGGCGTGGCGACGTTCCTTCTCGTCGATGTCGCGTCGCAGCTGGGCCAGCTCCTGCACGGCCAACTGCACCTGGGCCAGGCGCCGTTCGAGCTTCCCCACTTCCTCGAACTCGTGTCGGCGCTGGTCGTCCAGCTCCTTCACGTCGTCGGGCATGCCCTCGAGCTGGCCGATCCGTTGGCGATAGTAATTCCCGTCCACCTGGACGGTCTCGATCTGCGAGTCGAGCAGATCGAGCACGTTCCGGTAGTGGTCGCCCAGCGGGCGGGCGCAGGTGGGACAGATCCCGTCCTCGCCGAGATTCACCAGGGTTTCCCGCTGCTGTTTCAACTCGGTGTACTGCTGGCGGAGCGCCTGGATCTTCGTTTCGGCTTCCTGGCGATCGCGGACCCAGGCCGTGCGCTTCGCCTCGAGCGTTCCCTCGACGGTCCGCAGCTCCTTGCGCTTCGCTTCGAGGGCGACCGTCACCTCTTCCTCGAGGACCGGCGCCGTCTCGCCGCGTTCGAGACGCTCGCGCAGACGGCCCAGCTCGTCGGCGAGCACGCGATCGTTCTCGAGCAGCGTCTGCCGGCGGCCCTCCGCACGGTAGAGCTCTTCCATAGCCTGGAGCTTCTCCGCGAGCTCGGCGAGGGGTCGCAACTCTGCGGCCAGCCGCTCGAGCTCCCCCCGGGCCACGGCGATCTCCGCAGCCTCGCCGTTCAGCCGGTCGAGATCCCGCGCCAGGTTCCCAGCCTCGTTCTCCAGTACGCGCAGCTCGCCCGTCACCCGCTGCTCGGCGTCCCGCTGCTCCTGCATGGCGCGCCAGCGGGGCTCGAGCTCCGCCGCGACCGTGCGCGCCGCCTC
>JBJKRG010000317.1:0-5623 GCA_046704805.1 Gemmatimonadaceae bacterium
GGTAGAAGGGCAGGGCGTTGTCGGCCTCCACCCGGTAGAACTGCGCCAGCGGCAGGTTGCCGAAGAAGTGGTACGTCTTGCCGCGGTCCCAGCTCTCGTACAGCCCGCCGTCGCACCCCACGAGCAGATGCTCGGAGTTCGCGGGGTCGATCCAGAAGACGTGCGTGTCCACGTGCTTGTTCCGGTCGCCGACGGCCCGGAAGGTGTGTCCGCCGTCGGTGGTGACCTGGGCGAACGTGTCGCCCGAGTACACGCGGTCCACGTCGTTCGGATCGGCGTAGATGCGGTTGTAGTACAGGCCGATGCTGTGGTAGTCGTTCATCTTCGTCCAGCTCACGCCGCCGTCCGTCGAGCGGTAGAAGCCGCCGCCCGGCTCCGCTTCGACGATCGCGTAGACGACGTCCGGATCCTTGGGCGAGAACGCCAGACCGTAGCGCCCCACGGCGTTGCCCGACGGCACGCCGTTCGTGATCTTGGTCCACGTCTCGCCGGCGTCGGTGCTGCGCCACAGCGCCGACTCGGGTCCGCCAGCGATGTAGCCCCACTCGCGGCGGTAGCGCTGCCAGGTGGCGGCGATCAGCACGTCGGGGTTGCGCGGGTCCATCGCCACGTCGGCCACGCCGGCCCACTCGCCGTTGGAAAGGATCTTCTTCCACGTCTTTCCGCCGTCGGTGGTCTTGTACAGGCCGCGATCGCCGCCGGCGCTGTAGAGCGGACCCTGCGCCGCCACGTACACCACGTTCGAGTTGCGCGGATCCACGATGATCCGGCCGATGTGCCGGGACTCCTTGAGCCCCATGTTGGTCCACGTCTTCCCGCCGTCCTCCGACCTGTACACGCCGTCGCCGTAGGCCACGGAGCGCTGCGCGTTGTACTCGCCGGTGCCCACCCACACCACGTTCGGATTGTTCGGGTCGAGCGTCACCACACCGATCGAGTACACCGGCTCGTGGTCGAACACCGGCGTCCACGTCGTGCCGGCGTTGTCGGTCTTCCAGAGGCCACCCGACGCGGCGCCGATGTACCATTGCGATTTGTCGCGGGGGTTCACGGCGATGTCGGTGATGCGGCCGGAGATCATCGCCGGCCCGATCGAGCGCAGCTTGAGTCCGGCGAGCGACGGGCCGGCCGCCGGCGTCGTGTCGGTGGTGGCCGCCCGGGCGCGGGTGCGCTGCGCCGCGATAGTAGCGGGAACGAAGAGGGCCAGCGCAAGGACCGCGCCGGCCGCCGGGATCGTGAGGTGCTGTCGAGTGGGCCGCATGGTTCGTCGGGTGAAGGTCTGGCTCAAATTACCCGTTCGGGAGGCGTTGGAAAGACGCCGGGACGGGCACTAGCTTCAGGCACCGTCCGTCGGTGAGCGCGCTTCGATGATCTTCACTCCGGTTTCCCCCCGCATCACCCGACCCGGTGGAGCCGCGGTCGCATGACCGGGCCCTCCGCGGGCGACGCCCGCGCCCTCCTGCGCCACACCGTGGCGACCGTGGCCTACCGCGGCGGCAAGGCGGTACGGAACGCGCCACCCGGCTTCGCGGAGTTCCGTGTCGGGCCCGGCACGCGCACCCCCGGCCAGATCCTCGCGCACATCGGCGACCTGTACGACTGGGCGCTGTGGCTCGCGCGGGGCGAGCATCGTTGGCGCGATTCGGTGCCGCTCCCCTGGAACGAGGAGGTCGCGCGCTTCTTCGCCGCGCTCGCGGCGTTCGACGCCTACCTGGCCGGCGAGGAGCCGCTCGCCCGCTCGCCGGAGCGGCTCTTCCAGGGTCCGGTGGCGGATTCGCTCACCCACATCGGACAGCTGGCGATGCTCCGGCGGCTGGCCGGCTCCCCCGTACGCGGCGAGAACTACGCACGTGCCGTCATCGAAGCCGGGCGCGTCGGGACCGACCAGCCGCCTCCGCGCGCCGAGTTCGACTAGCCGCCCCGCGGAGCGCGCGGCCGGTCGCTACCGGTTGAGCGCCTTCATGGCCTGCGTCTGATACCGCGTGCCCGCCGCCGCGCCCCGCGGGAACGCCGCCTCGAGCGCCGCCAGATCGTCCGGCGCCAACTCCAGGTCCACCGCGGCGACGTTCTCCTCCAGGTACTTCACCCGCTTCGTGCCGGGGATCGGGACCAGGTCGGTCCCCTGCGCGAGCACCCAGGCGAGCGCGAGCTGGGCCGCCGTCACGCCGCGCGCGGCCGCCAGGCGCTTCACGGCCTGCACCAGCTCCAGATTCCGACGGAAGTTGTCGCCCTGAAAGCGGGGCTGGATGCGGCGGAAATCGTTGGGCGCGAAGGCCTCGGGGTCGGTAACGGTGCCGGTCAGGAATCCACGGCCGAGCGGGCTGTACGGGACGAAGCCGATGCCCAGCTCCCGGCAGGCCGCCAGCAGTCCGTCCTCGGGGTCGCGCGTCCAGAGGCTGTATTCGCTCTGCAGGGCGGTGATCGGGTGGATGGCGTGCGCCCGGCGCAGCGTCTGGATGGACACCTCGGACAGGCCGATGTGGCGCACCTTGCCCGCCTCGACGAGCCGCTGCATGGCGCCCACGGTGTCCTCGATCGGCGTGCGGCCGTCGGCGCGATGCAGGTAGTACAGATCGATGTAGTCGGTGCCCAGGCGTTTCAGGCTCGCATCACACGCCTTCAGACAGTAGTCGGGCGCCGAGCTGAATCCGCGATACGCGGGATCGTGGGGATCGCGGAGAATCCCGAACTTCGTCGCCACGACCACGGAGGGGCGGCGCCGGCCGAGCACTCGGCCGAGCAGCTCCTCGTTGGCGCCCTGGCCGTACATATCGGCGGTGTCGAAGAACGTGATGCCCAGCGACAGGGCGCGCTCGATGGTCGCCGCCGATTCGGCGGGATCACCCGGGCCGTAGAACTCGCTCATCACCATGCAGCCGAGGCCGATCGGCGAGACGTCGAGCCCACCGAGCTTCCGATGCTTCATCCGTTGCTCCCGGTTGCGGTCGATGTCGGAAACTAACACGACGCCGCTCCTCCTCCGGACGTCCCCCAACGCTCCGGTGCGCTCATGGGTATGATAGATGAGGAAGCCTTCCCCCGTGCGCATGCGGTTCTCTCCCCTCTCGGCCCGCGGACGTTCCCGCGCATTTCCCGCCCGTCCGGCCGCCTGCGAACAGCGGAAGATGACGATCCGCGAGGATCCTGTGCCGGACGACCCACCGTCCGATTGACGAGGAGGATGACATGCGTCGAACCACGCTCCTGCTGGCCCTTCTGATGATCATGCCGGGTGTCGCGCTCGCCCAGCGCGGGAGCCGTTCCCGGAGCGGCGCCACGTCCCGGACCGATATGTTCCCCGGTGAGCAGGCGCAGCACCGCGCCACCGCCGTGACGAGCAGCAAGCTCCAGGATCTCGACCCGCTCTCGATCCTCATCGACAAACACAAGGACATGCAGCTCAGCGACAGCCAGGAGACCGCGCTCAAGTCGATGAACGATCAGCTCCGGACGGCGCAGAAGCCCGCCTTCCACGCGCTCGACTCGCTGAACCAGCAGCTCGCCAACTTCGGGTCGAACCCGTCGTCGGACGACCAGGCGCGCATGCGCACGACGTCGATGTTCGTGCGCATGGTGGCCGGGAACATCCGCCAGGAGTACGACTCGGTCGAGCAGCAGGCCCGCGGCCTGTTGAACGCCCAGCAGAAGAAGAAGGCGAACGACGTGCTCAAGGACTCGCAGAAGCAGCTGGACCAGCTCGCCGGCCGACGCCGCGGCGGCCGCTGAGCGCCACGATCGGTTCCTGACGCGTCCCACGGCGCCTGCCGCCGGGCGGCACCGCGCGCGGGACGTCAGGCCCGGCCCGACACGGGTGTTCCGGATCCCCGACTGACGGTCGAGGAGACGCCCTCCACATTGCGCGCAGCGACCGCGCCGGGCAGTTCCGGCGCGGTCGATGCCTCTTTGCCGGAGACCCGTTCATGAACACCCGTAGCTGGGCCGAGCCCTGGAAGATCAAGGTCGTCGAGCCCATCAGGATGACCGATCGGAGCGAGCGCGAGCGCGCCATCCGCGACGCCGGATACAACACCTTCCTCCTCCGTTCGGAGGACGTCTACATCGATCTGCTCACCGATTCGGGGACGAGCGCGATGTCCGACCGCCAGTGGGCCGGCATGATGCTGGGCGACGAGGCGTATGCGGGATCGCGCAACTTCTACCACCTGGAGCGGGCGGTGCGCGACCACTACGGCTACGAGCATCTGATCCCGACGCACCAGGGACGCGGCGCCGAGCACATCCTGTCGCGCGTGCTGATCGAGCCCGGCGACCACGTGGCCGGGAACATGTACTTCACGACGACGCGCGCCCACCAGGAGCTGGCGGGGGCCACCTTCCACGACGTCATCATCGCCGAGGCGCACGATCCACGCTCCGAGCATCCCTTCAAGGGCAATGTCGACCTGGACAAGCTCGCCGCGCTCGTGGACGAGGTGGGCGCCGAGCACGTGCCCTACCTCTCGATTGCCGCCACGGTCAACATGGCCGGCGGCCAGCCGATCAGCCTCGCCAACATGAAGGCGGTCTACGAGTACGCGCACGCGCGGGGCATCCGGGTGATCCTCGACGCCACCCGGGCGGTGGAGAACGCGTGGTTCATCCAGCAGCGCGAGCCCGGACAGCGCGATCGGACGGTGGCCGAGATCCTGCTCGATCTGTGCCGGTACTCGGACGGTGCCACGATGTCGGGCAAGAAGGACAGCCTGGTGAACATCGGGGGCTGGCTGGGGCTGCGCGACGACACGCTGGCGGAGAAGGCGCGCAACCTCGTGGTGGTGTTCGAGGGGCTGCACACGTACGGCGGCCTGGCGGGACGCGACATGGAGGCGATGGCGATCGGCATCGAGGAATCGGTGCAGGAGGATCAGATCCGGAGCCGCATCGGCCAGGTGCTGTATCTGGGGGCGAAGCTCATCGAGGCGGGGGTGCCGGTGGTGCGCCCGATCGGCGGGCACGCGGTGTTCCTCGATGCGGCGGCGATCCTCCCGCAGATCCCGCGCGAGGAATTCCCGGCGCAGGCGCTGGCGGCGGCGCTCTACGTGGATTCCGGGGTGCGGTCGATGGAGCGCGGCACGGTCTCGTCGGGGCGCGACCCGAAGACCGGCGCCAACCGCACGCCGAAGCTCGAGCTGGTGCGCCTCACCATTCCCCGACGCGTCTACACGCAGGCGCACATCGACGTCACCGCGGAGAGCGTGGTCTCGGTGTACCAGAAGCGCGACCGGGTGGCGGGGCTGCGGTTCACCTACGAGCCCGAGTTCCTCCGCTTCTTCCAGGCGCGGTTCGAGCCGGTGGGCGCCGCGGGGATCTTCAGGGAGGCGGGGGCCGCGCGGACGGTGGAGGCCGAGCCGGCGGGGGCCTGAGCCCCCGCCGGAATCCCCGAAACTCGAGGCTGACGCAACGGGCCGGAGGCTCATAACTTCCGGAGGCGAGGCGCTGCGTCTCCGCGTCCCCCCTGGCCCTTTCCACCGGACCCGTCGTCATGAACCTCCGTTTCTGCGCCGTCGCCCTCGTGCTCACCGTGGTCGCGGCGGCGCCCGCGCGTGCCCAGGGCGATCGCCAATCGTCGCGCTCCAACGCCGACAAACCGCACATCGTCACGGCCGACTCCGTGGAACGGCTG
>JBJKRG010000318.1:0-5170 GCA_046704805.1 Gemmatimonadaceae bacterium
TGTCCAATGTTCACCCCTTGCCATGGGCGTGCCCCCCGCATCGCCCTGTTCGTCGCGCTCGCCGCCCTGGTGCCGGCGCCCGCCCACGCCCAGATCGGCGGGTTGCTCAAGAAGGCGAAACAGGCGATCCAGAAGTCGGACACTGCCAACGCGTCCCGCGGCGTCCAGCATGAGGAGTTCACCGAGGAGTCGATTACCGCCCTGCTCAAGGGGCTGCAGACGGCCTCGGCGAGCGCCGCGAGGCGCGATGCTTTCCGCTCGCAGCAGGAGGCCAAGCAGACGCGGTTGTCCGCGTTGCTGAAACAGCACGACGCCGACCTGGACCGCTTCAATGAAACGACCACCAAGGCCTCGGAGTGCCAGGCCGACTTCCTCGACGAGCGGGAGGCCAAGCACGACAAGCAGCTCGAAGCCGGGGCCATGACCCTGATGGCGGATCCCGCCAAGGCGAACAAGTACACGCAGATCATCTCGACCTCCCAGTCGGAGCTGCAGGCCGCTCAGGCCAAGGGCGACACGGCGGCGGTCACGGCGATCTCGGTCAAGCGACAGCACGAGTTGATGGAGCTGTTCGGCGTCGACATGCATGCCGACACGGTCGCGGCAGTGAAGGCCTGTGGTGCCGTGCCCGCCAAGCCCGCCTGGCTGGTCGAGGAGGAGTCGTTGCGCACCCAGATCGACCGGCTCGCCAACCAGATCCGCGACGCCGAGCGCCAGATGGAAGAGGACGGCGCGCGTGTGAGCGGCATGCCGCCGGAGAAATACGCGGCCACGCGCGAGCGGGTGCTGCAATGGATGAACGCCTCGGCGAACGGGGCGACGCCGTCCGGCTTCAGCGCGAACGAGCAGAAGCTGCTCTCTTCGCACCGCGCCGACTTCGACAAGGTGAAGAAGGCGCTGTGACCCGCTCGGTCGGCGCCGCCGTCGCGCTGCTCGTCGTCTGCGGCGGCGTCGCGGCCCGGCTGCACTCGTCGGCCCGCGGCACAGCGCGCGAGGCGGCGCGTCCGGCCGAATCGCTTCCGAGATCCACGCTCGCGCTCTGGCAGGATGGCGCCTGGCGCACGTGGTGGCGCTCGGAGCGCGCGCCGTCGCGTTGGGCGGATCCGGCCCCGGTACTCGCGCGCGCCGTCACCTGGCGGCCGGCGGGTGCCGGGGTCGAGTGGGGCGAAGTGCTCCTTGCAGGATCGGGCGAGGCCTGGCGGACGCGGCTGGTCGTGGTGCGTTTCGACCCGGCGCAATTCCGCATCCGGCTGGACACCGCCTTTTCGCGTGACGGGTCGGCCGCCTGGCGCTTGGAGCGCGCGCCACCGGGTGCGGCCGTCGCCGTGAACGCCGGTCAGTTCCTGCAGTCGATGCCGTGGGGGTGGGTGGTGCTCGACGGCCACCAGTTCCTGTCGCGCGGCCACGGCCCGCTCGCGACGGCAGTGGTCATCGACTCCGGCGGGCGGCTTCACTGGGTACACGGCGAAGACGCGGTGCCGCCCGGTGTGTCGGTCGCGTTCGCGTTCCAGTCCTACCCTACCCTCCTGCGCGGCGGCGACGTGCCCCCCGATCTCCAGGCGGCCGGGCCGGTGCTCGACGCCGCGCACCGGGACGCACGGCTCGCCATCGGTGGGTTGTCTGATGGCCGCGTCGTGCTGGCCATGACGCGCTTCGACGCGCTCGGGCCCGGCTTCGGGTCCATCCCCTTCGGCCTGACGACCCCCGAGATGGCAGCCGTGATGGGGGCGCTGGGGGCGCGCGATGCCGTAATGCTCGACGGGGGAATTTCGGCGCAGCTGCTCGTCCGCAGTGGTGCGCCGGGCGAGGAGCAGCGGTGGCCCGGCCTGCGCGAAGTCCCGCTGGCCATGGTGCTCACCCGGCGCTGAAGGGCGCGGCGGCCTCGAGCTCCTTCACGATCCGGACGATCTGCTCATCCGTGAACCGACTCTTTCGCATCGGGCCTCCCGCTTATCAGCGGCTGAAACCCAGAACATCCCGCACTCCCCCGGGGGTAAGGTCATTGTCAGACACCGCCCCTACCCGCGCACCAGCTTCCGATACGTCACCCGATGCGGCTGATCGGCGTCGGGGCCTTTGCGTTTCTTCAGGTCCTCGATGTACGCCTGGAAGTTCCCCTCGTACCACACCACTTCTGAGTTCCCCTCGAAGCTCAGCATGTGCGTCGCGATGCGGTCCAGGAACCACCGGTCGTGCGTGATCACCACCGCGCACCCCGCGAAATCCACCAGCGCGTCTTCCAGTGCTCGTAGGGTGTCGACGTCGAGGTCGTTCGTCGGCTCGTCGAGCAGCAGCACGTTCCCACCGCTCTTGAGGGTCTTCGCGAGGTGCAGCCTGTTGCGCTCCCCACCGGACAGATCCTTCACCTTCTTCTGCTGGTCCGGACCCTTGAAATTGAAGCTCGCCAGGTAGGCGCGGCTGTTGATCTCGCGTTTCCCCACCTCGATCATCTCGCGACCGCCGCTCACCTCTTCCCACACGCTTCGCTCGCCGTCCAGCGTCCGGCTCTGGTCCACGTACGCGAGCTGCACCGTATCGCCCACCTTGAGGGTGCCGCCGTCGGGCTTCTCGTCCCCCATGATCATCCGGAACAGCGTCGTCTTTCCGGCCCCGTTCGCGCCGATGACGCCCACGATCCCGCCGCGCGGCAGCGAGAAGCTCAGCCCGTCGAACAGCAGCTTGTCGCCGTATGCCTTCCGCAGCTTGTCGGCGATGACTACGTCATTCCCCAGCCGCGGCGCCGGCGGGATCACGATCTCGTGCTGCAGGATCTTCTCCTGCGCCTCCTGGCTTGCCAGCTCCTCGTACTTCTGGATGCGTGCCTTGTTCTTGGCCTGCCGAGCCCGCGGCGCCATGCGTACCCACTCCAGCTCCCGCTGCAGCGTGCGCTGCCGCGCGCTCGCCTGCTTCTCCTCCTGCGCCAGCCGCGTCTGCTTCTGCTCCAGCCAGCTCGAGTAGTTCCCCTCCCACGGGATCCCCGCCCCGCGGTCCAGCTCGAGAATCCACTTCGCCACGTTGTCCAGGAAGTACCGGTCGTGCGTGATCGCGACGACGGTGCCGGGGAACTCCGCCAGGTGCCGCTCCAGCCAGGCCACGCTCTCGGCGTCCAGATGGTTCGTCGGCTCGTCCAGCAGCAGCATGTCGGGCTGCTCCAGGAGCACGCGACAGAGCGCCACCCGGCGCCGTTCCCCACCGGAGAGCGTCGTCACGTTCGCGTCCGGCGGAGGCAGCCGCAGCGCGTCCATCGCGATCTCGATCTTCGTATCCAGGCTCCACAGATCGTGCGCGTCGATCTGCTCCTGCACCCGCGCCTGTTCGGCGAGCAGCTTCTCCATCGCCGCGTCGTCCATCGGCTCCGCGAACGCCAGCGAGATCTCCTCGAACCGCTTGACCAGCCCGCGCTGCGCCGCAACCGCCAGATCGACGTTCCCCTTCACGTCGAGCGCCGGATCAAGCTGCGGCTCCTGCGGCAGGTAGCCCACCGACATCCCCTCGGCTACCCACGCCTCGCCCTGATAGTCGGTATCGACCCCCGCCATGATGCGCAGCAGACTCGACTTCCCGGCGCCGTTGGGGCCGAGGACGCCGATCTTCGCACCGTAATAGAAGGAGAGCCAGATGCCGCGCAGGATTTCCCGCTGAGGCGGGACGACTTTGCGCAGATCCTTCATGACGTAGATGAATTGCGGGGGCATGACGGCTGGGCGGAGCGTGGAGTTGGAACGGGGGTCGGGAGGAAGAAGTTAACGACTCCCGCGGTCCGTCAGAAATCGGCGGCACTCCCCGTCCCGGCGGTCACTTCGTCCAGATCAGCGTGGCGCAGCCCCCGCTGGCGCCCGAAGCCTGCGTCTGGTTGAACTCCTCCGGGACGTCGGCGGCCGTGTACATCTCCACCCCCGCGATGTCTCCCACCGGCAGCAGCATATCGAGCGGCGACTCGAGCCACCGGGGGGTGAGTCCCTTCCCCATCGATGGCGTCGCGAGGTTCACCCGGACGCCGTCGATGTACAGGTTCTGCATACAGATCCCGCGCCCACTCGCTGTTGCCAACCGTTCCGTGAGGTCGCTCGTCGTCAGCATATGGTGAAGCTGCGCGGCGGTCACGAAGGCATTCGAAGGCGCCCCCGTCGTATACCGCCGGTCGTAGAACCCCACGTCCTCGAGCCGCTGCACGGTGTCCGCCGGCCCGCGTGGCGTCAGGTGCCGGGTGCCGCGACTCACCACGGTGGGAAGTGCCTGAGCGACGTGCGCCAGCGTGATCGTCATCGGCTCGGTGTCGCGCACGGAGTTCGTGACGAACAGGATCCGGGGCCCGTACCCCAGCTTCGTCACGCGCAGCAGTCCGCCCGTGGTATCGACGAAGAAGAGCGCGACCGTGCCCGTGCTGGACGTCTCCACGGCCAGGCCGTTGCTGATGTTCAGAACACGGGCTCCGGCGATCGGCTCCCCCGACGCTTCGTCGAACACCCCGAGCAGCCGTCCCTGGCGGACGTGTACCGGCGGTGCGGTCTTCTGGGCGCCTGCTGGGCCGGCGATCAGTGCGAGCGCGGCGACAATGAGGGAAAGCCTCGCTCGCGACCGCACATCACCCTCGGCGTTGCAGCTCGTGCATCATGATCGGATCTTCCGGACGCTCCGACACCCGGGGCTCCGGCCCCTTGCCGATCAGCGTCCACGACGACCCGAAAAGGGCGTCGATCTCCTCGCGATCGATGCCACGCGGACCCTGCCGCTCGCCGCGTGGGAACGCGCCCACGATCATGCGGGCCCCCGGCGCCGTGATTGCGGTGACTTCGCGGACATACGCTACCCGCGCCGAGTCCGACAGGCCGTGCAGCATCCCCTGATCCACGATCAGGTCGAATGCACCGGCGACCCCCGAAGCGCGCAGCCGGGTCGCGTCCGCGCGCACGAATCGCGCCTTCGCCCCCACCGACTTCGCCTTTGCCCGTGCGCGGTCGAGCGCCGCCTGCACGAAATCCACCGCCGTCACATCCCACCCGTGCTGGGCCAGGAAGATCGTGGCGTCACCCGTGCCGCACCCCACATCCAGCGCCCGTCCCTTCTCGCGCTCGGCGCCGATCCGCTGCAGCAGGTCCGGCAGCACGTGCCCGTCCCACGGCGTGTTCTTCGTGCGGTACATGAGCGCGAACATCATTCGCAGCCGCCA
>JBJKRG010000319.1:0-3595 GCA_046704805.1 Gemmatimonadaceae bacterium
CGTCACTTGTTCGCCTCGTCCACGGCGTGCTCCATGTGCTGCAGCCAATTGGGTACGACGCGAAGGTAGTCGATGTAGGGTTGATCCGGCATGAGCGGATAGATCGCGGCGCCGTCGCTGGTGACCGCGTTGGACCAGCCAGGGCTCTCACCCATGCGCGGGTCGTCGAAGCGCAGCGTGAGCGGCCCATGGGGTGGATCGGCATTCGGATGGATGGCGATGGTGTACGTCTTCCCGTTCACGTTGTGGATCATCAGGTTGCCGTCGGGAAGCCAGTATGGCTCGTAAGGCTGGCCGGTCGAGAGGGTCCAGCGCCGGTTCAATTTGGGCCACGGGCTCAGATACATGCCGTCAGCCGCGTCCCGCCAGACCAGCCACCGCCGATTGGGAGAGATCTGAGCCAGGTCGGTGTTCGGCGCGTTCACGGTATCGATGTGAGCCGGTCGTTCCGATACATCGACCGCAACGAGGTGCCGGCCGTCCGTCGCGATCAACAGCAACGCGGGCTCCACGAATTGCACGAGCGTGGGAGGATTCTGCCCGTTCGCCAGCGTCAGCAGGACCGTCGGAGGCTCGGATGAGTTGAGCCGTTGCCGCACGACCTGGGAGGAATCGGTGTCTTCGCGCAGGTAGACCAGGGCCTTGCCGTCGGATGTCCAGAAGGGCGTCGAGAGAAACCGACCGTGCGCGAGCAGCTCGTACTTCCCCGTCTGGAGATCGTAGAGGCGAAGCTCCTGATCGCGGACGCCGTCGACCACGCTCGCCATCTCACGCCGGTCGGGGCTCATGTTGAAGCGCAGGTGCTCCGCCGGATTACCCGGGAGGACTTCCGCCACGCTGTCGAGGGGGCGGCGTACGAGCACGGACCGCTGCATGTTGGCGCCCGGTGCGTAGACCAGTGTGCCATTCCGGCTGACCGCCCAGAACCCGTCACCCGAGTAGACGGGGTCTCGCACCCCGGGCACCAGCGCCACCGAGCGGCCGACCAGGAGCGAGTCGCGGTCGACGAATTTCGTCGCCATGATGGTCGCGTCGATCGACGTATAGACGAGGTACTTTCCGTCGAAGAGGCGGAACCCCGCTCCGCGCAGGGGGACGCGCTTGCCCCCGGTCCGAATCTGCATCACCGGCCGCAGGGTGAAGGGTTTGCGGTCCACATCGCCGACTGCCGCGAATTTTTGCGCACCGCCACCGCAAATCACCTGGCTCGGCGAGAGCAACGACGGCATCGGGCAGTAGGCCACGGGCAGATCCCGCACCGGGCCGTTTTCGGGATCCACCCAGTGCAGCACGGTGTTGTCGTTGCCGGCGAAGAAGAGAATCCCATCCTGCAGCCAGCCGCCCCCCCATGCGTCGACGGACTCCGAGACCTTGTTGGCTGCGCCGCCGGCGATCGGTATCACCCCCATGCCGCCGGATGCCATCACGAACGCGACGCGCTTGCCATCCGGCGAGATCATCGGCGCGAAAGCGGGAGCCACGGTAACGGCGATGGGACGAGCAGACGCCCCGTTCAGGCTCTGGTACTGGAGCCGCTCCGTCCCGTCGCTGTTCTGCACGAGGTAGATGACGAATGACCCATCCGGCGACACGGCGAAGGTCCGCTCCGGTGCGTGTGCGACTTCCATCCGTGCGTCGTACGGCAGGCCGACGTCGAACGGTGCATCGTTGCGGTTGGAGCGGCGGCCCAGCACGATGCCGAGGACGAGCATGGCGACCGCGGCGAGAAGGGCAAACAGAGCCGGACGGCGGTAGCGCGGCACGGCGGTACGCGTTCCCGATGTCCGACCACTCTCCGTGCGGAATGCCGGGTTGGTGAGTGCTTCGGCAAAGGCCCTGGCGCTGTCGAACCGATCGGCGGGCAGCTTCTCCAGCGCCTTGCTCAGCGCAGCCGCCACGTTCGGCGGTACGGATTTGCGGATTTCGGTCACCGGCCGCGGCACGTCGGTCACGATCTTGGCGATGATCTGCTGCGCCGACTTTCCCGTGTGTGGCGGATCGCCGGTGAGCATCTCGTACAGCACGCTCGCCAGCGAATAAATGTCGCTGCGCGCCGTGATGTTCCGCTCGGCCGTCGCCTGCTCGGGACTCATATAATGCGGCGTGCCGAGGCTCAAACCCGTCTCGGTCATGCGCCCACCTGCGGCCGCCGAGACGGCGAGCGCGATGCCGAAGTCCGCCACCATCGGCCGCCCGTCGTGCAGCAGGATGTTCTCCGGCTTGATGTCCCGGTGCACCACGCCGTGCCGGTGCGCGTAGTCGAGCGCCTCGGCTACTTCGGTGGTGGTGCGCACCGCGTCGTCGATGCCGAGCTGCTGCTCGCGGTCGAGTTTCGTGCGCAGCGTCTCGCCTTCGACGTACGGCATTACGTAGAACAGGAACCCGTCGGCTTCGCCCGAATCGAAGAGCGGCAGAATGTTCGGATGCTGCAGCGCCGCGGTGGTCTTGATCTCGGTCACGAACCGCTCGGCGCCGAGCACGGCGGCCAGCTCGGGCTTCAGGACCTTGATCGCGACTTTGCGATCGTGCTTCAGATCTTCGGCGAGATAGACGGTCGCCATCCCGCCCTGCCCGAGCTCGCGCTCGATGCGGTAGCGGTCGGCTAGGGCGGCGGACAGGCGCTCGGAGGCGGCGCTCACTTTCCCGTCCCCTGCTCCGCCGCCAGCCGGTCGAGCTCCGCGAACGCGTTCGACATCACGAACATCCGGCCGGGAGCGGCATGGACCGGCAGCTCGCGGATCACGAAGAAGTGCGAGCCGTCCGGGCTCACATCGTAGCTGCGCAGCGGCCTAGTGGAATAGAAGCGCGACGTGAACAGCAGGTGCGGCACACCGGGCGCCGCGGCCGTGTCCCGGCCCACCGCGACGGACATGAACCTTTGCAGTTCATTCCCGGTGCTGTCGGAGGGCCCCACCTTCCGGTAGATCAGCTCACGGCCGCCACGGGTCCAGGCCGGAGAAGATCCACCTCCACTCGAGACCTTCCACCTCCGGTCGAGCGCGGGCCAGGGCGACACGTAGACATCTCGCGTCGAGCTCCCCGGGTCCCGGGTGACATAGGCGAGCCACCGGCCGTCCGGCGAGAGGGTGGGATACCACACGGCGCCAGGCAGCTTCGGAGCCCCGGGCACCGTGTCGCCGGCTGCATCCAGCGCCACCAGCGTATTTCGGTTCGCGAGGAGCGCGTACAGGGTCGATCCGTCCGCCGACCAGAAGGCTGGAAAATCAAGCCGGGGGCCGACCCACCGGGGCGTCCCGGTGCCATCCGGCCGGACGGACACGAGTCCCGCGGAGTCCGCGGTGCGACCTGTCGTGACGATATGCCGGCCGTCCCGGGACCAGAGCGCCCAGTGCTGCGTGCCGGTCCCAGGGATAGGGACCGTATGCTCGTCTCCGCGCGCGAGATCGTAGATCTCCAGGCTGCTCTGCCGCCCGGACGCGGTCAGTGCCAGCTCGCCACCGTCGGGCGAGAGCCGCACGGAGACGAACGGGTGCACGCCGGCGCCCGGGAGCGGCGTGGCGTGGCCGTGTCGGTCGAGCTGGACCACCTCGTTGCGTTCGTCCGGGTCGATGCCGCCCGTCATCCACGCCAGCTG
>JBJKRG010000320.1:0-13472 GCA_046704805.1 Gemmatimonadaceae bacterium
GAGCAGGAAGAGGGCCTCGTTCGGCAGGCTCGGCGAGGCGAGCACGAAGGCCCGCTTGCCCTCCAGCAGCCCGGCCGCGGCGGCCACGGCCTGCTCCCAGTCGGCGCCCGCCAGCGCGGCGCCCTCGCGGACCATCGGTAACTCCACGCGGTCCTGCCGGTTCATCCACCGGTAGTCGAGCCGTCCCTCGTCGCACAGGAAGTACTGGTTGACGGCGTCATTCGCGCGTGGGCGGAGGCGCACGACCATGTTGTCGCGCGTCTCGACGATCATGTTGCACCCCTGCGAGCAACCGGGGCAGATGGACGCGGTGCGGTCCACGTCCCAGGCGCGCACCTTGTTCAGGGAGTCCTTCGACAGGAGCGCTCCGACGGGACACAGGTCGATCACGTTGCCGGCCCAGGGGTGCGTGAGGTCGCGCCCCTCAAACTTTCCGATGAGGGCCCGGTCTCCGCGCTCGCTCACGTTGAGGACTGCATCGTGGGCCACATCGTCCATGAAGCGGACGCAGCGGGTGCAGAGGATGCAGCGGTTGGCGACGTACATGACGTCGCCGCCGAAGTCCTCGACCGGGTTGAATCGCTTGGGATCGCGGGACCGGCCCTGGTCGCGCCCTTCCTGGTACGTGTAGTCCTGGAGCTCGCACTCGCCTGCCTGATCGCAGATGGGGCAGTCGAGCGGGTGGTTGATCAGGAGCATCTCGAGCACGCCCTGGCGGGCCTCGAGCGCTTTCGGGGAGTGCACGTGCACCACCTGGCCTTCGGCGACCGTGGTCGCGCACGACGGCGCGAGCTTCGGCATCTTCTCGACCTCGACGAGGCACATGCGGCACACGCCGGCCACCGGGAGGCCCGGATGGTAGCAGTAGTGCGGCACGAGGATGCCCGCGGTCTTGGCGGCCTCGAGAATCGACGTGCCCTCGGCCACCGAGACCGCCCGGCCCTCGATCGTCAGGTTGATCATCTTGCCATCGGCCATTTAAGCCACCGCCGGAACCAGGTGAATGGTCTTCTTCTTGATGAGCGCCTCGAAGTCCTCCCGGAACTTGTGGATGCCGGAGCTCACCGGCACCGCGCACGAGTCGCTGAGCACACAGATCGTCTTGCCGGTCATGTTCTCGCCGATGTCGAGGAGCGTATCGAGGTCCTGGCTCGTACCCTCGCCGGCGACGATCCGCTCGAGGATGCGCGTCGTCCACGCCGTGCCCTCCCGGCATTGCGTGCACTGGGCGCAACTCTCATGGGCGAAGAACCGGGCGGCCCGTGCGATCTGCTTGACGAGATTCTGGGCATCGTCGATGACGATCACGCCGCCCGAGCCGAGCATGGTCCCCTGCTCCACGAACCCTTCGTAGTCCATGAAGCTCGCCTCGGCCTCCTCGATGGTCTGGATCGGCACCGAGATGCCGCCGGGGATGATGGCCCTGAACCGGCGGCCGGGCTGCGGGCCGCCGCAGAGGTCGTACAGGAAGTCCTTGAACGGGAATCCCATCGTGACCTCGTAGTTGCCCGGACGCTGCACGTTGCCGCACACCGAGAAGAGCTTCGTGCCGGTGCTCTTCGGATTCTCGGGGCGTCCCATCTTGCTGTACCACGCGCCGCCGTTGTTCAGGATATGCGGCACCGCCGCCAGCGTCTCCACGTTGTTGATCGTGGTGGGCTGGGCGAACACGCCCGACACGGCGGGGAACGGCGGCTTGATGCGGGGGTTGCCGCGCCGGCCCTCGATGGAGTTCATGAGGGCGGTCTCCTCCCCGCAGATGTACGCGCCGGCGCCCTTGTGGACGTAGATGTTGATCGTCTTGCCGGAGCCCATCGCGTTCGAGCCCAGGATACCGGCGGCGTAGGCCTCCTTGAGCGCCGCTTCCATGCGCATCAGCGGCTCCGTGAACTCGCCGCGAATGTAGATGTAGCAGGTTTCGGCGCCGATCGCGTAGGCGCCGATCGCACACCCCTCGATGAGGGCGTGGGGCGTCCAGCGCATGATCTCGCGATCCTTGAAGGTGCCCGGCTCGGATTCGTCGGCATTGCAGCAGAGGTAGTGCGGCTTGCCGTCGCCGATCTTCATGAACGACCACTTCACGCCCGTCGGGAAACCGGCGCCCCCGCGTCCGCGCAGGCCGGATTCCTTGACGGTGGCGACGATCTCGGCGGGCTCCATCGCCAGTGCCTTCGGCAGCGCCGTGTACCCGCCGCGCTTCCTCCACCCGTCGAGCGGGATGGCCTCGGCGTCGCCGAAGTACCGGGACAGCAGGACCGTTTCGCGCTCGTGCGACCTGTGCGGATATCCCATTATTTCAGTCCGGAGAGGATGTCGGGCACCGTTTCGGGCGTCACCGATTCCAGGAACTGCTCGTTGATCATCACCGGAGTGGCGAAGCCGCACGCCCCGAGGCACTCCACCTCGATGACCGTGTAGCGGCCGTCCGCCGAGGGGACGCCGAGCGCCTCACATCCGGTATGGCGCAGGAACGCGTCCCGCACGTCCTCGGCGCCGCAGACCGCGCACGGGGAGGTGGTGCACACCTGAATGAAGTACTTCCCCACCGGGTGCTGGTGGTACATGGTGTAGAACGACACGACACCCTTCACGGTCGCGGGGGTGAGCTCGAGGACGTCGGCCACCTCGGCCATCGCCTCCTCGCTGATCCAGCCGCGCGCCTCCTGCACCATCCACAGCGCCGGCAGGAGGGCCGCCCGCTTGGTGGGATACCGCGTGAGCACTTCGTCGAGCTGCCGGCGGCGGTCGTCGACGAACACCGGGGCATAGGGTGTGGAATGCTCTCCGTGAGAGGCGTCCGCCGGCCCCTCCATACCGCCCATCTCTTCCGTGTTCACCGGCTCGAGTCTCCTTCGTATGAAGACGCGAGTCTCGTCGTCATCGGTCGATCTCGCCCATGACGATGTCGATGCTCGCGTTGATCGCAATCACGTCCGACAGCATGTGGCCCTCCACCATCTTGGAAATGGCGGAGAGGTTCACGAACGACGGAGGGCGGATGCGCCATCGCACCGGCTTGGGCGTGCCGTCGGACACCATGTAATAGCCCTTCTCCCCCTTGGGGCTCTCCACCGCGACGTAGCACTCGCCGGCCGGTGGACGGGGGCCCTCCATCACCTGCTTGAAGTGGTGGATCATAGACTCCATGTCGCTCATCGCCCGGCTCTTGGGCGGCAGGATCACACGGTGGTCGTCGACGTTCACCGGGCCGTCGGGCAAACGCGCGATCGCCTGCTCGAGGATCCGCACCGACTGGCGGATCTCCTCGACGCGGACCAGATACCGGTCGTAGACGTCGCCGCTGGTGCCGACGGGGACATCGAAGTCGTACGTCTCGTAGTCGAGATAGGGGAAGTCCCGCCGCACGTCGTAGGCCACGCCGGAAGCGCGCAGCATCGGTCCCGAGAGCCCGTAGTTCAGCGCTTCCTCCGCCGACATCGCGCCCAGCCCGACCGTCCGTCCCACCCAGACGGCGTTCTTGGAGAGCATGCGCTCGGCCTCGTTGATCGTCTTCGGGAGGCTCTTCACGAAACCGGTCAGCTTGTCGAGCCAGCCGTCGGGAATGTCGGCCCCCATGCCGCCCACCCGCGTGAGCGTCGTGGTCATGCGGGCCCCGATCCACATCTCGAGCAGCTCGTAAGCGCGCTCCCGCTCCTCGAACAACCAGAGGAACGGCGTGAAGGCGCCGATGTCGATGCAGGTCGTGCCCCACCAGACGAGGTGCGAGATGATGCGCGACAGCTCCATGGCGATCACGCGCAGCACCGTGCAGCGCTCGGTGATCTCGATGCCGAACAGACGCTCGGCCCCGAGCGCATAGGCGACGTTGTTGCCCGGGGAGTTCAGGTAGTCCTCGCGGTCCGTCCACGGGATCACCTGGTTGTACTGGCGGTACTCGCCGATCTTCTCGAACCCGCAATGGAGATACCCGATGTGCGGGATACAGCGGACCACCGTCTCGCCGTCGAGCTCGAGCACCAGCCGGAGCACCCCGTGCGTGGCCGGGTGCTGCGGTCCGATGTTGATGAGCATGTGCTCGCCGGCGAGCTCCGGCTCGACGGCCGGGGGCGCCTCGACGGCCACGGGATTGCCCTGGGCGTCGGTCACCAGCGGCACCCGGACGGGACGTCCCTGGGCGTCGACGCCCGTGGTGGACAGCGCGACTTCGACCGTGCGTTTCGTGGTTGGCATGTGGTGCTACTCCCCCGCCTTCTCGCCGGCCCGCAGGCGGCGGCGCATATCGCCCGGTAGATCCTCGAAGGCGTCGGCCACCGACAGCTCTTCCATGGAGTAGCGTGCTTCGGGATTGGCGGCGAGGGCCTGGCGGAGCTGCTCCGACCGGCTGAACCGGCCCCGCAACGGGAAGTCCTTCCGCAGGGGGTGGCCCTCGCGGTAGTCCTCCCACATGAGGATGCGGCGCAGATCGGGGTGCCCCTGGAAGCGGATGCCGAACATGTCGTAGCACTCGCGCTCCATCCAGTCGGCGCCCTTGTACACCTCCCACACGCTCTGCACTTCGAGCGGGCCGGGCTTCGGCAGCTCGACCTTGAGCCGCAGGAAGCGCCGGAAGGCGAGCGACCGTAGGTGCCACACGACCTCGATCGGCTGGTCGGGATCGCGGAACTCCACGGCCGTCACGTCCGACAGGTATTCGTAGCGCTGGGAGGGCTCCGTGTGCAGCCAGCGCACGACATCGAGCAGTCGCTCGTTGGCCACCACGACATTGGTCTCGCCGCGCACGACGTGGACGCGGCGGATCGCCTCGCCGAACTGCCGGACGAGGGCCTCGGCGGACGGATTCGCCTCGCCGCCGGCGAGCGCGACATCGTGCGGGGTGGCGGCGACGGGCGCGTCGGCGCCCAGGGCGCTCCCCGCCACCACCGGCGTGAACGGGGCGCTCACAGGCCGGACCGCGTCTGGTGGACCGAGTTCCCGAACGGCTCCGAGATCTCGTCGATGACCTGCGGCGGGATGTAGAGCTGGCTCTTCGGATCCGGGTCCATCTCGTTCCGCAGCGTGGGATCGGCGGCGCGCTCCTTCTTCACCTTCTCCTGGAGGAGCATGATCCCGTACAGCAGCCCTTCGGGGCGCGGCGGGCACCCGGGCACGTAGACATCGACCGGCACGACGGTATCGATGCCCTGCACGACCGCATAGTTGTCGAACATGCCGCCCGACGAGGCACAGGCGCCCATCGAGATGCACCACTTGGGCTGCGGCATCTGCTGCCAGATCCGCCGGATGATCGGTGCCAGCTTGAACGGGAGCCGCCCCGCGCAGATGAGCACGTCCGCCTGGCGGGGCGAGAAGCTCATCCGCTCCATGCCGAAGCGCGCCAGGTCGAAATCACTGGCCGCCGAGGCCATGAACTCGATGGCGCAACACGCCGTGCCGAACGGCATCGGCCAGAGGGAGTTGGCGCGGGCCCAGTTGACGAGAAAGTCCAGCTTCGTCGCCACCCAGCCTTCCTGCGACGACGGACTGTAGGACACGGTCGATTCGGGGCGCGGGGTCAATCCCATTGCAGGGCCCCCTTCTTCCAGACGTATAGGAACCCCACGAGGAGGATCGCGATGAAGACCAGCATCTCCCCGAGGCCGAAGAACGAGAGTTGACCCGGCGGACACGCGCCGCCGGCGAGCGGAACGGCGCACGACAACTGCCGGAAGTGCGCCCCCCACGGGATCATGAACACGGTCTCGATATCGAAGATGATGAAGAGGACCGCGACCATGTAGAACTTGACGGAGAAGCGCTCGCGGGCGTCGCCCAGCGGCGGGATGCCCGACTCATACGGCGTCTGCTTCACCGGAGTCGGGCGCGGACGCATCGTGAGATGCGAAAGCAGCAACATCGCGACCGCATTGAGCGCCGCGAAGCCGAGCAGGAGCAGGACGGGGAAGTACGTGCGTTCCATGGCGCTCCATGACTTCGTGAAAACTTTCACTAACTCCAGCGCCAAAAAGTTATCGACCGGCCTGACAGGGGTCAACCGGATTGCAGCGGCCCCAACCGCATGCTTGGCGCGTGTGGAGCCGACGGGTACATTCCGGCGCGCGGCGTGCGCCCCGATCCTCCGTCACCCTCTCCCAAGACCCGTCGATGAGCATCATGTCCGATCGCTGGATCACCCGGATGGCCCGCGAGCACGGGATGATCGAGCCCTTCGAAGACCGGCAGGTGCGCGCCGGCGTCATTTCCTACGGCGTCAGCTCCTACGGGTATGACATGCGCGTGGCGCGGGAGTTCCGGATCTTTACGAACGTGCTGAATTCCGTCGTCGATCCGAAGAACTTCGACCCGCAGAGCTTCGTGGAGTTCGAGGGCGACATCTGCATCGTGCCGCCCAATTCCTTCGCCCTGGCCCGCTCGGTGGAGTATTTTCGGATTCCACGGGACATTCTGACCGTCACCGTCGGCAAGTCCACCTACGCGCGCTGTGGTATCATCACGAACGTGACGCCGTTCGAGCCGGAGTGGGAGGGGTACGTGACGCTGGAGATCTCGAACACCACCCCGCTTCCGGCCAAGATCTACGCGAACGAGGGCATTGCCCAGGTGCTCTTCTTCAAGGGCGAGGAGGGTCCCGAGGTCTCCTATGCCGACAAGAAGGGGAAGTATCAGGGGCAGCTCGGCGTGACCCTGCCGCGGCTGTAGCGGCGCCCGGGGGCCGCGGGCGCTACCCCGCCCCGCTCAGCGCCTTCTCCTCGCGCCTCGCCGCCACGGCCCTCAGGAAATCGCGGTTCATCCGGGCGATGAAGTCGATGCTGATGCCCTTGGGGCAGGCCTCCTGGCACTCACCGAAGAGCGTGCAACCGCCGAAGTCCTCCAGGTCCATCTGCGCGACCATCTTCAGGGCCCGGCGGTAGCGCTCCGGCTGTCCCTGCGGGAGCAGGCCCAGGTGGGAGATCTTGGCCGCGGTGAACAGGGATGCCGACCCGTTGGGGCACGCCGCCACGCAGGCGCCGCAGCCGATGCATGCCGCCGCGTCCATGGCGTCGTCGGCCGCCTGCTTCGAGATCTGGATGTTGTTGGCGTCGGGTGCCGATCCGGTGCGCGCCGAAATGAAGCCGCCCGCCTGGATGATCCGATCGAACGGACTGCGGTCGACCACCAGATCCTTGACCACCTTGAACGACCGGGCCCGCCACGGTTCCAGCCACAACTCGTCCCCGTCCTTGAAGTGGCGCATGTGGAGCTGGCAGGTGGTGGTCAGCCGCTGCGGACCGTGGGCGGCGCCGTTGATCATCATCCCGCACATGCCGCAGATGCCTTCCCGGCAGTCATGGTCGAACGCGATCGGCTCCTGCCCCTGCTCGATCAGCCCCTCGTTCACCACGTCGAGCATCTCGAGGAAGGACATGTCGGGGCTCACGTCCCGCGCCTCGTACCGCTCGAAGCGACCGGTCGCCGCGGCGGACGGCTGCCGCCATACATGAAGGGTGAGGTTCACTTGTAGCTCCGGGTCGCCAGGTGCACGTTCTCGAACTCCAGCGGTTCCTTGTGAAGGATCGGCGGCGTGCCTGGGCCGCCATACTCCCACGCGGCCACGTAGGCGAACTCCTCGTCGTTGCGCTTCGCCTCCCCATCGGGCGTCTGGTGCTCCACGCGGAAGTGCCCGCCGCAGGACTCCTCGCGATCGAGTGCGTCGATGCACATCAGCTCGCCCAGTTCCAGGAAGTCGGCCACGCGGCCCGCATGTTCGAGTGACTGGTTCAGCTCCGTCCCGCTACCGGGAACGGTGACGTTCTGCCAGAACTCCTCACGGAGCTTCGGGATCTCCTGGAGCGCGTGCTTGAGCCCGTCGGCGCTGCGGGCCATGCCACAGTACTCCCACATGATCTTGCCCAGCTCACGGTGGAACGACGTCACCGTGCGCTTGCCCTTGATCGACAGCAGCCGCTCGGTGCGCGCCCGCACGTCCGCTTCGGCGGCCTTCACCGCCGGGTGATCGGGCGCGACGGGCTCCAGCTTGTGGGAGCCCAGGTAGTCGCCGATCGTCAGGGGGATGACGAAGTAGCCGTCCGCCAGCCCCTGCATCAGCGCGCTGGCCCCGAGCCGGTTGGCGCCATGATCCGAGAAGTTCGCCTCGCCGATCACATGGAGGCCCGGGATCGTGCTCATCAGATTGTAGTCCACCCACAGGCCGCCCATCGTGTAGTGCACGGCGGGGTAGATGCGCATGGGGACCTGGTAGGGATTCTCGTCGGTGATGCGCTCGTACATCTCGAACAGGTTGCCATAGCGCTCGGCGATCGTGTCACGGCCGAGGCGCTTGATGGCGTCGGAGAAATCGAGATACACGCCGCGCCCGCCGGGCCCGACCCCGCGGCCCTCGTCGCAGACCTCCTTCGCGGCCCGGGATGCGATGTCACGGGGCGACAGGTTGCCGAAACTCGGGTACTTGCGCTCCAGATAGTAGTCCCGCTCGCCCTCGGGGATCTGGTTGGGCGGGCGCGTATCCCCCGCCTGCTTCGGCACCCACACCCGGCCGTCGTTCCGCAGCGACTCGCTCATCAGGGTGAGCTTGGACTGGTGCTCACCGCTCACCGGGATGCAGGTGGGGTGGATCTGCGTGTAGCAGGGATTCGCGAACGCCGCCCCGCGCTTGTGGGCGCGCCACGCCGCAGTGACGTTCGACCCCTTGGCATTGGTGGACAGGAAGAAGACGTTCCCGTACCCGCCGGTGCCGAGCACCACGGCATCGGCCAGGTGGCTCTCGATGGCGCCGGTCACGAGGTTGCGCACCACGATCCCCCGCGCTCGCCCGTCGACGACGATCAGGTCGAGCATTTCCGTGCGCGGATACATGGTGACCCCGCCGCGGGCGATTTCCTTCTCGAGGGCCTGGTACGCGCCCAACAGGAGCTGCTGGCCGGTCTGACCGCGCGCGTAGAAGGTGCGGGACACCTGCGCACCACCGAACGACCGGTTCGCGAGGAGGCCGCCGTATTCCCGCGCGAAGGGCACGCCCTGCGCGACGCACTGGTCGATGATCTGGACGCTCACCTGGGACAGGCGGTAGACGTTCGCCTCGCGTGACCGGAAATCACCGCCCTTGACGGTGTCGTAGAACAGGCGCCAGATGCTGTCGCCGTCGTTGGGGTAGTTCTTGGCGGCGTTGATGCCGCCCTGGGCGGCGATGCTGTGGGCGCGGCGGGGCGTGTCCTGGAAGCAGAAATTCTTGACCTCGTAGCCGAGCTCGCTCATCGAGGCCGCCGCCGAAGCGCCGGCGAGCCCCGAGCCCACCACGATGACGGTGTATTTCCGCTTGTTGGCGGGGTTGACCAGCTTCATCTCGAACTTGTGCCGGTCCCACTTCTCGGCGACGGGCCCCGACGGGATGCGCGACTTGAGTTCCATGATCAGTGCACGATGCCGGCGATGACGCCGAGCGGAACGAGGGAGAAGCCGAGCCACACGACGATGGCCACGACCGCGGCGATGCGGCGGTGCATCGGGTGCTCCGACGGCTTCGCCACGCCAAGGGTGCGCATGGAGCTCCAGGCCCCGTGGAACAGGTGGAGGCCGAGGAACACCATCGCCACGAGGTAGAACGCGGAGACCCACCAGATGCGGAAACTCGCCACGACGTCGAGGTAGATGTCGTGCCGGCCGGCGGCATCGACCGTGTGAAACACACCCGCCGGGTCGATCACGCCGAGTGTGAAGTGCAGGATGTGAAACACGATGAACACGAGCAGCAGCACGCCGCCCCACCGCATGGTGCGGGACGCGAGGGTGGCCGCCTGGCGCTGGCGTTTCCGGTAATCCAGCGGCCGTGCGGCATGGGCCCGCTGCGTGAGCTGCCACGCCATCAGGATGTGCAGGAGCACCGACACGATCAGGACGACCCGCACCACCCAGAGCAGCTCGGCCAGCGGCCCGTGGAGCATGGCCGCATAGGCGTCGAACTTGTCCTGGCTGATGAAGATCTGGAGGTTGCCCACCATGTGCGCGATCACGAAGAGGATGCCGATCAGCCCCGTGACGGCCATGATGATCTTCTTCCCGATTGTGGACCGGTACAGATTGACGAACCAGCTCATCGTGTTGGGAAGTTCGGGTTGACGTGCGGTGGAACGCGGAGCGTGGGAAGGGGCGTCGTGCGCCCCTCCCCACTCCGTCCTCCACTCAGAGTTTGACGCCCTTCATGGGCTCGCGCACCGCGTCGGCGCTCTTGGCCAGCGCCGCGCGCTCCTCGTCGGTGAGCTGGACTTCGATCACGCGCTCGAGGCCCTTGCGGCCGAGCTTGCACGGCACACCGAGGAAGATGCCCTTCTGCCCGTACTCGCCGTCGAGCCACGCGGCACAGGGCAGGATCCGCTTCTCATCGCGGACGATCGCCTCGGCCATCTGCACCGCGCCCGCCGAGGGCGCATAGTAGGCGGAGCCGGTCTTGAGGTGCTTGACGATCTCACCGCCCCCGCCCCGCGTGCGCTGCACGATCGCATCGAGCCGGCTGCGATCGATGAGCTGGGTGACGGGAATGCCGCTCACGGTCGTGTACGAGATGAGCGGCACCATGGTATCGCCGTGGCCGCCGAGCACCATGGCCTGGATGTCGCGCACCGACACGTCGAGCGCTTCGGCCAGGAATGCCCGGTAGCGGGCGGTGTCGAGGACCCCGGCCATCCCCAGGACGCGCTCGCGTCCGAACCCGGTCACCGTCTTCGCCACGTAGCACATGACGTCGAGCGGGTTCGACACGATGATGAGGATGGCATGGGGCGAGGTCTGTTTGATCTGCTCGCTCACCTGCTTCACGATGCCGGCGTTCGTGTTCAGCAGGTCGTCGCGCGACATGCCCGGCTTGCGGGCGATGCCGGCGGTGATGATGACGAGGTCCGACCCGGCTGTCTCCTCGTAGCCGTTGGTGCCGATGATCCGGCTGTCGAACCCTTCGATGGGCGCGGACTCCCACTGATCGAGTCCCTTGCCCTGGGGAATGCCCTCGACGACGTCGACCATGACGACGGTCCGGGCCAGTTGCTTCTCAGCAACGCGTTGGGCGGTCGTCGCGCCGACGTTGCCTGCGCCGACCACCGTGATCTTGTTGACCATGATCCGTTCGGGAAGAGGAAAGTGTAAACAGCATTGGAAAGGTATTCCGGGGCCCGAGTGCGAGCAACGCTGCCGCGCGCCGGCGACAGCACAGCGGAGCAACGGCAGCCCCGGTTCGGGGTGCGATCGCGAAGGCCGCACGGCACCGCGTCGCGCGGCACCGTGTGGAGAACGGCGACTGATTTTGTTGGGAAGTCGCGGAGCTGGGTCAGCCCCCGACCTGCGAGAGCGCACGAAGGCCGCCGACCTTCAATTGGAGCAGCGCATGTTCCTTCGGCTTCTCGGCAAGGGCCTGGCGGAACAGCGGCTCCAGCGGATCACCGGCGCGCAGCGGTGTGCGCAGATCCACTTCGTGCTCCCCGAACAGACAGGTGCGGAGGCGTCCGTCGGCGGTGAGCCGCACGCGGTTGCACGAGCCGCAGTACGTGTGCGTCATGGGGGTGATCACGCCGATGGTACCCCGTGCGCCTTCGAGGGCATGGTAGGCGGCCGGCCCGTTCCCGCGCGCCGGCCCGACGCTCGGCGACAGCGGCCCGATGGCACCGAGCCGCGCCAGGAGCTCGTCGCTCGGAACGACGTGCTCCCACGTCAGCTCCCGCATCTCCCCCACCGGCATCAGCTCGATGAACCGCACGTGCCAGGGATGGCCGAGGGTCAGGCGCGCGAAATCTTCGATCTCGTCGTCGTTGATTCCCCGCATGACGACCACGTTGATCTTGACGGGGTCGAGACCCACGCGCTCGGCCGCCAGCGCGGCCCGGACCGGATCGAACGCCAGGTTGCGGCGCGAGATGGCGGCGATGCGCTCGGGCCGGAGACTGTCGGCACTGATGTTCACGCGGTCCAGTCCGGCATCGCGCAACGACCCGCCAAGCGCCTCCAGGCGTACGCCGTTCGTGGAGAGCGCGATGTCCTCGATCCCCGGGACCGCCCGGAGCTGGGCAATCAGTTGGTGGAGATCCGGTCGGATGGTCGGCTCTCCGCCCGTGATCCGCAGGCGGCGGAGCCCCAGCGGGGCGAGCTGGCGCACCGTCTCGGCAATCTCCTCGTACGAGAGGATTTCCGCCTTCGGCAGCCACTGCAGTCCCGCGAGCGGCATGCAGTACAGGCACCGGAAGTTGCATCGGTCCGTGACCGAGATCCGGAGGTACTCGATGCTCCGTCCGAACTGGTCGCGCAGCGCCACGCTCACGCGACCGACTCCGCAGGGGCGCTGCTCCCCGCGTGTACCCACTCGCGTGTTCCGTCGGCATAGTGCTCTCGTTTCCAGATCGGCAGGCGCTTCTTGATCGCCTCGATCAAACGCCGCGATGCGTCGTAGGCCGGGCTCCGGTGCGCGTGGGCCACGGCGATCACGACGCTCGCCTCGCCCAGCCCCAGGGTACCGATTCGGTGCTCGACGACGATGCGCACGCCGGGAACGCCGGCGGCCACCTCCGCGACGATTGCCCCCAGTTCACGCTCGGCCATCTCCCGATACGCCGTATACTCGATGCCCTGCACCGCCCGTCCGGCATTCGTTTCCCGGACCGTCCCGACGAAGAGCACCACGGCGCCCTGCGACGGTCTGCCGACCTCGGCCGCAAGCGCCGCCGCATCGAGTGGGTGGTCAACGATCGCCGAGCGCATCAGCCCCCCGCCACGGGCGGGATGATGGCCACCTCGTCGTGCTCGGACACGCGCGTATCGTGCGCGGCATACCGCTGATTCACGGCCACCAGCGGTGCGGGCGGCAATAGTCGGGTACCGTGGCGGCGACGGACTGCCTCCACGAGGTCCTGTACCGTGGCCCCGCTCGGCAGGTCGACCTCGATTTCCGGCGCTCCGACCGCTTCGGCATAGGAAGCGAAGAGCAACACACGCACGGTCATGCAGCGAATGGTATCGGAACGGGATTCAGGAGGAAAGCACTTGGCATTGAAGCCGCCCGGAACGCGGGACAGGGGCCATGGGGCCCGGCAAACGGATCGCCCCGGCGCGCCGCACCGGGGCGATTTCCCCACTACAGTGCCTTAGGCCTTGGAGACTTCGACCGAGTTCGGGCGGGCAGCGCCGGTCGGCGCCTCGACGTCGGCCACGAGAGCCCGCAACTCCTTGGAGGGCTTGAACACCGGCACCGGCCTGGCGGAAACCTCCACCGGCGATCCGGTGCGCGGATTCCGCGCCATGCGCGTCTTCCGGTGCCGGATCTTGAAGGTTCCGAACCCGCGAACCTCAATGTTCTTCTGTTCGTGCAGCGCTTCTTTGATCGCTTCTAGGAAGGCGTCGACGACACGAGCGCAGTCCTTCTTGGAGATCGTCGGCCCGGCGGTCCGGGCAATCTGCGTCGTCACTCGCTCGACCAGATCGGCTTTGGTCATTGAAGAGCCTCGGGGTGAGGCGCTCTCAGGCGTGAGCGCTCCCCGAAC
>JBJKRG010000321.1:0-6643 GCA_046704805.1 Gemmatimonadaceae bacterium
CACCGGCACCCCCCGTCGTCGCGCCGTCGGCCGTCCGACTCGCCGGTCTCGTGACGGACGCCGGCCCCGAGCTGGCGGTCATCTTCAAGACGACGTACGACTTCGAGCACGCATCGCCGCCGCGGGCCGCTGCCGACCAACCGCCGTTGGACGAAGGGGGCGCGGAATACGATCCACTGGTGCCGGACACCCCGGCGTCGTACAAGTCGCTGCCGGAAGCGATCGGCTTCAAGACCGGCACCGACGTGGTGATCCGCGCGGCGGCCACGCCGCCGCACGCGGTACGCCACATGCGCGTGGGCGTCCAGGTGCGCGATACCCGCCACGAGGCGGACGTCATCGGGCGCCGGGTGTGTCGTGTGCGTGACGGCCGCATCGCGTTCACGGAACCGGAGTTCTTCGAGCGCATGCCGTTGCGCTACGAGCTGGCGTACGGCGGACGCGACCCGTGGTACGAGGCGGCCGTCGTCGCGGGCGTGCGTCGCGACGTGGCCCCCGAGAACCTGCGGCGCACGATGCCGGTCCTCGAGTTCCTCGTGGCCCAGGTTCATGCGCTCATGTACCCGCGCAATCACTTCGGCAAGGGATACATCCTGAGCGACTCGCCGGAGGCGATCGAGGGCCGCGAACTGCCCAACATCGAACGCCCCGACGACCGGCTGACCCCCGAACGCATCGTGGTGCCGGATCCGTTCGCGTGGAAGCGGATGCCGGTTCCGGTCGGGTTCGACTATCTGGACCCCTTGGCGTTCCCCCGCTGCGCCATGCTGGGCATGCCGCCGGCGGACCGCGACGAGGATCTCCCCCCGGCAGAAGTGACACGGGGCCTCATACCCGCCGACTACTGCCGGGGAGACGCGAACACCGCGCAGGGCGCCGAGATCGCGAGCGTGATTCATCCCGCCGCCAGCCGGGTGGCGTCGCTCGGCCTCTGGATGCCGTTCCTGACGCCGGGTGAAGCCGTCTACCTCTGGGGGATGGTGCCGGACCGTCCGTACCTGCAGGTCAACCTGCCGGCGGCCGCCCCCGCCTTCCTGCTCGAGGACCCGTGCGTGCAGCAAGCCCGCATGGATTGTGAGCTGCACCTGGTGCACATCGACGTCGATGCCCGGCGGCTCACCCTGATCTGGGTGGGGCGCACGCCGTTGCGCCGGGCCGTGCCGGCCGGGCGCGAGGGCGATCTGATGCCGCGGCTGCGTCTGGCGCCGCGCGCTCGCGCCGGGAGGTCCTGACCGTGCCCATTCCGATGCGGATCGCGAAGTACCCACCGATCGGCGGGAACGGCATGGACCTGCACCAGGCCCTGCCGCCCAGTCTTCCCCCACCGCCGCCGGCACCGCCCAATCCGGACAAGATCCCGATGAACGTGTACCTCGTCACGATTTCGGTGCCGGTGTCCGCGATGCTCACCGGGAAGTGGACCGCGATGATCTCGACGGAGGGCATGGGCGACATTCTCTGGCAGTACGATTGGGGACCACTGCAGGTGCACTTCGCCGCCGGGCCGGCGATGATGACGCCGAGCATGGCCACGCTCGTGCTGGGGTCGTCGGTGAAGTACTTCCTACCCTCGTTCTCGGTAGTCGAGAAGGCAGCCGGCGGCCCAGCCGCCGCCGGCAGCTCCGTCCCGGTGGCCGTGTGCACCCCGGCCGGGAACATCCCCACGGAGGACTGTCAGGATTCATCGGGCATCGGGTTCAATCTCCCGTCGAGCATCTGCATCCAGGCCGTGAGTCAGCGGTGGGTCGGCTTCGGGTTCCTGGACGGGTTCGCCGGCGTGCTCGGCGTCGTTGCCGACAGCGTCAGTAATGCGGCACGGTCGAAATTCGCGAAGACGGTGATACCGGATAGCGCACTGGGGTCGGGTCTCGCCGGCTCCCTCTTTCGCGGGCTACTGCGCTCGGGTGCCAAGCGCGGGCTCTCCGTGTTGGCATCGCTCGGCTCGTGGGGACCGGCGGACCTCGTAGCGGGTGGAGCAAGTCTCACCGCGGGCGAGTTCGCCGGCGGTCCCTATGCGGTGGCGGCGGGCGCGTCGAGCCTCATCAACGGTGCGGCGAACTGGGTGGGCGAGGAAGGCGCGCCCAACGACAAGCTTCCGCCCGAGTACGCGAACAAATCCACCGCGAACGCGGGCACATCGAACGCGGGCTCTCCGCAGGGGACGCCCCCCGGCACCGGCACGGCGAGCGGCTCCTCGCACCAGGGTTCCGCCCCTGCCTCGCCGCCGGGGCCCGCGGGCCAGTCGACATCCGACTCCCCACAGACGGCGGGTGACGGCGATACGTCCCCCGACGCGGGCGCGCCCGGAGGCACGGCGGAGCCGTAGCCTACTCCCCCGGTCCACCCGTACCACCCAGCCGGAGCGAGGCGCTACGGTGAACGTCGCAGCGAATACACGTACGCCGCGACCGCCCGCACCTGGTCGGTCGACAGGCTCGCGCCGCCCATGGGGGGCATCGGTGCCGCCGCCTCCTTCGGCTTCGGCACACCGTCGGTCACGGTCTGCACGATGAAGGCGTAGCTGCCGTCCCCGTGCAGCCACCGCGCGTCGGTCAGATCCGGCGCCAGGCCCGGCATGCCTCTGGCCGTGGGCCCGTGGCAGCCGAAGCAGATGGCGCCGCCGACGCGTCCGTGAAAGATGCTGTCGCCGAGCGCGAGCGCGGCCGGCGAGAAGGTGGTGTCGGCGGCAGCCGGCGCGGGCGACGCCGATGCCCGGGTCGCCCCCCACCCTGCCACACCCGGTGCGACGGCCAGTGCCGCCGCCAGTACGGCCGTCCAGTGCGTCATGCGTCCTCCGCGGTCAGAACGCGAGCACCGTGCCGGCGATCAGCCGGCCCTGCTCGCGCTCGAAGTCGTAGCCCAGCTCGCCCATCACGCGTACGTTGCGGCGCAGCCAGTAGTGGGCGCCCCCGCTCACGGCGCTGTACTTCGCGAGGTATCCCGGGGCGGTGGCCTGCTCGCCGAGCCGCAGCGAGATCACCGGTCGGCTGGCGGAGACCCGGTTGTACGTTCCCGTGAAGTACCACCGGCTGGTCGGGCCCGCAGGCCAGAACGTGGCCTCGGCGAACGCCGCGTCCACGGTGGTGCTGAACGGCGCGGTCACGCCGCCGGGACACGGTGCGGCCGCCGAGCACGATCCGTAGAAGGGATCGCTGTCGAGGCGCCGCAGGAACTGCGCGTTCAACTGCCCGCGCGCCCCCAGCGTGAGGGTCGCGTCGGGTCCGTAGACCCCGATCCTGTTGGTCACACCGCCGGAGCGCTCCGAACCGCGGTAGCCGAACGCGCCCACGCGAACCGGCCCCCACTGCTGGGAGAGCCGGAGCGCGACGTTCCGCGGTCCGTTGCTGGCATACTGGCGATGGACGTCGGCGGCGTTGAGTCCGTGGCCGTTGAGGAGCTGCACGGAGACGTCGCCCCCCTCCCACGGCGACATCGCGGCCATCACGCCCCGGTCGTACGTGAGGTCGGGCGAGGCCTCTCCCACGCGCACGCGGAACTGCTGGTAGTCCTCATAGCCCAGTCGCAGCTCGCGCTTGAAGATCGGGTCGGATACCTGAAACTGCCCGACGAGCAGACTCACCCCGCTGCTCGCGACGTCGGTGAACTGCACGTAGGCGTCCTCGAGCCCGCCCACCTCGCCACGCTCGGTGAGCAGAAAGTACGCGTAGTAGCTGATCCGGTCCGCCACCTGCCCGCCGCTCAGCAGCTTGATCACCCAGGGGGTCTGCAGGTCGGCCGCGCCCTGCCCGGGCGTGGTATTGCTGTACGCCGCGGCGTAGAGATCCATGCGCACGGCCAGGGGCAGCGCGTTCTGCAGCCGGAGCAGCGGATCGCCGGTCCCGACCGTGTCGCGGCCCGGCTCGCCCGGCGTCATCTCGAAGCCGTTGGCGGCGAACCGCTCGCCGAACGACGTGAGTCGTGGGACCGGTGCGTGGCAGAGTGCGCAACTCACCCCGTACTTGCGGGCGAAGGCCGGGATGGTCGTCGCCGCGGCGAGTTCCGGAACGGCGAGCACGGCGAGGAACGCGAGACCGGACAGGCGCGACGCAGTACGCATGGCGAGCTCCGCTGTTGGGGGGCAGACGAAGACGGCGCAGTGATCCAGTGCATGGACACATACGCATATCCCGCCCGCCGGCCCATCAGGCCGATCCGGACGCGATGTCGGAGGTTTGCCGGCGGCGCCGAGGCTGCCGCGCACGGCACGCCGCTGCAGGCGCCCGGGGCCGTGGGAAGGCCCCGGGCGGCATGAGGTCAGAAGTTCACGTTGAACGTGCCGCTCGTGACCGTGCGCGTGGCCGGCGTGGCTGCGGTGGGGAACGCCGGGGCCACGAAGCTGAAGGTCCCGGCCACGTGCTTCGCATCGAGCGCCGAGACCGTGATCGTCCCGGACCCTTCCGCGACGCTGGCGATCCACGTGGTGCTGCCGAGCATCACCGAGGCGGTCGCCTCCGGACCCGTGGGCCCGATGTTGTACGTGCCCGCCGAATCCGCGAATGCCAGCCCGATCGAGAATCCACCGACGACGGCGCCGCCGACCGAGATGATGGAGCCCTCATGGAACGCCTGCACTGCCGTCGCGGTCCAGCTCGACCCGTCGATCGTCGCCTTCATACCGGGGCTGCCGCCGGACGGCTGCGTCGTGGCGGTGCTGCTGCCTCCGCACGCCGCGGCACCGAGGGCGCACAAGAGGACGAAGAGACCTGCGCGGACCCGTCGCATATCCCTCCCTGATGGGGTGGCCCATTCTACCTTGCGAAAGTCGTGGACCGCAAGGGAGAGCGGTCTCCGCCCCCGGGCGCACGCTCGACCCGGTCAGCCGCCGTCCGCGGCGGTCGCGCGGTTCGCCCACGCGAAGAACAGCGCGGTCATGACGCTGAACGTGATCAGCAGTCCGCCGATCTCCATGATGCCGCCGGCGATCTGGAGATCGCTCATCGGGGTGAGCCCGTGCATGGGCGGCGCCAGCTGGTAGATGCTGTAGATGGGAAACTCGGCGAGCAGCATCACCACCGCGATGCCCGAGTGCACCATCGTGGCCAGGAAGAGGTAGAGCACCTTGAACAGGACGGGGAAGTGGTGCTGCGGCACGCTGACGACGACCGGCCACCACAGGAGGAGTCCCGAGAGGAGCCAGGTGATGTCGAGCCCGAAGCATCCGAACTGGGACACCATCGCCCCATCGACGACGGCGGGCACGTGCGTGGCCGCCGACACGACGTTGAACACGACTCCCGCCACGAGTGGGATCGTCGCAATCCGGAGCATGCGCCAGGTCACGCCGTCGGATTCGGGGTGCGACGCCAGCCCCGGTTCGAGGCCCACCAGAATCAGCGGCGCCACGACCATCGTGAGCATCAGGAACTGGACGGCGTGGGCGCTCGCCAGGTAGCCGGCCGCCAGCGGGCCGAGGGGCCAGTCGAGCGTGCCCCACGCGAGGAGCACGCCCAACCAGCCGATCAGCCGCCGGCGGCGCGCGGAGGGCGTGCGAGGACCGCGGCGCACGGCCGCCCCGTACGCGGCCGCAATGCCGATGGCCATCGCCCAGATACCGGGATAGGGCCGCCACTTCCACGCCCACGGGATGCCCTGGGCGGAGCACCACCACTGCACGCCGGTGACCATCGATCAGGGAGGGGTCAGAGAGTGGTCAGCGAACGCCGCGCAGCAGCTCCGGGAGGTCGTGGTCCCAGTCCTGCTGAAGCGTGCCGTAGGGATAGGCGCGATACGCGCTGTCGTCGGCGAGAAACGCGTAGACCTGCGCGGCGTGCCCCACGGCATAATTGGTGTCGCCGGGCGCGCCGGCCAGCCGCCGCGCGATCGCGACGCCGGTGGCCCGCTCGGCGGTCTCGATCCGGGCCTCGCTGCCGCGCAGGCCGATGAACGACGGATCGAAGTTGTCGAGCCAGCTCCGGAGCCGCTGCGCCGAATCGCGCGGCGGATCCGTGGTCACGAATACCACACGGATGCGCCGGCGGTCGGCGGCGGGGAGCCGCCTGAGCGCGGCCGCGATGTTCGCCATCTGCACGGGACAGACGTCGGGACAGTGCGTGTAGCCGAAGTAGAGCAGCGTGAGCTGCCCCCTGGTGTCCTTCGCGAAATCGAACGGATTGCCGTGCGTATCGGTGAGCGTGAATCGGGGTCTCGCGACGGGCGTGGGGAGCTTCGTCCCGCGCAGGGCCTGTGAATCGCGCGGCGGTCCGCCACAGGCGGCGAGCAGCAGCGCGAGCATGCCCGGCAACGTTCGCATGAATGTCCTGCTGCGCAATGCCTCGACTCCGTGTCGCCCGCGGCATCAACCTAACGCTCGCGGCGCGCGCCGGGTAGGCGCACGCCGCGAGCCGTCGCTGCCCCTGCCGTGTGGTCCGGCGCGGCGCTTACGGCAACTCCCCGGCGCGCGGGTCGGGCTTCATCTCGAAGGTCTGCTCGTAGGTCTTGCCGTTCACCGTGAGCCGGGCCGTGAACGTGCCGGTCGTCTGCGGCGGCGGGCCTGCCGGACGGCTGCCACGCCCCCGTCCGCCGAACCCGCCAAAGCCCCGGCGCCCGCCGCCGACCGGGCTGAACACCACGCGGTGCATGCCCGCCGAAGTCTCGAACGCCTCGGGCACCGGCTGCCAGAGCGGCGACACGTTGGGAATTCCGC
>JBJKRG010000322.1:0-20148 GCA_046704805.1 Gemmatimonadaceae bacterium
GCCGGCAGGCGTACGCGCCGACTCCGCGGCGCTCCGGCGCGTGCGGGAAACGGCCGCACGGTGGCGGGCGGCGCTGCGCGACATCGGCCCGGCACCGGGTGCGGCGCCATCGCCGAGCGTGGGGGCACTGCTCGCCCTGGCGTACCCCGATCGCGTCGCGCAACGAAGACCCGGACAGCGCACGCGCTACCTGATGCGGAACGGACAGGGTGCAGCGCTCGCCGACTCGGCAGCGTTCGGCGACGCGGAGTGGCTGGTGATCGCCGAGACCGACGGACGCCAGCCGGAGAGCAGGATCTACCAGGCGGCGCCCCTTTCGAAGGACGAGGTCGTGGAAGAATTCGCCGAGCAGATCGTCGACGAGGACGGGTACGGATGGGACGAGGCGCGGGCCGCCGTGTCGGCTCGGCGGCTGACGCGGCTCGGCGCGATCGTGCTCAGTGAGTCGCGACTCGCCCGGCCGGACGCCGCGCACATCGCGGGAGTTCTGGCCGCGGAGCTGCTGCGCCGCGGGATCGACGGTCTGCCGTGGAGCGACGATGCCCGCCTACTGCGGCAGCGGGTGGCGTTTCTGCGCACGCTCGACTCGGCGTGGCCCGACCTGTCGGACCAGGCGCTGACCGCGACCGCCGACGCCTGGCTTGCGCCGCTGCTCGTGGGCGTGCGGAAGCTCGACGAGGTGCGCCGGCTCGATCTCGCCGGTGCGCTTCGGGGAATGCTGACCTGGGAGCAGCGTTCCGGGCTCGACGCACTCGCGCCGACGCACGTTCAGGTGCCCACGGGATCACGCATCGCGGTGGATTACGCGAACCCCGAGGCACCGGTGCTCGCGGTGCGGCTGCAGGAGATGTTCGGGCTGGCCGAGTCGCCGAGGATCGGCGGCGGTCGAGTGCCGCTCACGCTGCATCTGCTGTCGCCGGCCCGGCGGCCGGTGCAGGTGACGACGGATCTCGCGGGGTTCTGGCGGAACAGCTACTTCGACGTGCGAAAGGATCTCCGGGGGCGGTATCCGAAGCACTACTGGCCGGACGATCCAATGGCGGCGAAGCCGACCACGAGGACCTGGCGAAGGAAGTAGGCAGACCCGGAGACTGGGCAGAACGGGGACTACCAGTCGAGAGTCGGGAGTCGCCAGCGGCCAGTGGACCGTTCGCCGTCACCGCCTACGGCAGACCGCCGACGGGGAACCGCCGGCCGCCACCTCGTTCCCGATCTACTAAGATCATAGTTGACAAATCGACGCCCGTCCATACATTGCTACTATCTCAATAGTAGGGGAAGCCGTGGGCGATTTCGTGCTGGGCGATCGCGAGCTGGACGTCATGAGCGTGCTCTGGGAGCTCGGGTCGGGGACTGTGGCGGAAGTTCGGGAGCAACTCCCCGCCGATCTCGCGTACACCACGGTGCTCACGATCCTCCGCAATCTGGAGGCGAAGGGCTTGGTCTCGCATGAAGCCGAGGGGAAGGCGCATCGGTACAGCCCGCGTGTGGCCCGCCGTGCAGCGCGCCGCAACGCACTGTCCCAGGTGATCGACAAGCTCTTCCAGGGATCGCCGGAGCAGTTGCTCACCCACCTGGTCGAAGAGCACACGCTGACCGCCGAGGATCTCAAGCGGCTGAATGCGCGGCTCAAGGCTCGTGAACGGAAGGAGGGCAAACGATGATCGCCGAATGGATGGTCTTCGCGCTCGCGGTCGGCCTGGCTCTTACGCTGGCGGCCGCCGCAGCGGAGCGCGCCGCGCGCGCGCTGCGCCTCCCCGGGCGGATGTTGTGGGTGGCGGCCATGGCTGCGACGAGCCTCTGGCCCGCGGTGGCGCTCATCCTGACAGGTCGGATGCCGGCGAGGAGCGCGGCCGTGGCGGTGCTTCCCCTTCCCTTCTCGATCGACGTGGCACGGATGGTCCCGGTGTCGTCGACTGCAGGGGCAGCATCCGATCCGGTGCGGGTACTCGGCTGGGCGCTGGCCGCACTCTGGGTGATGTGGTCGGGGTTCCTGCTCGTCCAGGTCACACGCGCCGTGATTCGTGTGCGGCGTCGGCACACCGGATGGCGTCACGAGACGGTCGACGGCGTGCACGTGCGTATCTCCCCGGATCTCGGCCCCGCCGTCGTCGGGATCGTGCGACCCGAGATCGTGCTCCCGGAATGGACGCTGGCGCTCGATGCCCCATTCCGCGCCCTGATGCTGCGGCACGAAGTGGAGCACCGCGATGCGGGAGACGCCGCGCTGCTCTTCTCGGCGGCTTTGCTCGTAGCGCTGATGCCGTGGAACGTCGCGCTGTGGCTCCAGGCCCGGCAACTGCGCCTCGCCCTGGAAATGGACTGTGACGAGCGCGTGCTCGCCCGCCACGGAGACCACGCCCGGTACGGGCGACTGCTGATCACGATCGCGCAGCGGCAGAGCAGTCCGTCGCCGGCACTTGCCCCCGCCCCGGCGCTCGCCGAGCCGACGACCAATCTCGAACGGAGGATCCGCGCCATGAACAGCATTCCGAAGCGATTTGCACGCGCGCGTGCCGTGGGACTTCTCGCCGTGGGCGCCGCAGCGATCGCCGCGGCCTGTGCCGTGCGGACCCCGGACCAGGTGACGGGCCCGAAGCAGTCGCCGGCCGTGCGCGCGGCGATGGCCGCGAACCCGAACAGCGTCTTCTATTCGTTCCAGGTGGACCGCCAGGTGGACATGGCATCCGGCAACCGACCCCCGACGTACCCCGGTCCGCTCCGGGCCGCGCAGGTCCAGGGCGAGGTGATCGCACAATTCGTCGTCGATACCGATGGACGTGTAGACTCGACGACGTTCATGGTGCGCAGGTCCACGGACCCCCGCTTCACGCAGGCCGTGCGCCAGGCCGTTCTCGCGTATCGCTACACCCCCGCGGAGATTCAGGGGCACAAGGTCAAGCAGCTCGTGCAGCAGCCGTTCGAGTTCAGCCTTTCGCGCGGCGCTCCTCCCGCGAACGCCCCTGCGCCAGACCAGCTGTCGCGACCGAACGAGTCACCGGCCACACCGGCAGCGACGACCGCCAATCCGAAGAGCCCCTACTACTCATTCAAGGTCGATCACCAGGCTACGATGCTGCCCGATAACCCGCCACCGCGCTATCCCCCTTCGCTCCGGAAGGCCCGTGTCAATGGCGAGGTGATCGCGCAGTTCGTGGTCGACACTGATGGTCGCGTGGACTCGACGACCTTCAAGGCGATCAGGTCCACGGATCCGCTCTTCACCGAGGCGGTGCGACAGGCCCTGCTCCGCTACCGTTTCACCCCTGCAGAGATTCGGGGGCACAAGGTCAAGCAGGTCGTGCAGCAGCCGTTCCAATTCAGCCTCGGAGCCGTCCATCACTGAGGAACGCCGTGGCACCACCCGCGTCGTGCGGGGTCCCGGCGGCGGCGCGCCGCTCACCCCCTCTCGGCGCGCTCCCCCAGCTCGTGCGCGATCGCGTCCACCTCGTGCACCGTCGCCGTGAGCACACGGCCGGGCCACGCCCGCTTGTAGGCGGTGAACGCCTTCGTCGCGTCCCGATGCGCCCGCCGCGCGATCTCGAGCAGCCCACTGCGCTGGCCTCGCCGCGCCGAAGCGCCGCGCGGCCGCGGTGCGGCGAGCTCCGGCTCCACGGTCGCCACGGCCCGGCGCAGGGCGTTGGTCCCCGCGGTCTCCTCCACCTCGTGGAGGATGCGGTCGGCCAGGAGCTGCGCGTCGTGGTACTCCCCCAACCGGTCCTGCAGCGCGGTCACGCGGGCCACCAGTTCGGCCACTCGGGCGTCGGCATCCAGGGGCTCGAGCAGGTAGCGCAGCCGCTTCCCCGCAATCCGGGCGGCGTGCGCGGCGCCGATGTCGCCCACCGAGCGCGCACGCTTCACGGCGCGGGAGAAGGCCTTGGCGTGCGACCGCAGCAGCCTGGCCGTGAGGGCGTACATCGGCACCTCGACTGCCGACGCTCCGACGGGAATGCGGAGCCAGTAGGATCCGAGCTGCCGCTCCAGCCGTGCGACGGCCTTCGGCAGACGCGCCGCGAGGTACTCGTCCACTTCCCGCGCACTCGCCATACGCTCGGCGGTGACCCGGTCCACGAGATCACGGTGTCCGCGCAGCGCCGGCTGGGGGAGATCGCGCTGCGCCTCCAGCCAGGCGAGCGCCACCTCGGCATCGCGGGCCACGTTCGTCGCCCGGGCGAGCCTGGTGAAGGTGCGACGCGACTTGCGGCGCACCGTGTCATCGAGCGCCGGACGGTAGGCGTTCAGCCAGCTCCGCAGCCGCCGCAGTGCCACCCGGACGTCGTGCAGCGCCGCGGGGTCGTCACCACCGAGGCGCTGCCGCGCCGCCGAGACGATCTCGAGGCGGGCCAGCGCGATCTCGCGCGCGGCGCGCTGGGCGGGCTCGCCGAGCAGCTCGGGAGTCAGCTGGGGATTGGACACGGGATCAGGTGATCCGGATCCGGAGGATGGACGGATCGCCCTTCGGGTAGCGCAGCCTCAGCCGCTCGAGGGTCCGCGCGATCGCATCGGCCACGAGCCAGTTGCGCACGTCCTTGTCGTCAGCCGGCACCAGGTACCAGGGGGCCCATTTCGTGCTGCACTTCCGGAGTGCGTCGCGATACGCCGAGGTATACGCCGTCCAGCGCCGGCGAGCCTCCAGATCCAGCCGGTTGAACTTCCAGTTCTTGGTCTCGTCGGCCAGGCGATCGACGAGCCGCCGCTTCTGCTCGGCGCGCGACACGTGAAGGAAGAACTTGAGCACCACGACGTGGTTCTCGGTCAGCATGCGCTCGAACTCGTTGATCTGGCGGTAGCGCCGGCGCCACTCGCTGCGCGGCACGAGGTCGAGGACACGCTCCACGAGCACGGACTCATAGTGCGACCGGTTGAAGATCCCGATCATTCCCCGCGCCGGCACATGCTGATGGATGCGCCACAGATAGTCGTGGTGCTGCTCGAGGGTGCTGGGCTCCTTGAAGCTCGTGACCTCGCACCCCTGCGGGTTCACGGCCCCGAACACGTGGTGGATCGTGCCGTCCTTGCCGGCAGCGTCCCGCCCCTGCAGGACGATGAGCAGCGCGTGGCGCCCGTCGGCGTAGAACACCCGCTGCAGCTTCGCGATGCGCTCGGTCAGCCGGTGGATTGCATGATGCAGTGCGGCGCCGGCGGGCGCGCCCTTCGGGGGGTGGGCGTCATGGTCGCGCAGACCCAGCCTGGCGCGCGGCGTGATGGGATCGAGGAGCATGGTCTCGGAGCTTACCAGCGTTCACGGCCTGCGTCACGCGCTCCTGAACGGACGCCGCCGAAGGGATCAGAATTCGCGGCGCTTCATTTCCTTGAAGAACCGCTTCCGCTCCTCGTCCTCGTCGTCGTCGGGTCCGCGCGTGGCGTCGAGGGTCGCGTCGTACGAGCGGCGTCGCCCCTTCGGAGCCGCGTCCTTCGCCGCGTTCTTCCGCGCCAGCGCTTCCAACTTCCTGTCGTCCATGGTCTCCTCTGCGCCCGCGTCCGGGCGCGTCCTGCGGGATGCCGGCCCGCCACAGGACCGGCCAATCCGCCGGTCAATACCAATCTAGCGCGCGCCGGTCACGAGCGGGAAACGATCACGTCTCCACCCGCGCGACGAGGGGGCGCGGCTACACCGCTTCCACCGCCTCCGCGACCGGCTGCCTGGGCGGACGCGTGGCTCGCCACGCCACGGCGATCCCCGCCAGCAGGAACGCGGCCGCCAGCAGGAACGGTGCGCCGGGCACGTGCCATCGCGTGCTCGGCCGGATGAAGTGCGCGAACGTCACCGTGAACAGCCCCGGCCCGAGCATCCCGGTGATCCCCATGATGCTGCTGTTCACGCCCTGGAGCTGCCCCTGCTCCGACGGGCTCACGCGGTGCGTCATGAGCCCCTGTACGGACGGCCCGTAGAAGCCCATCGTCGCCGAGATGGCGATGCCGATCCAGAACACCAGCGGCGTGCGTGCCAGTCCGAAGAAGAGCAGTCCAACCATGCCGCCGAAGAGCCCGAGCATGAGCGACCGCCGCTCTCCCAGCCGGGCGACCACCGGACGCACGAGCCCGCCCTGCACCAGCGCGGTCGCCACGCCGACCCCCGCCAGCGTGATGCCGATCGTGCGCTCGCCCCATCCGTAGCGGTAGCCGACGTAGAGCACGTACACGCTGGGGAGCACCTCGTGGGCCATGTAGTACAGGAAGTTCGTCGTCGCGAGCCCGATCAGCTCCCGATTGGAGCGCAGCAGCTTGAGCGAACCCACCGGACTGGCGCGGTGGAAGTCGATCGCCCTCCGGTTCTCGGGCTGCAGCGACTCCGGCAGCACGAACAGCCCGTACATCGCATTGAGGAGTGTGAGCGCGGCCGCCACGTAGAAGGGAAGCCGCAGGTCCACCGCGCCGAGCAGCCCGCCCATCGCCGGCCCGAGGACGAATCCCAGGCCCCACGCCGCGCCGAGGATGCCGAAGCCGTGGGCCCGCTTCTCGGGCGGCATGATATCGGCGATGTACGCGCCCGCCGGGGTGAAGCTCGCGCCCGCCACGCCCGACACGATGCGTCCCAGGAAGAGCCACCCCAGCGACGGCGCCACCGCCATCACGAGGTAGTCGAAGCCGAGCGCGAAGTTGGAGATGAGGATGACGGGCCGCCGCCCGTACCGGTCCGACAGCACGCCCATGACGGGCGAGAACACGAACTGCATCCCCGCCCAGACGGTGCCGAACACGCCGAAGATCTCGGCGGCCCGGGCCGTGTTCCCGCCCATGAACTCCTTGATGAGCTCCGGCAGCACCGGGAGCATGACGCCCATGGCGAGGACGTCGAGGACCACGGTGATGAAGATGAAGGCGATGGCGGGACGGCGGTCTCTGCTCACGGGCGGCGGGAAGAATCGCCCCCAAGATAGCACCACCCGGCGCGCCCCGGCGCCATGGCGGATGCCACACCGCCGGCGGTATCTTCCCCGCTTCCTGGATCCGACCGGTACTCCGTCACGCCATGCCGCCCGTCCACTTCCACGACGTTCCCCGCCTTCCCCGCGGCTTCCGCTGCGTCAGCCGCAACGTGGGGCTCAAGCCCAAGGCCCGCGACCTGGCGCTCTTCGTGAGCGACGTCGATGCGGCCGCGGCCGCGCTCTTCACGCGCAACCGGTTCCCGGGCGCGCCGGTGGTCCTCGGCCGGGAGACGATCCGGGGCGGCGTGCTGCGTGCCATCGTCGTGAACAGCAAGGTGAGCAACGTGGCCACCGGGGAGCGCGGCCTCGAATGGGCGCGGCGGATGGGGGCCGCCGCAGCCGCGGAGGTGGGCACGGAGCCCGATCGCGTGCTCGTCAGCTCGACCGGTGTGATCGGCGTGCCGCTGCCCATCGACCGGATCGAGCAGGGCTTGCGCGGGATGAGCGCCGAGCTGCAGGACGATCCCATTGACGGCGTGTACGGGATGATGACCACGGACACACATCCGAAGGCGCTGTCGCTATCGGTCGGCGACGCGGCGATCACGTGGGTGGCGAAAGGCTCGGGGATGATCGAGCCGAATCTGGCGACGATGCTCGTCTACATCTTCACCGATGCCGCGTTCGACGCCGCTATGCTCGACCGCATGCTCCGCCGGGCCGCGTACGTGTCGTTCAACATGCTGAGCGTGGACAGCGATACGAGCACGTCGGACACCTGTGCGATCCTCGCCAACGGGCGAGCCGGCGCCGTGCCCGAAGCGCAGTTCCAGGAAGCGCTCACGGCGGGGTGCATCCGCATGGCGGAGATGCTCGCTCGCGACGGCGAGGGTGCCAAGCACCTCCTGCGCGTCACCGTCCGCGGCGCCGCCGACGAGACCGACGCGCGGCAGGTGGCCAAGTCGCTCGTGAACTCCCCTCTGGTCAAGACGATGGTGGCGGGTGCCGACCCGAACGTCGGGCGGCTCCTCATGGCGGTCGGCAAGTGCTTCGAGTGTGAGATCCGACCCGAGTGCACCGAGGTGCGCATCAACGGGCACGCCGTCGTGACCGGGGGCCTGCGAGCCGAGTTCGACGAAGCGGAACTCCGCGCCACGCTGCACGAGGAGGAGGTGAACCTCGACGTGCTCCTCGGCGTGGGGAACGCGACGGCCACGGCCTTCGGCTGCGATCTCACGCAGGGATACATCGACGAGAACGCGGCGTACTACTCGAGTTAGGGCGTCACGACTTGACCACCTCCCACGCCTCGATCCCGCCGGCGACCGCTCGGAACAGCGGGTGCGGACGAGGGACGAACCGGGAGCTCGAGCGCGAGGCGCTCGGAATACGACCTTCGCGCCGCAGCTCACGCAGCCACGCCGGCCGGCGCTTCCGCAGCTTCGCCGCGAGGTGGGTCCACTCGTACGCGAGCTGCCCGCGAGTCACGGGCAGTTTCGTCCGCATTCGCGCCCGGCCGAGCTTGCTCCGGTCGAAGCGGTAGCCGCGGTGGTCGGCCTCGTCGCAGACGGCGGCGAGATAGGTATCGATCGCCGCCAGCGGACGCCGCGCGGCGCGGAATCGCTGCAGCTGTGGGTGGTGGGCGTAACCCTTCGTGCGGCCCGCCAGCACGGCGCGCGCCAGCAGCCCCTCGCGCCAGACCGCCACGAGCCCGGCGGCGTCCAGGTAGCGGGGATGAAGGCTCCAGAGGCGCATCGGGAACCAGGGAAGAGGTGAGGCCGTGAGACGGTGAAGCCGTGGGGCGGCAACCGCCCCACGGCTTCACGGCGTCACAGCGGAACCGCCCTACTGATTGTCCGTCCGATCGATGAATGCGGCGACGTTCTTCTTGAACCTCGCCAGCGACGGCACGTGCACGTAGACCATGTGCCCCGACTCGTACTCGTCGATGCTGATCTGGTCGCGCACCTGCTTCGGAACGCCCAGGTGCTCCATCGTCCACTCGGCGGCATAGTACGGCGTCGCGAGGTCGAACAGCCCGGCGTTGAGCAGCACGTGCAGCTTGGGGTTCTGCGTCAGCGCCTGCGCAAGGTCGGTGGCCACGTTCGTGTGTCCCGGCCACCCGCCCCCGCCGCGGCCGCCGCGGCCCACCCGATGTGTCCAGTCCCACGGGTTCACGTTGCCGCTGATGGCGTACACCTTGTTCTTCCCGTAGTCCAGGTCGTCGTGCATGTACTGGTTGAAGAGCGAGGTGAAGGCGCCACTGATGTCCGCCGACTGCGGATCGTAGCCGGCGTTCTGGGCCAGGAGGTCACCCGTCTCGCCGGTGAACCGCGCATCCAGCCGGCCCAACACGAGACCGTGCTCACGCAGCAGCTCTTTCTCGAACTCGCTCGCGGTGACCCGCAGGTCCGCCTTGTCGATGTAGTCGCGGCTCAGGCCCGTGTACTCGTGCAGGGTGTCGAGGATCTCCGACCGGTCCGCCGGCGAGAGCTTGTCGGCTTCCAGCAGCGCCGTGGCATACGCGTGCGTGGCGAAGTGCTGCACTTTCGTGAGGAAGGGACGGAGCTGCGCCGGCCGGTTCGGCAGCGCGTGGTGGTACCAGGCCACGGCGGCGTACGACGGCAGGTACATGATGAAGGGCTCGTCGTTGCCGGGATCGAAGGTGATGGTCTGGAAGTCCAGGACCGCCGACAGCAGGACCACCCCATTGAGATCGATGTCGTACCGGTTCTGGAGCACGGCCGCGAGGGCCGCCGAGCGCGTCGTGCCGTAGCTCTCGCCCATGAGGTAGCGCGGCGAGTTCCAGCGGTTGGTCTCGCTCAGATACCGGCTCACGAACTGGGCCAGCGAGGCTGCGTCCTGGTCCACGCCCCAGAAGTCACTGCCCTTGCCCACCCCGATGGGTTTGCTGTACCCCGTGCCCACGGGATCGATGAACACGAGGTCCGCCTTGTCGAGCATGCTGTACTGGTTCTCGACGAGCTTGTACGGCGGCGGCGGGGCGTGCGTGGTATCGGGAATGTCGACGCGCATGGGGCCGAGCAGTCCCATGTGGACCCACACCGACGACGAGCCGGGTCCGCCGTTGTAGGCGAACATGAGCGGCCGGTGTGACTCGTCGGTCACCCCGCGCTTGGTGTACGCGATGTAGTAGATCTCGCCCGTCGGCTGGTCCTGGTTGTTGCGGACGATGATGCTGCCCACGGTGGCGTCGTAGTCGATGTGCTGGCCGTCGATGGTCGTGGAATGCTGCGTGACGACGTGGACTTCCTGCGGCGGCGGGCCGGCGGGGCGCATCGTGTCGGCAGCGGCCGCACCACGTCCCCCGCGGCCTCCGCGCTGCGCAACGACGGTGGCTGGAATGGCGATCGCGGCCAGGACGAGAGCTGCTCGGTTCATGATCGGGCTCGGGTTGAGAGTGACGGTGGGGCGGTGAAACGGTGAGGCAGTCCGCGGGGGCAGCGGCGAGCATCGGATCGCGGCGGGCCTCGAAGTCCGGGCCCGGGTTCCACGGCGGGAATCTCCGCCGGAACCGGGGCTGCGGCAAGGGCGCCGCCGCTCAGGTCCGATCCATCTCCCGGCGCGTCACCCGGATGCCGTGGTGCGCCAGCGCCGGAAACACCAGGGGATAGGGGACGTCGAGTGCGGTGAGCAGGCCGTGGTGCGGCAGCTTCCCGTCGAGGATGAGCCGCGCTCCCAGCGCCAGTGTGTACCCGACGGTGCGCTGCATGGACGTGAACCCGGTGGCGAAATCACGCCGGTCGATGAGGTCGTAGACCACGTGCCTGGGCACGCCTTCGCTGGTGCCGCGTACGTCGACGCGCACGAAGGTCATGTCGGCCTCGTCGTCGGCATACCGGAAGCGCGCCTGCGACGCGAGCAGCGTGGCCGCGAACTCCGCCGGCGACACCCGCGCGCCTCCGGCGCCCACCACCACGGGGCCCGGATCGAGGAAGCCACACTTGGCCATCACGTCCCAGAAGGCACAGTGCCCCGGGAGCCGGCCCGTGTAGCGGGCCATCTCGCGCACGCGGCCGTGCAGCCCGAACTGCTCGGCGTAGTGGACGGCATCCCCGTTCGGATAGCACTCCAGCGGGGACTCGAGCGCCGGCACGTCGAGCCGGTGCACGTGCTGCGGCTCGAACAGCGCCGTCGGCTCGATCTCCACGATCCGACCCTCGTGGATGATCCGCGCCGGCCGGTGGTAGGAGCGCAGCACGCCGATCGGCGACCAGGAGAACTTGTAGTGCAGAGGATTGTCGCGGGCGCCGGGTGCCGGAATGCCGGCCCCGTAGGCGCGGAACTCCTCGACCTCGTCGAGCTCCATCAGGGCGCGCGCCGCCAGCACCAGATCGAGCCCCGGATCGAGGCCGAACTCCGTGAGGATGGTGATGCCCCGGGTCTCGGCGGACCGGCTCAGCTCCGCGATGGCCCGCTCGGTGTCCGCGATCCGGGCCAGATCGCGCTCCTGCGGATCGCGGTAGTACATGCTGCTCACGAGGCTCACGCCGGCGCGTGCCGCCAGCGTACCCATGGGAAGGGCGAACGGCCCCGGCAACGCCTCGACGACCACGTCGGCGGCGCGCATCAGCGCCTCCACCGCACCCGCGTCGGCCGCGTCGAGCCCGTGGGCCATGACCTGCGCTGCCGGGTAGCCCGCCAGACGCGCCTCCAGCTCGGGATCGGCGTCGGCGACGGTGACGTGCATCGGCTCCCCGCCGTAGACGAGGTCGTGCAGCGCGGCGCGTCCCTGCGCCCCGTGCCCGAGCAGCAGGACGCGCCGCATCACACGCGCCGGCGGATCGCGGCCGTCATACGGGCATCGGACGTAATAGGATGTGCACGACGCGCAGGATCAGGATCTCACTCGTGGCGGGCGACCTCGGGTGGGGGGACAAGATCGCGCCGAATCTGCGCGGAGCCGGCCCGGGCGGCAAGACCGGGCGCGCTCACCCGCCGCGAGGTTCCGCGCTGCTCGTCTTCGAGGCCACCCACTCGAGGAGGATCAGCGCCGGGACCACGAACGGAAAGATCCCGTAGAGGGTGTCCGACACCGAGTGCGATCGCGCATCGACGGCCAGGCAGACCTGTCCGCAGAACGTCAGCGTCGCCAGCACGAGCAGGATGCCCTGCCAGGACGTGGGCCGGTGGACCCACCCCCAGGGCGTGAACCAGGTGCGTGTCATGGTAGTGTGGGGTTCGGGACGGCGGACCCGCGGTCACGGCGCCCGCGGACCGCATTGGACTTTACGGTACAAAGTACACGTCCGTTCCGCAAGATCGAGTTCGCCCAGTTGCCCCACCCCCGGCCCCCCCGCATGTTCAGGCCTGCAGCCTCCTCAAATCGTACCGCACTCCGTCGACGTCCATCGAGGACCATCATGCGACACCGAGTTGCCGTCTTCGCGGCCGTGGCCGTCTTCGCCCCGGCCCTGCTCGCCGCCCAACAACCGCGCCGCGTCACCGCGGCCGACTATGCCCACGCCGAGCGATCGCTGAACTTCTATACCGACCCGCTGGTGGTCGGCGGATACGTGAGCCCCAACTGGATGGCCGGGGATCAGTTCTGGTATCGCGAGGCCACGCCGGGCGGTGCCGAATTCCTGCTCGTCGATCCCGAGCGGGGCACCAAGAAGCCGGCGTTCGATCACGCCCGGTTGGCGGCGACGCTCTCGTCTCTGACCGGCCGGCATTACACCGCGAACACCCTGCCCTTCTATTCGATCGAGCTGTCGAACGACCTCAAGACGGTATCGTTCGACGCCGACCGGCACCACTACAGCTGCGACGTCGCCGGGACCAAGTGTACCGACGAGGGTCCGGCGAAATCGCCGGAGGCGGGACGCGGCGGGCGCGGCTTCGGCCGCGGATTCGGCCGTGGCCTGGTGCGCGCTCCGAACGGCGGGCCGCCGCTCAACGTCTCGCCCGACGGCACGCACGGCGTCTTCATCCGTGACTGGAACCTGTGGGTGCGCGACATGGCCACCGGCCAGGAGCGCCAGCTCACGCACGACGGCGTCGAGAACTTCGGCTACGCCACCGACAACGCCGGATGGAAGCACAGCGACCAGGCGATCGGCCTCTGGTCGCCCGATTCGAAGGAGTTCGCCACCTACCAGCAGGACCAGCGGAAGGACGGCGACATGTACCTGGTGCAGACCAACGTCGGGCACCCGACGCTCTACGCCTGGAAGTACCCGCTGCCCGGCGACAGCATCATCACGATGATCCAGCGCGTGATCATCAACGTCGAGACGGGCGACATGGTGCGGCTCAAGATGCCCCCCGACCAGCACCGGACGTCGATCTGCGACGACATCGCCTGCCGGGGCAACACGCTCACGGATGCCGAGTGGAGCCCCGACTCGAAGACGCTGATGTTCCTGTCCACGTCGCGCGATCACCGTGACGAGCACCTGCGCGTCGCCGACGCGGCCACCGGGGACATCCGGACGGTCTACGAGGAGAAGGTGCCCGACTTCTTCGAGTCGGGCTACAACGCCGTCAACTGGCGCTACCTCCCCAAGGCGAACGAGTTCATCTGGTACTCGCAGCGCACCAACTGGGGCATGCTGTACCTCTACGACCTGACGACCGGCAAGCTCAAGAACCAGATCACGCACGGCGACTGGAAGGTGTGGCAGGTCCTGCACGTGGACCGCACCGGTCACCGGATCTTCTTCACCGCCGGCGGCCGCGAGCCCGGCAATCCGTACTTCTCGCACCTCTACAGCGTGAAGTTCGACGGCTCCGACTTCCGCTCGCTGACGCCCGACAGCGCCAATCACACCGTGACGCTCTCGCCGGACGCCCGCTACATCGTGGACACGTACTCCACGCCACAGACGCCGGCCGTTACGGTGCTCCGCAACGACCGCGGCAAGGTGATCATGCAGCTCGACAAGCAGAACATCTCGAAGCTGCTGGCCACGGGGTGGAAGCCGCCGAAGACGATCGTCGTCAAGGCGCGCGATGGGAAGACGAATCTGTACGGGCTGATGTACACGCCGACGAACCTCGATCCGAACAGGAAGTACCCGATCGTCAATCACATCTATCCGGGACCGCAGTCCGGCAGCGTCGGCGGCTGGAGCTTCTCGGCGGCCCGCGGCGACGCGCAGGCGCTCGCCCAGCTCGGGTTCGTGGTCGTCGAGATCGACGCGATGGGCGGCCCGGGCCGGTCGCACTCGTTCCAGGCCGAGTACTACGGGCACATGGGTACCGACAACGGGCTCCCTGACCAGGTCACGGGCATGAAGCAGCTCGCGGCCCGCTACAAGTTCATCGACCTGAACAAGGCGGGGATCTACGGCCACTCCGGTGGTGGCTTCGCCACGGCGGACGCGATGTTCCGCTACCCCGACTTCTTCAAGGTGGGCATCTCGGAATCCGGCAACCACGATCAGGCCGAGTACGAGGATGACTGGGGCGAGAAGTGGCAGGGGCTCGACGTTCGCCTGCCGAACGGCGAGATGAGCTACGACGCCCAGTCGAACGAGTCCGTGGCCAAGAACCTCAAGGGACATCTGCTGCTGGCACACGGCACCATGGATGACAACGTGCCGCCGTACAACACTCTGCTGGTCGTCGATTCGCTGATCAAGTACAACAAGGACTTCGATCTGGTGCTGATCCCGAACGTCCACCACGGATACGGCGCCGCATCGGATTACATGATGCGGCGGCGGTGGGATTACTTCGTGCGGTATCTGATGGACGCCACGCCGCCGCACGAATTTCTGATCGAGCCGCCGAGGAACTCCGGGCGGGGTGGAAGGAGGGGGAGAGGGTAGTCGGGATTTCCGATCGCGGGACACGGCGAACAGGTAACCGTTCACCGTTGACTGCTGACTGTTAGCCGTATCGAAGAAGCGGCGCTCCCCACAGCCAACCGCCCACGGCAAACGGTGAACCGTCTGCCGTGGGCGGTACTGCGTGTGCGCCCCTCCGCTATGGTATGATGTTCGTATTGGTCAACCGGTTGAACGCCGTCAACTCCGTCTTCATGAGGGTGTCGTACGCGGTCTTGCCGGCGTCCAGATGCGTCTCGATCATGTGCAGCACCTCCAGCGACGTATTGGTCGGCTGGTAGTTCGCGCCGCCCGCCACATCGCCGCCGCCCAGTCCGACCTCGGCGTACAGCCAGATCAGATTGAGGTAGACCTTGTCGGCGGTCACGAAGTACTTGTCGTCGCTGTTGAGGTTCTCGCGGGAGATCAGCATCAGCTCGACCTTCATGAGCCGGTCGTTCATCGCCGCGAGTTCCTTCAGGCGCGCCGGGTTGCCGGCCGCCTTCGCCGTCTCCTCCTCGAGGGTGTGCCGCATGACCTCGAGGCGGTTGATCATCCCCACCGTCGAGTTGAGATCGTTGCGGATGCGAATCTGGGTCTGCAGTGAGGCGTCGAGATCGGCTTGCGGCGTCTTGAGGGCCGGATCCCGGATGAGATCGAAGGGCCGGCTGAAGGACTTGCCGTCCACCGTGAGCTTCGCCGTGTAGCGGCCCGGTACCGCGAGCGGGCCGGCGCGCTGCGTGCCCTGGATGCCCCAGTGCGTCACCGGCCGCGTGTCCTTGCCCTTGAACCGGGCTTCCTCCCAGATGTGCGGATTGTCGGGCGCCGCCGTGCGCAGCTCCGGCTGCGCCGGCCCGTCGTACTCCAAGTTCCAGCGGATCAGGTTCTGTCCACGGCGCCCTTCCTGCTTCATGGTGCGGACCACCGTGCCGTGCGAATCCAAGATCTGCAGCTCCACCGAATCGCGGGGCGCGGTGCGCGCCAGGAACCGGAACTCGGCGAAGCCGCTCCGCGCCTGCCGGAATCCGGGCCGCGGCGCGTAGAAGTAGACGTCGGCATTCGCCGGAACCTGGTCGCGCTGCTCCAGCGTCGTGATGTCGTGCATGATGTAGATGCCGCGGCCGTATGTGGACACGACGACGTCGTGCCAGAGCTTCGGCACCACGATCCAGCTCACCGGCGCCGCCGGCAGCCCGGTCTGGAAGTGCGTCCAGTGCCCGCCGTCGTCCATCGAGTAGTAGAAGGCGTGCCCCGTGCCGGCGAACAGCATCCCCTTGCGGTTCGGGTTCTCCGCCACCGACATCACGTAGTCGAGCGGACCGTCCTGCGGCAGCGCATCACTGATCCGCGTCCACGTCTTGCCGTAGTTGGTGGTCTTGTAGATGAACGGCTTCCGGTTGTCCATGAGGTGGTAGTCGACCGCCATGTAGGCCGTTGCCGGATCGAACACGGAGGGCGAGATCATGCGGATCGTGCCCCACGGAGCCATCCCGACGTTCTTCGTCACGTCGTTCCAGTGGCCGCCGCCGTCACGGGTGTACCAGATCTTGCCGTCGTTCGTGCCCGCCCAGATGAGGCCGCGCTGGATCTTCGACGGCGCGATCGCGAACACCACCTCGCCCGCGAACTGGCCGAGGTTGTCGCCTACGAGCCCGCCCGACGACATGATCCGGCTGGAATCCCGCGTCGACAGATCGGGGCTGATCACCGACCAGCTCTGGCCGCCGTTCGTGGTCTTGAAGATCACCTGGCAGCCGTAGTACACCGTGTTGTGGTCGAACGGGTCGATCGCCAGCGGCGGCGTCCAGTGGCAACGATACTTCGCCTGCGTCGGCGCGTAGTCGAGCAGGTGGATCCACGGGCTCACCGCGCGCGCCAGCCCGGTCGTCGCATCGTAGCGCGACACCTCGTTCGCGTAGCACGTGGCCCAAACGATGTTGTGGTCCGTGGGATCGGGAACCGTGAAGCCGGACTCACAGCCGCCCAGATTGTGGTCCCAGGTGGCCGTGCGCGTGAATCCGCCGCGGCCGAACCCACCGCGGCCGCCGAATCCGCCGAACCCGCCGCGCCCGCGTCCACGGCCGCCGCGCTCCTCCACGTGCCCCGTGCTGTCGAACGCGATGATGCGTGTCGAACTGGTCGGCGCCTCGACGGCATCGCTCGGCCCGCGCATCGTGCCGTCATCCTGCCGGTTGGTGTAGACCCAGTAGGGCACCTGGTTGTCCACGGCCACGTGGTACGCCTGGGCATTCGGGATCGCGATGCGGGTCAGCGTTCGGCCGTGGTCGGTCGTAACGCTGGCGCCGCCGTCATATGTGAGCCCGAAGTGGTTGGGGTCGAGCGGATCGATCCAGATGTCGTGGTTGTCGCCGCCCCACGGCTCGCTGTGCCACGTCCGCCCGCCGTCGGTGGACCGGTAGAACCCGCTGTTCGCCAGCAGCACCTCGTCGGCGTTCCCGCTGCTCACGGCGAGGTGGATGTAGTAGCCCGCCCGGCCGATGAGCAGCCGATTCCAGCTCACGACGTGCCAGTGGTGCCCGCCGTCGTCGGAGCGCCAGACCGAGCCCTGGTCCACCGTCTGGATCAGCGCGTAGACACGGTTCGACGCCGTCGGCGCCACCGCAACGTCGATCTTGCCCAGCGGCTCGTGCGGCAGGCCCGGATCCTCCACCTTCGACCAGGTGGCACCGCTGTCGCGCGACACGTAGATGCCGCTCGACGGACCGCCGCCGAGCTCGGCGTACGTGTGCATCTCGACCTGCCACATGCCGGCGAACAGCACCGCGGGGTTCTCGAGATCGAGCGACAATCCCGAGCACCCGGTGTTCTCGTTCACGAACAGCACGCGGTTCCACGTCTTGCCGCCGTCCATCGTGCGGTACACGCCGCGCTCCTGCTGCGGCCCCGTCGTGCGGCCGAGGGCGCAGACATACACGATGTCGGGGTCGGTCGGGTTGACGATGATGCGGCCGATGCGCCCGGTCTGCGTCAGCCCCATGTGCGTCCAGTGCATGCCGCCATCGGTCGACTTGTAGATCCCGTCGCCCATGACGTCGGCGTCACGGATGGCCCACGCCTCGCCGGTCCCGGCCCACACGATGTTGTGGTTCGAAGGGGCGACGGCCAGCGCGCCGATCGCCTGCACCGGCTCCTTGTCGAACACCGGGCCGAAGCTGTGCCCGCCGTCGATGGACTTCCACACGCCGCCGGAGGCGGAGCCGAGGTACCAGACGGCGGTGTCGCCCGGCACGCCCGAGATCGACGCGATGCGCCCGCCGCTGGCGGGGCCCACGAACTGGAAGTGGAGCGGCTGCGGGGCCGGTGGCGGCCCGCCGCGCCCGCGCCGCTGCGCGAGCGACGGAGTGGCGGCCAGCGAGACGGCCAGCAGGTCGGCGGCGAGTGAGCGGAATCGAAGGCTGATCATGTGAAGGGTCCCGGGTCAGTGCTTGATGGGATTGGACGTGAGAACTTCCGCGTTGCGATCCGGGGGTTCAACCCCCAGCAGGTTGTGCACGAAGAAATCGTCGCGGCGCATGGCCCCGTAGGGCCCACCCGACGTGTGGTCGGAATTCGGAATCTCGATCAGATCGAACACCTTGTTGGCCTTGATCAGCGCGTTCACGACCTGGACCGTGGACGACGGATCGACGTTGGTATCCAGTTCGCCGTAGACGAGCATCAGCTTGCCGGTCAGCCGCCAGGCGTTCTCCATGTTCGAACTGGCGATGTACTGCGGTCCAACCGGCCACCCCATCCACAGCTCGTTCCACCAGATCTTGTCCATCCGGTTGTCGTGACACCCGGACGCCGAGTAGGCCACCTTGTAGAAGTCGCCGTGGAAGAGCAGCGCCGCCATGGAGTTCTGCCCGCCGGCGGACGTGCCGTAGATGCCCACGCCCTTCGAGACGTCGTACCAGGGGAACCGCTTCGCCGCCGCCCGGTGCCAGCGGATCCGGTCCGGGAACCCGGCGTCCTTCAGGTTGTGCCAGGCCACGTTGTGGAAGGCCTTCGACCGGTTGGCGGTCCCCATCCCGTCGATCTGGACGACGATGAATCCCAGCTCGGCGAGGTTCCGCATGCCGTTCAGCACCTGGAAGCTCTTCGGCACGAACGAGCCCTGCGGTCCCGCGTAGATGTTCTCGATCACCCGGTACTTCCGGTGCGGATCGAAGTTCGTCGGCTTGTAGATGAGGCCGTAGATGTTCGTCGAGTCGTCGCGCCCCTTGGCCACGAACACCTGCGGCGGCTTCCATCCGGCCTTTACCAGCGCCGAGATGTCTCCCTTCTCCAGCGGCATCACCAGCGACTGGTCGCTCGTGCGGCGCAGCTCGCCCACTGGCGGCAGGTCCACGCGCGAGTAGAGGTCCACGTAGTACTCGTGGTCGTCGGACCATGAGACCGTATGATTGGCGTGGACCGGGGTGTACCGCACCAGCCCCGTGCCGTCGAAGTCGATCCGGTAGTAGTGCAGGAAGTACGGATCCTCGCCGGGATTCATCCCGCCGGCGCTGAAGTAGATCTGCTTGGCCGCGGTGTCCACGTACTCGACGTTGCGCACCAGCCAGGGACCCTTGGTGATCTGCCGGATCACCTTGCCCGTGGCGTCGTCGTAGAGGTACAGGTGGTCCCACCCGTCGCGCTCCGACGCCCAGATCATCTCCTTCCCGTCGTCCAGGTCGTAGCGGAACTGACGCCCCGAGTCGGTGATGTTGCCGCTCATCCGACGATAGTCGATGAACGTGTCGGAGTGCTCGTCGACGATGGCGCGGGCCTTGCCCGTCGTGCCGTCCACCTCGATCACACGGTAGACCTGGTGTCCGCGCTGATTGTACTCGAAGGTGAAGGCCCGGCTGTCCTTCCACCACACCGCCGGCGTGATGTCGTATTCGTTCGGAAACAGCGAATTGTCCACGACGATCTGACGGTGGGAGTCGAGCTCGAACAGCACCGGACGGCGGGTGTCCAATACGTCGCCCGGCTTCCGGTAGAAGCGCACCGAGTCGCGGGGCTGCAGCCGGTCCGGCGGGGTGGACACGACATAGTGCACGTACCGCATGTAGCCCGGCACCACGCGATACGCCACGAGCTTGCGCGAGTCGGGCGCCCAGACGATGGACCGGAACGAGTAGTAGTTGCCCTCCGAACCGTCGTAGCTCAGCTCGGTGCCTGATGAGGCACCGACCGGGCGTACGAACACGTTGTAGTTCCAGATGTACGCCTCCCACTTGCCGTCGGGGGAGCGCCTGAAGCCCGGCGACTCACGGATGGCCGGCGACTGTTGCGCCACGGCGATGTCCTCGGCGTCCCAGGCGGTGGGCCACGGCCCCTCGTTGGGAATGGCGTCGGTGGCTGCGGCGCCGGCGGAGTCGTCGGCCCACGGAGAGACGTAGGCGCCCGTCCAGGCCGAGTCGGGCTCGGCCACCGAGGGCGCGGGGCCGCTGCCGTCAGCCGCAGGCCCGGGGCCGCGTCCGCGGCCCCGGCCGAAC
>JBJKRG010000323.1:0-2895 GCA_046704805.1 Gemmatimonadaceae bacterium
GAAGTGCCGAAGGTGGGACTCGAACCCACACGGGCTTGCGCCCACTGCGCCCTGAACGCAGCGCGTCTACCAATTCCACCACTTCGGCGTGAACGCGGATATTATTGACGGCTCAAGATGAAGTCAACGAACGCGACGAACGACACCGTTCCCATCGCGCGCAACAAGCGCGCCCGCCACGACTACCACATCCTCGAAACGTGGGAGGCGGGGTTGGTGTTGACGGGAACTGAGGTCAAGTCGCTGCGCGAGGGGAAGGCATCGCTCGTCGACGCCTACGGGATCGTGCGGAACGGGGAGGTCTACCTCGTCAACCTCCACATCTCACCCTACAAGCAGGCGAGCTACAACAACCACGAGCCCACGCGGACGCGCAAGCTGTTGCTCCACCGGCGTCAAATCCGTCGTTTGATAGGGGCGGTGGAGCGCGAAGGGCTCACCCTCGTGCCCCTCGATCTGTATTTCAAGCACGGAGTGGCGAAGGTGACGGTGGCGCTCGGCAAGGGCAAGAAACTGCACGACAAGCGCGAGGCGTCGAAGGCGCGGGACGCCGAACGCGAGATGGCACGCGTGGGGCGGGTCCGATGATAGCGACGATGCTGGTGGCCCTGCAGATCGGGGCGGTGGTGCCGCCGCCGGTACGTCGCGCGGCGTCTGCCGATCACGAACCGGGAATGGCGAGCGCGGCGGTCGCCACCGACCACGGCGGGCATCCCTACCTCAAGGGCAGCGCGGTCCGCACGGTCGTGGTCGACGCCGGACACGGCGGCATCGATAACGGCATGGGCCCGCTGAACTCCCGGCACAAGCTCTACGAGAAGAACATCACCCTGCAGGTGGCCCTGAAGCTGGGGCGCGCCCTCAGGGCCCGGGGGGTCCACGTCGTCTACACGCGGACCACCGACACACTGATCAACCTGTACGATCGAGGGCCGATCGCCAATCGCGCCCATGGAGACCTGTTCATCTCGATCCACGTGAACGCCGCCAATCCCAAGTGGAAAGATGCCGACGCGGCCCGCGGGTTCGAGACCTTCTTCCTGTCGGAAGCCAAGACCGAGGACGAGCGCCGGGTGGAGGCGATGGAAAACTCGGCGGCCCGCTTCGACACCGGGCCCAGAGTGTCGCGCGGCGGGCCGCTGAGCTACATCCTCAACGACATGCAGCAGAACGAGAATCTGCGCGAGTCGATGAAGGTGGCGGACTCGGTCCAGGCCCACCTGTCGACGGTCGAGCCGGGGCCCAACCGGGGCGTGCAGCAGGCGGCATTCGTCGTGCTCGAAACGGCGTTCATGCCGGCGGTACTCGTGGAGATCGGCTTCGGCACGAATCGCAAGGATGCGGCATTCATCAGCAATTCCACCGACCAGTGGAAGATTGCCGATGCCATTGCCGATGCGGCCGTGGACTACCTGAACGGGTACTGGGCAGGGGTGAACGGCGTGGCGGACCGCATCGGCGGCTACCCGCGATGAGCGACGCGGCCGCGCTGCACGTCAGCGTCGCCGGACTCGCCTTCCGCAATCCGATTCTCCTGGCCGCCGGCACGGCCGCCTACGGGCGCGAGCTGGCGGACGTCATGGACCTGGACGCCGTCGGGGGCCTCGTCACCAAGGCCGTGAGCCGGGAGCCCCGAGCCGGCGCGCCCGAGCCGCGCGTGGCCGAATTCGACGGGGGCATGATCAACGCCGTCGGCCTGGCCAATCCCGGGGTGGACGAGGTGGGTCGCACGGAGCTCCCCTGGCTCGCCCGGGAGATCCGCGGCACGCGAAAGCTCGTCAACGTGGTCGGGTTCGTCGTCGACGAGTTCGCCGAGGTCGTGACCCGCCTCGAGGCCAGCGCGCATGCGGATGCCGCGATCGACGGCTACGAACTGAACGTGAGCTGTCCGAACACCAGGGCGGGCGGGATGGAGTTCGGGGCGGACGACACGGCCCTCACGGCCGTCGTCACGCGTGCCCGCGCGGTCACCCGGCGGCCGCTGTTCGCCAAGCTCTCGCCGACCCTGCCGGACATCGCCCACACGGCACAGGTGGCCGTCGAGGCCGGCGCCGACGGCATCACCGTCGTGAACACGATCCCCGGACTCGTGATCGACGTCGAGCGCCGGCGGCCGGCGCTGGGATTCGGGACCGGCGGAGTGAGCGGCAGCGCGATCCTGCCGGTCGGTGTGCTGGCCACCTGGAAGGTGGCGCGGGCGGTCCACGTCCCCGTGATCGGACTCGGCGGAGTGCGGACGGCGGAAGACGCGCTGCAGTACGTCCTGGCGGGTGCATCACTGGTGGGCATGGGGACGGCTGCTCTCCGCGATCCGCGGCAGCCCGCCCGTGTGGTCCGCGATCTCGGGGGGTGGTGCCGCGAGCACGACGTCACCGACCTCGCTAGTATTCGCGGAACCCTCGCCTGGTCGCCATGACAATTCCCATCGTAGCGCTCGACGTACCCGACGCGGGGCGGGCCATGGCCCTGGTCGACCGGCTGGGCGAACAGTGCCGGTTCTACAAGGTGGGGCTGGAGCTGTTCACCGCCGAAGGGCCTGGCATCATCCGCACGCTCCGCGAGCGGGATCTCGACGTCTTCCTGGATCTCAAGCTGCACGACATCCCGACGACCGTCGCCCGTGCAGTCGCCCGGGCGGCTGCCCACGGCGTCTCGCTGGTTACCGTCCATGCCTCCGGGGGGCGGGCCATGCTCGAGGCGGCCCAGGCGTCCGCCGCCTCGGGGGGGTGCCGCCTGCTGGGAGTGACCGTGCTGACGTCGCTGGACGGGGCCGCCCTGGCTGCGGCGTGGGGGCGGGAGCCGGCGACGCTCGACGTCTCCCGGGAGGTGCTGCGGCTGGCCGGTGCGGCGGTCGAGGCCGGGCTTCACGGCGTGGTCTGCAGCGGGCAGGAGGCC
>JBJKRG010000324.1:0-30460 GCA_046704805.1 Gemmatimonadaceae bacterium
CGCGCGTGGCGATGTCCGACCCGACGGCCGCCGCCCGAACGCCGAGCCGCCGCGCCTCGCCGGCCACGCGCTCCGCATCGGCGCGCCCCGATCGGTAGCCGAGCACGACGTCGGCCCCGCTCTCGGCAAGCATCAGCACGGTGGCCGCCCCGATGCCGCGCGATCCCCCCGTCACCAGGGCGCACTTTCCCGTCAGATTGATCACAGTTCCCGCTCCACGATGTCGCAGATGATGTGCTCGAGACACAGGTGCATCTCCTGCGCACGATCGGTCCGGTCGGTCGGGATCACGACGCAGTGGTCGGCGATGGCCCGGAGCTTCCCGCCGTCCCGGGCCGAGAAGGCCAGCACCGGCACGCCGGCCGCGCGCGCCGCTTCCGCAGCCCGCAGAACGTTGGGCGAGGTCCCACTCGTCGAATGGATGACGAGCAGGTCGCCGGGCCGCGCCAGTGCCTCGACCTGCCGCGCGAAGACTTCCTCGAATCCGAAGTCGTTGCCCGCCGCGGTGAGGAGCGACGTGTCGGTGGTCAGCGCCACGGCCGGATAGGGCCGGCGCTCCCGCTGATAGCGCACCACGTACTCCGTGGCCACGTGCTGCGCGTCCGCCGCGCTGCCTCCGTTGCCGCAGAAATACAGCGTCCCGCCCCCGCGCACGGTCTTCCGGACCAGCCGCAGCGCCTCGTCGAGTTCCGGCCCCATGGTGTCGGCCACCCGTCGGGCCAGCTCCCCCACCTCGTGCAGCGCCTTCGCGAAATCACCGTCTGCTTGCCGTGTCACGCTCTGCGCCTCCGCGCCGTCCTGTCAGTTCAGCCCCGCATCCGGCGGGGCGCTCCGTCCGAGGACCAGATCCTTGAGCTGCGCCAGCATGCCGCGTCGAACCACCAGCGGCGGCACGTCCCGCACCGATTCGTTCGCGAGCAGCCGGCGCGCGTTCTCGCCCGTCAGCAGATCCGCCTGCTCGCGCGTGCCGCACGTCAGCAGCCAGTCGCGCACGGCGGTGAGCGACCGCGTGTCGCCGTGATTGTCGCTCGCGACGAGATCCACGCAGCCGGCGGCCAGCATCGCCCGTGCCAGTGCCGACATCCGCCGGCTCCCCAACAGGGCGGCGCCGTCCAACTGGATCACGGCCCCAACGCGTCGCCATTCCTGCACGTGCTCCACCGTGCAGCCCACGTAGCGCTCCGGATGCGCGAGCACCGGGACGATGCCGCTGGTCCGTAGCCGGAACAGCTCGTCCGCGGCGTGCGGTGGTATCGACATCCGCGGGAATTCCACGAGAACGGCCTTCGACCCATCGAGCCCGAGCTGCGGATGGCGGAGGTCGGCGCCCGGCATGTCGAGCATGATCTCCCAGCCGAGTTTCAACTCCGGCACCACGGGCGCCGCGGCCCGCAGGTCGGTGAGCACGCGCATGTACTGGTGGTAGGGAGCCTGCGCGGCGCGCGATGCCACCAGGTGCGGCGTGCAGATCACGACCTCCACCCCGCCTTCGGCGAACCGCTGCAGCACCGGCACCGAGACCTCGATCGACGGCGAGCCGTCGTCCACGCCGGGCAGCAGATGGGTGTGAATGTCGATCATCGCCGTCTCCCGTGCGCGTTCACGGCCGTGGACCGGACGGAACGGCGAAGCGCGCCCCGATCGTCGCGATCCGTTCCATCGCCGCGGCGGCCTCGGCGTCGAGGTCGCGGGCCGCGCCCGCCGCATGTTCGAAGGCGTACGTTACCAGGGCGTCGGCTGCCAGCAGATCCAGCGCCGATTCGCGTCCCGTTTCCCGCCCCGCCAACAGTGCCGCCAGCAACTCCTCCGCTGCCGCTTCACACACTGTGGACGTGTGCAACGAATCCTCCCCCAAGCGTACGCCCAACGACTGCCGCACCCGCACGGCCAGCGCCGGCGGAGCCTCGGGAGACCGCGCCTCCAGCCAGTCGCCGACCGTCACGTGGCCTGCGCGAGCAGCGCGCGCGCGATCGTCGGCGCCTGCGCCAGCGCCTCGGGGAGCCGCGTGGCGTCGGGTATTCCCGCCTGCGCCATGTGCGCCTTGCCTCCCCCGCGCCCCCCCGCCACAGCGGCGAGTTGCTTGACGAGTGCCCCCGCGTTCACCCCGCGCTTGACGAGGTCGTCGGTCGCGACGACCAGCAGCGTCGTCTTGCCGTCCCCGAACGTCGCCGCCAGCACGCCGATGCCGGAACCGAGGCGCTCCCGGAGGGCATCGCCGAGCGTCTGCAATTCCTTGAGATCGGCCGCCGGCACGACGCGCCCCACGAAACGTGCGCCGCCCGCATTCCCGTTGAGGTCCTGCGCCTCCGCGAGCCACTCCTTCATCTGATCGCCGCCTCCGCGCAGCGCCTCATCCAACCGGCGCTCCATGGCCCGGCGTTCGTCGACCAGTGCCTGCACCCGCTTCTCGACACCGTCCGCGGGCACCCTGAGCAGGGCGGCCGTTCGCTCCAGCGCCTCCGCCTGGTCGTGCAGGAGCGAATACGCTCCGGGGCCCGTCACCGCCTCGATCCGGCGCACCCCGGCCGCCACCCCGGTCTCGTGCACGATCTGGAACAGCCCGATCTCGGCCGTATTCCGCACGTGCGTGCCTCCGCAGAGTTCCATGGAGAACCCCGGCACCGTCACGACCCGCACCACGTCGCCGTACTTCTCGCCGAACAGGGCCATCGCACCGGCCTCACGGGCGGCGGCGTACGCCATCTCCCGGGTCGTCACGGGGATGGCCTCCCAGATGCGGCGATTCACGATTCGCTGGATCTCGCTCAGCCGCTCCGCGCTGACGGGGCCGTGGTGCGTGAAGTCGAAGCGCAGGCGGTCGGGGGCGACCAGCGATCCCGCCTGGTGCACCGCCTCACCGAGCACCTGCCGCAGCGCCGCGTGGAGCAGGTGCGTCGCCGTATGATTGCGCTCGGTGTCCTTGCGCCGAAGCGTCGGCACGCAGGCCCGGACGCGGCCGAACGCGAAGGTGCCCGTGAGCGTGCCCACCGCCGCGGGTCTCCCATCCACCTTCCGCACGTCGTCCACGTCCACCTTCCACCCGTCACCCAGGATCTCGCCGTGATCGGAGATCTGACCGCCCGATTCGGCGTAGAACGGCGTTTCGCGCAGGAGCAGCGCCACCCGGTCGCCCCCGAGATTCCGGACGGCCGTCACCTGGGTCTCGATCTCGACCGTGTCGTAGCCCACGAACGACACGTCCGAGGCTGCGGCGCCGGGCGCGACGGCCCAATCCGCTCCGTCGGCCAGCGCGTCGGCCTGCACGGAGAGACGGCGCGACTTGCGCTCCTCCTTCGACCGCGTCCGCTGCTCCTCGAGCGCCGCGTTGAATCCCGCGATGTCCACCGTGTAGCCGCGCTCCCGCGCCATCAGCTCCGTCAGATCGATCGGGAACCCGAACGTATCGTAGAGGCGGAACGCATCGTCGCCGCTGATCGTCCCGCGAATGACGTCGCCCAACTGGGTTCCCGTCTCCGGGGCAAGTTGCTCGAACCGGGCCAGCCCCCCTTCGATGGTCGCGAGGAACGATTCCTCCTCGAGCCGGGTCGTCTGGAGCAGGTGCGCCGACCGGGTCCGCAGCTCCGGATAGGCCTCGCCCATCGCCTCGATGACGGCCTCGACGACGCGAACGACCGTCGGCTCGGTGCGCCCGAGCAGCCAGGCATGGCGCACGGCGCGGCGCAGGATCCGCCGCAGCACGTACCCGCGCCCCTCGTTGGACGGGAACACGCCGTCGGCCAGCAGGAACGCCACGGCGCGCGCGTGGTCCGCGATGACGCGGAACGACGCCGGGTCGACCATGACGTCACGGCCGTGCAGACTCATCCCGCTCGGCGCATCCTCCGTCCGACCCCGGTACGGCAGCCCGACCGTGTCTTCGACCGCCCGGATCAGCGGCGCGAAGAGATCGGTATGGTAGTTGTTGGTCACCCGCTGGAGCACGGCGGCGATGCGCTCGAGGCCGGCCCCGGTGTCGACCGAGGGCGACGGCAACGGCACGAGGGTGCCGTCGGGCTGCCGGTCGAACTGCATGAACACCAAGTTCCAGATCTCCAGGAACCGCCCGGCTTCGGCACCTTCCACGAAGGCATCCGTCGAGAACTCGGCCCGGTCGCGCTCGGTCCACTCGCCTGATGCGGTCTCGGGAAACCGCCAGTCATCGGTCAGGTGCGCCAGATCGACGTAGATCTCCGAACACGGGCCGCACGGGCCGGTGTCGGCCATCTGCCAGAAATTGTCCTTCTCATCGAGCCCGTAGATCCGGGAATCCGGCAGCCCGGCCACCTGCTGCCACAGGGCCCGCGCCTCTTCATCGTCCCGGAACACCGAGACCCGCACGTGGGCCGGGTCGATGCCCAGGCTCCCCGCCGCACGCGGTCCGGTCACGAACTCCCAGCCGAAGCGTATCGCGTCGGCCTTGAAGTAGTCGCCGAACGAGAAGTTGCCCAACATCTCGAAGAACGTGTGGTGCCGGGCCGTGTGCCCCACCTGCTCCAGATCGTTGTGCTTGCCCCCGGCCCGGACGCACTTCTGGGCGGTCGTGGCGCGCCGGCGCCCATCGGGTGGCGACTCCATCCCCAGGAACACTTTCTTGAACTGCACCATGCCGGCATTCGTGAACAGGAGCGTCGGGTCGTCGGCTGGCACGAGCGACGAGCTGGGCCGGCGCACGTGCCCCTGGCGCTCGAAATAGGCCAGAAACCGTTCACGGATGTCGGCAGCCGAAAGGGACGGGGAGGGACGATCGGGCATGATCCCGGGAATATACGGGACGGAGGGGATACGGCGCAGGGCCGAAACTGCGTGGGGACAGGGGGAGCGCAGGGGCACAGGGGTGCAACTCCGCAACCACGCACGGCCCAGCGCCGTTCTTCAGTCCGCTTCTCCCAGCCTCTGCATCACCTCCCGGATCTCCTCGCTCTCGAACCCCCGCCGCGCCAGGAATGCGTACAGCCGGCGGCGGCGCGTCAGCGGGTCGAGGAGAGCCAGAGCGGCCAGCTTCTTCCGGGCCAGGCGTTCGGCCGCTGCGGTCTGATCCACTCCTTCCTCGACGAACACCTCCGTGACTGCGGCCTCGGCGATCTCGCGCGCCACACCGCGGCGTGCCAACTCCTGCAGCACTCGACGCCGCGACATCCCGGTGCCGAAGGCTTTCGTACGCGCGAACTGGCGGGCGAACTCTCTGTCGTCGAGGTACCCGGCTCGCTCGAGGCGATCGACCACCGGGCGGACCAGCGCTGCGGGCTCTCCACGGCGCACGAGCAGGCGCTGCAACTCGACCCGGGAGCGGGCCCGCGCCGCGAGCAGCCCAGTCGCCCGGTCCCAGACCGACAGCAGCGAGCGCTCGGCCTCGAACGCGGTGCGCAGGGGCTCGAACTCGTCCCCGACGTGGAGCGGAATCCGCGACACCGCGTCGGCCGGCACAGCTCCCATGCTGCGTCCGTCCACGAGCACGTCGACGCGGCCGGGACGCCGGGGATGCGCCACGAGCGCCGTGATCAGCGGCATGCCGGTCCCCAAGCAGAAGTGCCGGGGAGCCGCACTCTGCCGCGTTGGGAGTATCCGGGTCCCGTCGCATCCAGACTACGTCTCCCCGGCACTGCCTTCCGGCCGGGCACCACGCGCTGCCCCGCCCTACTCCTCTGCCGCCTCCTCGGGCCCGGCCTCGACCGCGGCCGTCATGCCGAGCACTTCCTTCACCCGCCCCTCCACCTCGGCCATCATCGCCGGGTTGTCCTTGAGGTACAGCTTGGCGTTCTCACGCCCCTGGCCGATCTTCTGGCCCTTGTAGCTGTACCACGCCCCGGACTTCTCGATGATCCCCGACTCGGCGCCGATGTCGACGAGCAGCGACGTGTGGCTGATCCCCTCGGCGTACATGATGTCGAACTCGGCCTGCCGGAACGGGGCCGCCACCTTGTTCTTGACCACCTTCACGCGGACGTGCGAGCCCGTGACGTCGTCCTTGTCCTTCACGGCCCCGATCCGCCGGATGTCGAGCCGCAGCGAAGCGTAGAACTTGAGCGCCTTGCCGCCCGTGGTCGTCTCGGGGTTGCCGAACATCACGCCGATCTTCTCGCGCAGTTGGTTGATGAAGATCACCGAGGTCCGCGACCGCGAGATCGCACCGGTGAGCTTGCGCAGCGCCTGGCTCATCAGCCGCGCCTGCAGGCCGACGTGCGAGTCCCCCATGTCCCCCTCGATCTCCGCCTTCGGCACCAGCGCCGCCACCGAATCGATGACGATCACGTCCACCGCGCCGGACCGCACCAGGATCTCGCAGATTTCCAGCGCCTGCTCCCCGGTGTCGGGCTGCGAGATGAGCAACCCCTCCACGTCGACGCCGAGCTTCCGCGCATAATCCACGTCCAGCGCGTGCTCGGCGTCGATGAACGCCGCCACACCGCCCGCCCGCTGCGCGTTCGCCACCACGTGCAGACAGAGCGTCGTCTTGCCGCTGGACTCCGGCCCGTAGATCTCGGTGACACGCCCGCGGGGAATGCCGCCCACGCCGATGGCGGCATCGAGGTTGAGCGCGCCCGTGGAAATCGCTTCGACGCGGACGTGGGTGTCCGTGCCGAGCCGCATGATCGATCCCTTACCGCAACTCTTCTCGATCTGCGCGATGGCCAGGTTCAGGGCCTTCTTCTTGTCGTCCTGCATGGTGGAGACAGCCATGATCGGCACGTCCTCTGGTTGAGCGTGATCCCCTGGCCACGCGGGCTAATCGTAACCCGTCGGGCACCCCGGTCGTTACCCCGAACAAAATACGAACCCCGCTCGGGGAATCAAGGGAGGTCCCGGATGGTGAATGCGTTTTCCACATGCCGTACCTGGACCCGGCGTCCGTGCATCAACACCCCCACGACATCGAACCGGTAGGACTCGTGCGACCGGCCATGATGTGTGATCCAACTTAAAGCGGAGCGTTGCAAGTCCTTGCGTTTTCGCCAATTGACAGCTTCTACCGGATCCCCAAACCGAACCCCGGTCCGGGCCTTGACCTCCACGAAGGCGACCACGCCGTCGCGTTCCACGACGAGGTCGATGTCCCGATGTCCGAAACGGTACCGCCGGTTGACCACCCGCCAGCCGCGGTTGGCCAGCCAGCGCTCGGCAATGCGCTCCCCGAGTTCCCCGAATGCCTGCGTGGCCGCTGACATGGGGCCAACGTACGCGCCTTGGGAGCCGGACCATCACCGGAACATGCGCGGCCGGATCGGAACCCCGCGGCTGAGATCGGCCCGACCACCGAGGCTGGAAATTGGAGCCGGGGTGGTTTCCGCCTGCCGCGGCGGGGCCAAGACCCGATCTGTCGCCGATCGCTCGGTTCTTCCCCGGTTGCGCCGCCCGCTGGATCACAGCCCCAACCACGTTTTCAGCCGATCGAGCATCGACGGCCGATCGACCGGTTGGAGCAGTTCCTCGAACGGGGGATATCCGTAGAGCGGGTCCAGGCCGGACATGGGGTGCAGTCTCTCTGCGGCGTCGCCCCCGGGATTCATCGCGGCTCGGAGGAGTTCCACGGCCTCCTCGCGATGACCCATGCTGGCGGTGATCCGAGCGCGATGCAGCAGGGCCTGCGACCGCCCGACCCCGTCGGTGTCCGCCTCGAACGCCCGGCGCAGGCTGTCGGCGAGTTGCAGATCGCCTGCGCGCGCTGCCGCGATACCGAGCAGTGCGGCCGCATTCCCGGGAGGCCCGCCGGGCTTCGCAGCTCGCTCAAGCGCCGTCATGGCCTCTGCCCAACGCCCCGAAGCCAGCAGAGCGCGCCCAAGCTCGAGCCAGTAGATCGCGGTCCGAATGTCCGGCGAGCGTATCCGGCGGGAGATCGCCGCGGCGCTGTCGCCGTAGACCCGCGCCAGATCGAAGCGTCGATGGGCGCGAAGCTCGCGAGCGAATCGCGAGTAGACCCACGCCCGCAGCGACGGAGTCGTCGTCATGCCCAGGCAGTGATCCAGCCGCGCGTCGAGTTCGTTGACGGGGGCCAGCACCCCTGCCCGCAACTCCACCGTGCAGTTATCCAGTGACCCGGGATACTCGGGCTCTGCCCGCCGGGCGACGGCAAGCTCGTCCTGGAAGTCGCCGATCATGTGGTAGGCGAGGGTCTGCCAATACACGTTTGCATACCACCCAGCGCGCCACGGACGCTGCGCGATACGAGCGAATACGGCCACGGCTTCATAGAAGCGATTGGACCGCGCGGCGGTCACGCCGAGCCACCACAGCGCGGGAGGCGAGTTGGGCGCGAAACGGGCCATTTCTTTGGCCGCGCGGTATGCCGCTTCCGCGTCGTTGACCTGAATTGCGCGCTCGAGATCGAGAATGGCGCTGCCATACGGGGAGAGCGTGGGCCGCCGCGCGGTCAGCGCCGCGACGACGGAGTCGGCCCGTCGCTGGTGGCCGTCCAGAGAAAGCAGTGAGGCCAGCGGTAGACTGGCTTCTGCGAACTCGGGGTCGAGCGCCAGTGCCGTGTCGAAATGCGCGATTCCCGATTCGGTCGACCCCAGGTCGGCGATTTGAAGGCCGCGGACGTACTGCACATACGCATCGTAAGGCGGCGTTCCCGCAGCCTCGGTTCCGGCAGCCGCCAGCCGGGGGTCGGATTCCGCAGCGAGCGCACCCATCACGAGCTGCCGGACCTGGTCCACTCCCTGAAACGGCTGGTCAACGGGAGTCGAAACGGCGTCCAGCACGCGCAGGACGGTGCGCCCGTCGGGCCGTAGGAAGCGTGGCTCGAACCGGAGCGAGTCGCCGCGGCGGGTGATGCGACCCCAGACTAGCAGCGTGGCGCTGCTCTGGCGAGCAATGCGCTGCAACTCGTCGATGGTGGCTTCGTCGTCGCGCGGGCCGCCGGCCCCAACGCCGTGCGGATGCGGGCCGGAGTCACTCGCGGAATCCGGAAGCGTTCCGGCATCGACCACCGTGCCGAGCGCGGCCCTCGATATTCCGCTCTCGATCCACTGCGCGGTCACCGGCCCGAGATCCGCGAGCGCTGTGTCCGCAATGTCGTTCTCGAAAGGGACGACGAGGATGGTCCCGCTCCCCCCATGCCGCGTCGCGAAGGTCAGGACGACGATGACGAGGCCCGCGGCCAATATCCCGGCGGCTCGGCGCCACCAGATCCGACTCGAACGTACCGGTGCCGGCGGCATCGAGCCCTCGACCGGCTCGTCGGAGCGCGCATCCGCTGGGGGCACTGCGGCTTCGACCAACCCGGCGGCGGGGTCTGCGGAAATCCCGGTTCGGGGCGACGACCGCCGCACCGCTTCCGCTGCCGCCGCGCGGATCCGCTCGACAGCGCGCTCCACCTCGGGCTCCACCTCGACGTCGAGCTCGGATCGCAGCCGCTCGGCGTGCAGTCGTGCATGCCGCAGGGCGGCCGCGGAGTCCCCTGCGGCCGCGAGCGCGTTCATGAGCCCCGTCGCTGCCGTCGCACTCAGGGGGTCGGCCGTCGCGAGCGCCTGCCACCAGCGCACGGCCGTCGCGTGGTCGGAGCGGTCATCGGCCCGCCTGGCCAGCGTCTCGAGCGCTCCCCGGTACTCACGAGTGAACTGTCCACGGGCATCGTCCAGCCAGCGCTCGAATTCGGAGGCATCCTTCAGATACACGCCGTCGAGAAACGTGCCGGCGTAGGCCCGCACCGCCGTTTCCAGGTCATCGGCCGCGATCGCCCGGCGGAAATCGAACACATCGCACTCGAGGCGCGCGGCGTCCACGCGCACGTCACCCGCCCCGCTGCCAATGAGGGCTTCGGCGCCCACCTCCCGGCGCAGGGCTGAGATCGCCTGGTAGAGGGCGTTCCGCGCGTGGTCCTCGTCGGACTCTCCCCAGAAGAAGCCCAGCAGCTTGTCGCGCGTCACGCCTCGGGGGGCTTCCGCGCACAGCAGCGCGAGGAGCGCCAGCCGCTTCCGTTGGGTCGCGGGGCTCACGATCGGGACGCCGTCCCGCTCGAGCGCGAGGCTGCCGAACGTCCGTAGTCGCAACATCGGCTTCCCGGGCGCGGGGAATCAGGTGCGGATCAGAAGCAGATCAGGCAGGCGCACTACTCTGGCCTGCGAACGGGGCGACGCAGCGCAACGCAGCGGCCGTCTCGCGAGCCCGCCAGCGGCCGGACGCGTGCTCGGTCAATGTAACTCGGCCCGATCCTCCGGACCACCCAGCCGAGGCCGGCCCCTCGGCATCACGTATTACGAGAGGTGGATATGCAGATCAGAAGGCCTGTCACGGGTTTGACCCTCGCGTTGGCCGCACTGGCGTTCATGGCTTGCACAACTGATACGTTGCCCACGACGCCGGCCGGCAACCTTCCACAGTTCTCCCACGTTGGGAATAGCGGCAAGAAGGGCGGAGGCGGAACCAGCGCGACGCCGGTCACGTCGTATGTCGCGAACACGGCGGCTGACGGGCAGACGCTTCTGCTCCTCCGGAGCGATGGGGACACGACGTACACCAATTCGAGTACGCTCACATCCGAGATCCAGAGCATCGGGGATTGGGTCCTGGACGCCTCGACGCGGCAGGTGTACCTCGATTTCAGTCAGCCGGTATCGGGGACGGGGGCCGGCAACGACGGCCTCATCCCACCTTCGGGGCTGTATTCGTTCCGGGCCATCTCGAGGTGCAGTCTGGACGGGTACAGCTTCCTCACGCTTGCCCAGGGCGCCACGGTCGCGTGCCCCCTCCACGTAGCGTTCACCTACAACGGTGACTCGTATGCAGTCGAGATGAATCCCAACAACGCGTCCGAAACGGACAATGCGACGGTGAGCTGCACAGCCGCGGCATCCGGCGCCTGCACGGCGTGGACCATCACGCCCAGTGGAGCATCCGGCACGAACGAGGCCCAGCTCATCCACTACGTCACGGTGAGGGGAAAAACCCAGAACGTGGACGAGGGGGATTACGACTTCACGTTCAGGATTACTGTGACGAATCCCTGACGTTTCGCCGCCCGGCCATCGCGCCCCGTCCCAATCCGGGGCTCCGCCGGCAGTGAGACGCCGCGCCCCGCCGCCGCTCCTGCGACGGCGGGGCGCTTCCTCCACGTCCCCGCAGATAGCCGGGAGGCGGCTACTGGCGGACGAGTAGCTGTTGCTGGAAGACGAACCCGGGGCGGTCGGGGACCTCCTGCTGCATCTGCACGACCACGGGATCGGTCTCCGAAACCCAGTAGTGCCCGACGGCCTGCGGCGTGGTCAGCGACACGACCCAGCAGTGCTGCTGCCCCAGTGGCGTGTTCAGGTCCTGCTCGCCGTCGACCGAGAGCACACCGGGTACGATGTGCGCCGAGCCGAGGTCGATCTCGAATACGGACACGGAGTCGATGCGGCCCACGCGGTGCGGCATCAGCTGCAGCACCACGTCCGTCATCGACATGCCGGCCAGCAGGTCGCGGCCATGGGCCAGTCCGATGTTCTGGTTGCCGGCCGGCCCGCTCGTCGCGCCGTAGACGGAATCCGGGGTGAACTCGAGCGCCATGCGCGACCGCCCACCGAGGACCGACGTCCAGTGGAGCGGCCGGAGGTCGACGTAGGACAGATAGAGGGAATCAGTCGCCGGCACCGCCCCGCCCCGCGTCTCGGCGATCAGCCAGGCCGGGAACGCCGTGTAGGTACTCCGCTCCACGTCGACGTCGCGGTAGCCCACGAGATGCGTGCTGTCGGGGGTCACGACGCTCATCTGGTAACGCAAGTGCTCCGGGCTCAGCAGCAGCCCGTTCACCGGCAGGGCTCGCGGCGGCACCGTATCCGTGTCGGCCGGTGGAGGGAGCACGTTCTGCGTCGTGTCCTGGGCGCGTCCCGGTTGGGCCGCTGCGGCGCAGAGCAGCGCAACCAGCCCGGCGCGGAGGCCGCGGGCGGTCATGCGCGCGGCCCGCAGATGCGGTCGAGATCCTCGAGGCCGACCAGGACGTCCCGCGGGCGGCTGGAACCCGGCTCGGACCTGCCGATGACCCCCGCTGCCTCGAGTTGATCCATGATCCGGGCCGCACGGCCGTAGCCGATGCCCAGCTTGCGCTGCAGCAGCGAGGTCGAGGCGCCCCGGTTCTGCACGACGGCTTCGGCCGCCTCGCGGAACAGCTTGTCGCGGTCGCCCGGCTCGGGCTCCCCGTCCTCGGGCTTGGCCGCTTCTGCCGCCTCGCGCGCCCGCGTGACCTCGATGATGTCCTCCTCGCCCGGCTCCTCGACGCCGAGCCCCTGGGCCTGGCGTGCCTTCTGGCGCGCGTCCCGGCGCGCCTCGTACCACTGCATCAGATGCTCGGTGTCCTCGCTCGAGATGAAGGCACCCTGGAGCCGCGCCGGCTCCGACTTGCCGGGCGGGATGAACAGCATGTCCCCGTTCCCGAGCAGGGCCTCGGCGCCGGCCCCGTCGATGATCGTGCGGCTGTCCACCTGCGAGGCCACCCGGAACGCGATCCGGCTCGGGAAGTTCGCCTTGATGAGGCCGGTGAGCACGTTCACGCTCGGCCGCTGCGTGGCGAGGAGCAGGTGAATGCCGATGGCCCGTGCCTTCTGGGCCAGCATGGCGATCGGTCCCTCCACCTCCCCCTGCACCGTCATCATCAGATCCGCCATCTCGTCGATGACGATCACGATGTACGGCAGCACGTCGCCCGTGTACGGCAGGGCCGCGAGCCCCACGTCCTTCTCCTGGGGCCACGTGAGCGCCGCTTCCTCTTGAACGCGCTTGTTGAACTCCTGCACGTTCCGGCACCCGTTCGCCGCGAGCAGCCGGTAGCGGTCCTCCATCTCGTGCTTCGCCCAGTGGAGCACCGACGCGGCGTCGCGATTGTCGGTCACCACCTTGTGCCGCAGATGGGGGAGCGTGTTGTACACCGACAGCTCCACCATCTTCGGATCGATCATCAGCAGTCGGAGCGTCCGGGGCGTGTGGCGGTAGACCAGACTCGTGACGATCGTGTTCACGCAGACGGACTTGCCCGAGCCGGTCGCGCCGGCAATCAGCAGATGCGGCATCTTGGCGAGATCCGCGATCACCGGCTTCCCCTCGAGGTCCTTCCCCAACGCGATCGGCAGCGCGGCCCGCGCTTTCTGGAATTCGGGCGACTCCAGCAGCTCGCGGAACCAGACGATCTCGGAGGTCGGGTTCGGCACCTCGACGCCAACGGCGCCGCGCCCGGGAATGGGCGCCACGATGCGAATGCTCTGCGCGCGCATCGCGAGCGCGAGGTCGTTCGCCAGGGTGGCGAACTGCCGGACCTTCACGCCCGGCGCGGGCTCGATCTCGTACTGCGTGACCACCGGCCCCGTTGTGCGCCCGACGAGCTGCCCGTCCACCCGGAAGGTCCGCAGGGCCTCGATCAGCTTCTCGCCCATCGCGTCGAGCTCGCGCCTGGCCCCGTCGCCCGCCGGCTCGGCCGGCGGCGTGAGCAGTTCGGGGCTCGGAAGCTCGTCGGCGAGCGCCGCGTCCAGCGACTCCGCCGACGCTTCGATCGCCGATGCCACCCGCGCATCGTGCTCGGCGGCCGCCTCCGCCCGGCTCTGCTTGCGTCCGCGCGTCCGGCGGCCGCCGGCCTTCCGTCCCGGCTCTTCCCCGGAGGGTGCATCGTCGACAACGACCGATCCATCGATCCCGGGCATCTCCTCCGGAGACGGTTCCAGGGCGAGCGCCCGATCCGCCTTTGCGGCTGCCTGGGCGGACCGCCGACCGCTGCCCGGCCCCACCAGTGCCCGCACGGGGTTCCACGCCAGGGTCGCCGCCATGAGCGCCGACAGGCCGAGCGCCACGACGATCCAGGCGCCGATGCCCCCGAACCAGGCGCGCCAGTACGACGCGACGAAGGCCCCCCAAAGGCCCGAGGCGCCACTCGCCTGGTCCCCGAAGCCGATGCCCGTGGCAAGGGCCACCGCGACCGGCACCAGCAGCACCAGTCCGGCCAGGAAGATCATCCACGAACGGTCGGCGTCGGACTGCAGGCGGCCGAAGACGCGCAACGCATGGACGGCGGGCACGAACGGCACGAGGATCGCCCCCGGCCATCCGAGCAGCGCGACGAGCGGTCGGGCGAGGTGGGCACCCACCCATCCGACGTTCGCCCGGACATCCACCCCGCTCCGCAGCTGGGCGAGGGCGAGCACCAGCAGTGCGCCGGCGAGGAAGACGGCCAGCAGCAGCAGCGCGATCGCCGTCAGCTCTCGCTTGAGCGTCTCGCGCACGCTCACCCCGACGCGGTCGCGAGCCGCGTGATCTGGCGGTCCTGGTACATCGGAACCACCGGGTGCGTGTCGAGGGTGGCGCAGGCCACCAGATCGGCGGCGAAGCCGGCGGCGGCCAACTCCTGGCCGTGGTTGGAGGCCTCGAACAGTCCCCAGAGGTCTTCGCCGAGCTTGCGGTGGAGCTGGACCGCGGCGAGGGCGGCGTCGTTGAGCGTGGTGCCCGACAGCCGCCGCGTGGTGTGGTGCACGAACCGCCCGGCACAGACGGCATCTTCGAGCGAGAAGCGCCCCTCCTGGCCGGCGCACACGAACGCGAGGTCGGCGCCCTTGCGCAGCGCGCGGCGCATCACGCCGAGGACGGCCGTGAAATTGACGAACGCCCCCACGTAGACGGCCCGAGCACCCTGGAGCGCGGCGAACGCCCCGGTGCCGTTCGTGGTCGACATCAGCACGGTTCGCCCGCCCACCGCCTCGCCGGTGAACTCCTGCGGCGAGTTGCCCAAGTCGAAGCCGTCGATGCGGCGCATGCGGCGCTCCCCGGCTAGGCACACCTCCTGCCGGTCGAACGCCCGGGCGCGGGTGACGACGGCCTCGGGATTCTCACCGGGGAAGACGGCGCGCGCACCGTTGGCGAGCGCTGCGGCGATGGACGACGACGCCCGCAGCACGTCCAGCACGGCCACCACGCGTCCCGCGACGTCTCCAGGCCCGACCTCCCGCGCCGTGAAGAAGACGTCGACGTGCATCTACGTGCCCCCCCGCATCAGATCGGTCTCGCGCTCCAGGAACTTCGTGTCCACTTCGCCGGCCTGGAAGCGCTCGTTCTCCATCACGCGCGCCAGGAAGGGGATGGTCGTCGTCACCCCCTCGATCACGAACCCCTCGAGCGCCACGCGCACGCGGGCGATCGCCTCGGCCCGGTCGCGCCCCTGACAGATGAGCTTGCCGAGCAGCGAGTCGTAGTACGGCGGCACCGTATAGCCCGCGTAGACGTGGGAATCGAGGCGGACGCCCGGCCCTCCCGGCGGGTGGAAGGTCTCGATGCGCCCCGGACAGGGCTGGAAGTTCCGGGCCGGATCCTCCGCATTCACCCGCACCTCGATGACGTGGCCACGCGCGGGCGGCAGCTCGCGCACGCTCAGCGGTTCGCCCGCCGCCACGCGGATCTGCTCCTTGACCAGGTCCACGCCGGTGAGCATCTCCGTCACCGGGTGCTCCACCTGGATGCGCGTGTTCATCTCCATGAAGTAGTACGAGCCGTCGGAGTCGAGGAGCATCTCGATCGTGCCGGCGCCCACGTAGTCGATGCCCTTGGCACCGGCCACCGCGGCATCGCCCATGCGGGCCCGCAGCTCCGGCGTGACCGCGGGGCTCGGGGATTCCTCGATGAGCTTCTGATGGCGGCGCTGGACCGAGCAGTCGCGCTCCCCCAGGTGGATCACCGTGCCGTGACGGTCGCCCAGGATCTGGAACTCGATGTGTCGCGGCCGCGCCAGGTACTTCTCGACGTAGACGTCGCCGTTGCCGAAGGCACTCAGCGCCTCCGAGCGGGCCAGCCCGAACGCGCGCGCGAATTCGTCGGCATCCTTCGCCACCCGCATCCCCTTCCCCCCGCCTCCGGCGGCGGCCTTGATGATCACCGGGAACCCGATCTCCGTGGCGAACTGCAGCGCTTCCTCCACGTTCTCCACCGGTCCCGGCGTGCCGGGCACCACCGGTACGCCCACGGCGGCCATGGTCTTCCGGGCTTCCGCCTTGTCGCCCATCACGCGGATCTGCTCGGCGGTGGGACCGATGAACGCGATGTTGGACGCCTCGCACGTCTCCGCGAACTCGGCGTTCTCGGCCAGGAACCCGTACCCCGGATGGATCGCATCGGCGCCGGTGATCTCGGCGGCCGCGATGAGCCGCGGGATGCGCAGGTACGACTCCCGCGCCGGCGCCGCGCCGATGCACACGTCGTCGTCGGCGAACCGGACGTGGAGCGACTCGTGGTCCGCCTCGGAGTAAACGGCGACCGTCTCCACCCCCAGCTCCTTGCACGCGCGGATGACGCGGAGCGCGATCTCCCCGCGATTGGCGATCAGTACCTTCTTAAACACTCGGTTCTCGACTCGAAGCCCGACGGCTGCCGCGATGAGCGTCGGTGGTCATGGGCGCGCCGGGCGGTCAGCCCGCGGACTCGCCCTCGAAGGACGACCAGCTGGTGTCGGTCGTGCCCGACACCCCCTGCACTCGCAGGGCGAATTCGCTGGGGCTGGTGGCGTAGAACAGGGCGCTCTCGTAGGAGATCACCCCGCGCGTGTAGTGGCGCATCAGCGACTGGTCGAAGCTCTGCATGCCGTACTGGATGGTGCCCTCTTTGATGAGCTCGGGAATGTTCAGCGCCTTCGACATGTCGCGCACCTGCTCGCGCACCGCCGCCGTGTTGATCAGGATCTCCGCCGCGGGAATGCGCCCCGGCTTGTCGGAGCGGGGGACGAGCCGCAGGGAGATCACCGCCTGGAGCGCGCTGGCGAGGGAGAACCGGACTTCTGCCTGCTGGTGCGGCGGGTAGAACGACAGCACGCGGTTCACGGTCTGCGTGGCGTCGGTCGTGTGCAGCGTCGAGAACACGAGATGGCCCGTGTCCGCCGCCTTGAGCGCGGTATCCAGCGTCTCCAGATCGCGGATCTCGCCGATCAGGATGATGTCGGGATCCTGGCGGAGCACGCGACGTAGCGCCTGGCCGAACGTGGCCGTGTCGGTCCCCACCTCGCGCTGGTTGATGTGACAGTTGATGTCGCGGTGCAGGAACTCGATCGGGTCCTCGATCGTGATGATGTTGGCCTTGCGCGTCTCGTTGATGTGGTGGATCATCGCCGCTGTCGCGGTCGACTTGCCCGATCCGGTGATGCCCGTGACCAGGACGAGCCCGCGCGGCTTGAGGGCGATCTCCTTCAGCACGGGCGGCAGGTTCAACTCCTCGACCGTGCGGGCCTGGTACGGGATGGCCCGCATCGCAAAGCAGAGCGAACCGCGCTGCTGGTAGACGTTCACGCGGAAACGCCCGACGCCCGGGACGCCGACGGCGAAGTCGCACTCCTTCTCATCGGCGAACTGCTTCACCTGGCGCGCCGTCATCAGCTGCTCGGCCAACGTCTTGAGGTCCTCGGGGCGCAGGGACGCCATGTTGAGCGGCTCGAGATCGCCGTCCACCCGGAGGGTCGGCGGCCGGCCCACCTTGAGGTGCAGATCGGAGGCATTGCGCCGGACCAGTTGCTCCAGCACCGACTTGAACTGGAACGGGGGGGCCGCCGGTCCGCCCCCGGAGGGACGCTGCGCCGGGCTATCCATTGGGATCGATGCGGAACAGGGCCTGACCGTACTCCACCGGCTGGGCGTCCTCGGCGAGGATCTCCTTGATCACACCGGTATACTCGGATTCGATCTCGTTCATGATCTTCATGGCCTCGATGATGCAGAGGATCTGCCCCTTGGCAACGCGGCTCCCCACCGCCACGTACGGGGCCGCGCCCGGCTCCGGGGACTCATAGAACGTCCCGACCATCGGCGACTTCACCTCCACCCCCGCCGGAGGCGCGGGCGCTTTCGGCGCCGGCTCCGCTTCCGCCGGCATGGCCGGAATTCCCTGCGCGGGGGTCGTCCGCTGGTCGCCCGTCACCAACGCCGGCAGCTGCACCGGCGTCGTCATCTGCACCGTGCCGCGCTGCGAGGGACTCTTCGAGATGCGGATCTTCATCCCCTTGTCGGATGAGATCTCGATGGAGTCGACCGTCGAGCCGTCGATGATGTCGATGAGCTTCTTTACGTAGCGAAGATCGATCATGGAGTCCTGGAATTGACGCAACGGGCTGCTCGCCTACGCCAACTCGAGCAGCTCGCGCGGAAACTCTGTGAGAATGCGGGGTCCCTGGGGGCCCAGCCACACGTCGTCCTCGATCCGCACCCCGCCCCATCCCGCCCGGTAGACCCCGGGCTCGATGGTCACCACGGCTCCCGCCGGGAGCACGCCCTCGTTCGTCCGGGCCAGCCGCGGTGCTTCGTGCACCTCGAGGCCGATCCCGTGACCGAGGCTGTGTCCGAACAGGGCCCCGAGCCCGTGCCGCTCAATGTAGCTCCGCGCGACCGCGTCGGCATCCCGACCCGTCATGCCGGCGTGCACGGCCGCGGACGCCGCGGCGTTGGCCCCGCGCACCACGTCGTAGACCTCCCGCTGCTCGTCACTCGCCCGCCCGACCACCACCGTGCGCGTGACGTCGGAACAGTACCCGTCGACGATCGCACCGAAATCGAACAGCAGGAAGTCGCCCGCCGCCACGGCATGGCTCGCCGGCCGGGCATGCGGCAGCGCCGCGCGCGGACCCGCCGCCACGATCGAGGGGAACGGGAAGCCCTCGCTCCCCTCGTCGCGCAACGCGTGCTCCAGGACTCCCGCCACTTCGAGCTCGCTCATTCCGGCGTGCACGCCCTCGAGCGTGCGCCGCAGCGCCCGCGTGGCGACTTCGGCGGCGCGGGCAATCCTTCCCACCTCCTCGTCGTCCTTTCGCTCGCGGAGCTGCTCCACCAGATCCGTCGTCCCGAGCCACTGCCACCGGGCGCCCGCCTCCTGCAGGCGCTGGAAGTCCCGGTGGGGCAGATGCGCCGACTCGAACCCGATGGTCCGGACTCCCGAACCCGCTCCCAGCTCCCGCCACAGCCCGGTCCAGAGACTCACCGGCTCGATCACCGTTCGCGCGAACGTCCCGACTTCTTCCACGACCTGCGTCTCATACCGGAAATCGGTGATCAGCAGCGCCTCCGACGGCGTCGCGACGACGAGCGCACTCGAGCCGCCGAACCCCGTCAGGTACTGGATGTTGGGCAGGCTCGTGACGAGCAGCGCATCGAGATGCGCCGCCGCCAGAAGCTCCGCGAGGGCGGCGAGCCGGCCCGGACGGGGGTCACTCACCGGCATTGAGGTGTGCGACCAGCCCGCGCAGCGCGAGGCCGTATCCCTCCACCCCGAGGCCGGCCACGATCCCGACCGCCGCGGACGCGAGCGCCGAATGCCGGCGCTCCCGCTCCCGGGCATACACGTTCGTGAGGTGCACTTCCACGAACGGGACCCCGACGCCGACGAGCGCATCGCGAATGGCCAGGCTGGAGTGGCTGTACGCCCCGGCATTCACCAGGGCGCCGTGCACCCGGCCGCGCCAGTCGTGGATCACGTCGATCAGTTCTCCCTCCCCGTTCCGCTGCGCGAACTCGATCTCGATGTCCAGCGCACGCGCCGCGTCGCCGAGCTTGCGCTCCAGATCCGCGAGCGACTCGTGGCCGTACAGATCCGGCTCGCGCGTGCCGAGGAGATCCAGGTTGGGGCCGTTCAGGACGGCGATTCTCACCGCTTCTTGAGTCCGTCGAGCCAGGAGTTGAACTGCTCGATGTCGTCGTCGGATTCTGCGGGCTGCCCTTCCGCCGGCGCTTCGGTTGCGGGCGCCCCCAGGGCCGGCGTCGGATTGGCGAAGAACCGGTCGAACGAGAACCCCTGCGCGTGGGGGGCCGGTGGACGCTCCGGCTCCCGGAAGACGCTGTCGAGCGACAACTCCTCGTTGGCCCGCCGGGCCGGTGCGCCCTCCATTGGGTCGGCGGGCGTGGCAATCCGCGCCTCCTCGCCAGCCGTCTGGCCCTCGGGGACCCCGCCGAAGCCTCCGGCGAGCACCGATGCCGCGGCCTCGTCGGATGCCGAGGCCGGAGAATCACCGAACAGCGCGTCCACCGACCCGCCGCGCCGCACCGACACCCCGTCCCCGAGAGCCATCCCCGCCACCGGGAACACCTGGAATCCGTCCGCCCCCGACCCAGCCGCAGTCGACGGCGGCTCCGTTTCGCCCGCCAGTTCACCGCCGGTTCCAGGCCCGCGCATCGCCAGCGCGGCGAGGAACTCGCGGATCGATGCCACGCGCTCCACCGGCACTCCATGGACCGGCGTGCTCGCCGCCTCCGGCGTGTCGGCCGCGGCGGCCCATTCGGGCTCCACCGCGTCCTGAACCACCGATTCTTCGACGATTTCGTCCTCCACGATCTCGAATTCCACCGCCGGCGAGAAGGTCGCCTCCGATTCGACCACCTGCTCGGCCTCGATGATTTCGAACTCCGTCACCACCGAGTCCATCAGGTCCGGCTCCTGGGCCACCTCTGTTTCCGCCACGCTCGGTTCGGCGGACTCCGAGCCCACCTCCGCCGCGGCTTCCGCGGTGGGAGCAGTCGTTTCTTCAGCAGCCGCCGACTCGGCGCGAGTCGGCTCGAACATCTCGTCCGAGATCAGCCCCGCGAGCGGCGCCACCGTGGCCCCGCTGTCGGCAGACGGATCGGGTTCGAGGCCCAGTGGCGGCTCCGAACCCACCTGCGCCCCCGACGGCGTCGACACACCGAACGCGGGCTCTTCCAACTCGAGGACCGGTTCCGTCCGCGAGGACGCCGATGCCTCCGGCTCCGGCTCCATCGTGAATCCGGAAGCGTCCAGATCCGGGACTTCCTGTGGGGCTTCAGCCGCCGCCGTTTCTCCGGCCAGCTCCGCCTCCAGCTCGGCGACCCGCGATTGGAAGACGAGGTCCCCTGGGCGTTGCGCCAGCAGTTGTCGGAACACGCCGAGCGCGTCCTCGAGGTGCCCTTGCGCCAGGTACAACTCGGCCATGGTCTCGGTCGCAATCGGCTCCACGGCTGGCCCTCCAGCCGGGGGCGTCGGAAGCCGCTCTCCGCCACCCTCAGATTCCTCTGGAACCGGCGTCTCCGGGGGGGCAGCGGCGTCCGGCTGGCCAGCCACGGCCGCCTCAGCGGCCGGTTCGGCGGCTTCTAGGGCTGGCTCGGGGGCCTCCGGCACGGGTTCGACGGCTTCAGGGGCCCGCTCGACGCCGGTCTCCGGCATCAGCATGTGCTCACCCGAGCGTTCGACCTCGAACTCCAGCACCTCGATCGCCTCTGCGGAGTGAGTGCTTTCGGGAAATGCGGGCGTTTCCGCTCGGAAATCGATCTCGTCCAGGTCGAGCAACTCCTCTTCCGGCGGCGCGGATGCCCCCGGCGGGCCCTTCGGAACCGGCGCAGCGGAGGCTTCGGGCGGCGTGGGCACCGCCGAACCGCTGGTCGAGGCTGCCAGCGGCTCGGGCGGCGTGGCCTCCTCGATCTGCTCCAGGACGGGGGTGGGCGGTGCGCTTACGGCGCCGGCCTCTGCGGGCGTGGGCGTCCCGGTGGTTCGGGCGGTCTCTGCCACGGGTGCCGGCACCTCTCCCGGGGCGGAGGTCTCTGGGACCGGGAGGGGCGTCTCGACGGGAGCCGCCTGCTCGGCCTGCGGCTCCGTCCCGCCAAGATCGCTGGTCTCGAGCGCCAACGGCGAGGGCTCGTACGCCCCCGAAGGCTCCGAGGCCTCGGGCTCCTGTTGGGCCCGGGTCGGTTCGTCCACCGTCGGAAGCGTCGCCAGGATCGCCGCGATTTCGTCGTTGCGGGGGTCGGCATCCAGGACTCGCTGGTACCAGACCCGGGCCACGGTGTTGTCACCGAGCCCACGGGCGATGTCCCCCAGGCAACGGAGCGCGATCAGATTCTCCGGGTCGAGGGTCAGCGCCGTGCCGAACACGGTGCGGGCTTCCTCGAACTTCTGGGCGTCGAACAGGGCCTGCCCGAACACGATATGGCCGCTCATGTGGCCGGGTTGCTGGGGCAGGAACTCCCGGCAGATGGCGATCGCCTGCAGGGGATCGCCCGCCTTCCGGTACTCGTTGGCAAGCGGCGCGAAGTATCGGCGGGGGTTCTCGTCGAACTTCTTTTTCAACTCGTCGATGCGGGCGGAACTCGCCATAGCTGACCTCAAGCGAGGGCCGAGGGTGAGAGAGCGAACAATACACTTCGCAGACAGTTCAAGTCAATCAGAAGTCACACTCCGACTTGATTTTAGGCCCGCCCAGCAGATACCTTTTCCTGCTCCACTTCAACGTCGCAACCATCGCTCGCATCAGGAGTAACGCCGCGTGCTGCAAACCATGCGGAGCTGGGCCAAGTACATCTGGATCTTCGTTATCGGGGCCCCGTTCATCATCGGCTTCCTGCTCTATCAGACGTCCGGCCTCGGCAGTGCGGCACAGGTGACGCCCAGCACGCCCGTCGCCAAGGTGGACGGCCAGGAAATTCTGTACACCGACTACCAGCAGACCGTCGACAACCAGGTGACGTCCGAGCAGCAGTCAAGTGGCCAGTCGCTCACCCAGGACCAGATCCGGCAGATTCAGAACTCCGTGTTCGACCAGATGGTGACGCAGATTCTGCTCGACCGGGAATACAAGAAGCGCGGGATCACGGTCACTGCGAACGAGATCCGGGAGTACGCCAAGTACGCCCCGCCGAGCTGGATTCAGCAGAGTCCGGACCTCCAGACCAACGGCAAGTTCGACATGGCGAAGTACCAGCGGCTGCTGACCAGCCCGGTGGCGCGTCAGAGCGGCCTGCTGGTGCAGCTGGAGGACTACTATCGCACGGAGATCCCCAAGCAGAAGCTCTTCGAGCAGGTCACGGCGGGCGTCTACGTGACCGATGCCGAGCTCTGGCGTGCGTGGCAGGATACGCACGACAGCGCGTCCGTGACGTACGTGGCGTGGAACAGCGCGCCCGATTCGACGGACCTCAACTCGGTGACCGACGCCGAGATGCAGCAGTACTATGACTCGCACCACGCCGAGTTCACGGAACCGGGCCTGGCGCGGCTGTCCGTGGTGCGGATCCCCAAGATCGTCACGGCCGCCGATACCGCCGCGGTGCGCAAGCACCTCCTGCAGCTGCGCGCCGAGATCACGTCCGGCAAGCAGACCTTCGCCGCGGTCGCGAAGGCCTCGTCGGAGGATTCGGCGTCAGCCGTGAACGGCGGCGAGTTGGGCTGGAGCAAGAAGGGCCGGTTCGTACCGGCGTTCGACAAGGCCGCCTGGGCACTCAAACCCGGACAGATCTCCGGACCTGTGCTCACCCCGTACGGCTTCCACCTGATCCAGGTGCAGGCGCGGAAGGGCGACTCGATCGACGTCCGGCACATCCTGCTGACGATCCATCAGAGCGACTCGAGCGCCGCAAAGGTCGACCGACTGGCAGACACGCTGTCGAACATGGCCGCGAACGCCGTCGATCCGGCGAAACTGGACACGGCCGCGGCACGCCTCCATCTGACGATCTACAAGGTGACGGCCACGGAGAACCAACCCGCCACGCTCGACGGCCAGCAGGTGCCGAGCGTCAGCGCCTGGGCGTTCGGCGGTGCCGTCAAGGGTGACGTCAGTGATCTGTACGACGGCGCCGACGGCTACTACATGGCGCGACTCGATTCACTCATTCCGAGCGGCCTGAGACCGTTCGGGTACGTCGAGGATCAGATCCGCGCCGAGATCGCGGCCCAGCATCATCTGGATCGAATGATGGGGCCGGCGACGGCGTTTGCCGCCTCGGCGGCCGCGACCAGCATGGACGCGGCGGCCGCGAAGCTGAAGCTCCACGTCCTTCGGACGCGGACGATGTTCACGCGCACGTCATTCGTCCCCGGCCTCGGAGGCCAGTTCACGCAGGCGATCGGGGCGGCGTTCGGTCTGCCCCTCCACGAGGTGAGCGAGCCGATCCGCGACGAAACGCAGATCACCGTGGAGCGCGTGGATCAGCGGGTGAAGGCGGACAGCGCGGCCTGGTTGAAACAGGAAGCCACGCAGCGCCAGGAACGCATCTCGCAACTCCAACAGACCCGGCTGCAGATGTTCCTGCAGGATCTGCACGACCGAGCGACCATCGACGATCGGCGCCAGTCCATCGACGCGGCACTGCGACGCACGTCTGGCTGACCGGCCGGCGGGGCCTGCAGGCGCGGGGATGCGAAACGGCGCCCGGGGCCCAGCCCCCGGCGCCGTTCTCGCTTCGGGCTCCGACGGGCCGCTAGATCAGCCGTTTGGGCTCGCGGACCGGCTCCGGCTCTTCCGATGGTGTGCGTGCGGCCGGCTCACCCGGCGACAGCCGGTCCATCGGGTGCTCGTCGTCGGTTTCGCTGACCTGCCGCTGCACGTCGTTGATGCTGCGCTTGAACTCGCGGATCCCCTTGCCCAGGGACGCGCCGATCTCGGGCACGCGCCGCGCCCCGAACAGCACAAGCACGATCACCAGGATGATGAACAACTCGAGGGGGCCAAGATTGCCGAAATTCATACCGTCTCCTAGAAGAGCGACCGTGCGATGAGATAGGCCACGAACACCCCGACGAGACTGAGGATCGAGACGTCGAGCGCCACCGGCCCTACCGTGAACTTGATGATGACGAGGTCCAAGGGCAACGGCCCGATGGACGGCGTCACCCCCGTGGTCAGGAATTCCTTGACCGCCCCGGCCGGAAGCCAGAGCCGGGCCATCTCCGTGAAGGCCCCCCCGACAATAAAGCCGATGGACAGCACGATGGCATGAAAGCCGGGACGGTGCTTGGCGGATCCGGTGGGAGGCATTACCAGCGCCGGTCGGTGACGTACGCGATGGCGCCGACGAGGGCGGACCGGGCCGGCGACGGCGGCACCGACGCCAGCGCCTCCTCGGCTTCCCGCGCAAACCGTTCGCTCGTGCGGCGAGCGTACTCGATGCCGTGGGCGGCGACGACGATCCCCATCACGTCCTGAATCACGGCGTCGTCGGGTTCGTCGTCGGCGAACAACTCCTCGACCCGGTGGCGGCCCGCATCGGACATCTGCGGCAGCGCGGCGATCAGCGGCAGCGTGACCTTGTGCTCCCGCAGGTCGTTCCCGGACGGCTTCCCGGTCACGGATTCGTCTTCCGTGTAGTCCAGGATGTCGTCGATGACCTGGAACGCCATGCCCAAGCGGTCGCCGAACCGGGCCAGCGGCTCCCGGTACTGGGCCGCCCCGCACAGCGCCCCGCTCTCGCAGGCCGCCGAGATCAGCGAAGCCGTCTTGGCCCGAATGAGGAGCTCGTATTCGCGCTCCCCGAACGTCAGGGCATCGATCGCCGCCAGCTGCCGCATCTCTCCCATGCTCAACTCGCTCGACACGTCGGTGACGACACGCAGCACGTCGAAGTCACGGATCGCCACGAGCGCCCGGAGGGCGCGCGAGTAGAGGAAGTCCCCCATGATCACCGAGACCTGGTGGCTGTACATCGAGTTCACCGTGGGCAGGCCGCGGCGCGTGGCCGAGTGGTCCACGGAATCATCGTGCACCAGCGTAGCCAGGTGCATGAGCTCGATGACGGCCGCCAGCCTCACCGCCCGCGGCTCCGCCTTGCCCGCCAGCTCGCTGGCCAGCAGCGTGAGCGTGGGACGGAACATCTTGCCTCGCATCCCGAGCAGGTAGCCCGCCACTTCTTCGACCATCGGAACGCCGGAGCTCACGATGTCGTGCATCGCGCCGGTCACCTGTTCCAGGCGCGCCCGGACCGGCGCCTGGATCTCGCGAAGCGCCCCGGTGACGGGCGAGCGCGGCCGCGCGATGACGCCGCTCACCGGGCGGCCTGCTCGATGGCGTTCATGCGCCGGCCCACATCGCGAAATTGCACGTCGATCACGAAGACGCGCTGGTAGTACGAGAGCGCATCTTCCGGCTTCCCCAGCGCCTCGGCGGCGCGCCCCATCAGATAGAGCACGCCCACCAGCTTGTCGTCGCCGATGCCCTTCTCGTTGAGCGCTCGCGACAGAAGCGTGCTCGCCATCTGATACTGCTCCTTCTCCATGAAACACAGGCCGATGGCCTCGTAGGTCCGCACCCGATGCTCGGACGCCCGCAAGGCCTTCTGAAACTCGGAGATCGCCTCGTCGAGGAGCCCCATCTCCTTGTAGGCGACGCCCAGGTCATAATGGCTCTGGTAGTCCTCTTCGTCGACGTTCTCCGCCACGCCCTGCTTGAACTTCCGCAGCATGTCGGCGAAGTCCGCCTCCTCGTTTCCGGTCGGCTGCTGCTCGGCCACGACCATGCGCGTATCCTTCCGCGGCTGTTCGTCGCGCATGAGATCGCCGAGATTGACGAAGTCGCTGCTGCTGGGCGTTGCGAGACGCGACGGCGTGGGCCGGTCGCCCCCGGGGGTGCGGCGGGTATCAGGCACGCCCTGCGGTGGAGTCTCCGGCAGCGCGCTCAGCGCGCCCTGTGCCCGCGCGTTGTCGGGCGCGAGCTCGAGCACCCGATGGTAGATGACCCGCGACTTGTCCGGCTGATCCGTTCGGAAGAGCGCATCGGCCAGCTCGAGATAGGCGTCCACGAGACGACGCTGGTCGTTCGAGCGGTAGGCGTACTCGACCCGTTTCTGATAGTGCTTCACCGACGTGGGGTCGGCGCGGACGATTTCCTCGGCCATCGACGCCGCCGCGTCGATGTTGCCGTCCGTCTCGTACCCCTTCATCGCGGTCTCGAACTCGCGTAACCCACCCTCGCGGTTGCCCGCTTCGAGCATCGCCTCACCGAGTTCGCGATGGGCGGCCCAATCGCTCGGCTCCCCGTCGACCACCGCCTGGAGCATCTCGACCGATTGCGCGGCGAGCATCGTCGCCTCCCGGCCGAGGGGTCCGCTGATCCGCGGGGCGCGGGCGAACTCCGCCCCTCGATCGAGGTCCATGATCGGCAGGCCTTCGGTCGGCGACGTCGACTCGCTGGGGGTTTCCCGATCGGTCCCGGTTCGCTCCCCGTCGGCGAGCCCGAGGGCATAGCCGCCCGATGCCTCGCCTTCCCCCGCCCCCGTCGGCGTGTCCTCACCACGATCCGCGTCCTCGACAGGCTCGGCCAGGGAGGTGGGCTCCAACTCGAGGAGGGCGGCCGGGCCATCCGGTGTCGTGCTGGCGTCGAGCGACGTCGACTCGAGCCCCTCGACGGGGGTCTCGTCGATCGCTCCGTCCTCTCGACCGGACGTGAGCCCCTCCACGCGGCGGCCGTCGATCCGGTCCGGTGTCTCCTCGTCCGGTCGCGGCGGCGCCTCGAGCAACGACTCAGGGGCCGGCGGCGCCTGCGCCGCCGTGCCTTGCGGCGCGGTGGTCCGCGGCTTGGGCGCTTCGTTCAGGTCGAGGAAGACGAGGTCCTGCGCGTTCGTCTCGAGCTGCGCGTCCCCGGCCCGAACCTCGGCGTTCGGATCGATCGAGCGGATCCGCTCCGCCGTGGCGTCGGCTTCTGCCTGCCGATTTTCGGCGGTGTATCGCTGGTACAGGAGCTGGAGCTGCTCGACCGCCTCGTTCGGCTTGCCGGCCTTCTGCAACTGGTCCGCCAGCATCAACCGGATGTCATCCTGATCCGGACAGAGGTCGGCGAACTCCTTGAGCGCCCGGAACGCCTCGTCCAGGCGCCCGCCCTTCTGCATGCGGTCGGCGAACTCGAGGAAGTTCCGCTTCGCCTCCGCCGTGAATCCCTTCTTCGCGCTGATCTTGCCGAGCTTGTAGTAGACCGAGGTCCGCCCGGGCGATTGGCGGAGGATCTTGTTGCACAGCGCGATCGCGTTGTTGAAGAATCCTCCGTCGCTGTAGTGGTCGACGGCGCGCTCGTAGTAGTCCACCGCATCGGCCACGTTGCCCTGCTTCAGCAGCAGGTCGCCGACCCGGTTGAACAGCGCGACATCCATCTCCTCGGGACTCGACTCGTACGCCGAGAGGAGCTCGATGTAGATGACGAGGGCCTTGTCCGGCTGCTTCTTGAGTTCGAATTCAGCCGCCTTCTTCTTGAGCTTTGCGATGTTCGACATCAGCGCCCGGAAGGCCTCTGGAGGTATGCCGACGGCGGTCAGCGTCGGGGGAGAACGAACTGTGAAAGCTATGCCTAAGTGCTACCAGTCACAAGGTTTGCCTCGCGCCCAGCTGCGCCGACACAGGGGGGCCCCGAGCCAGTACGGAAGCTCTCGATAGTCCTCGGCATCGAAAAGCGCCAGATCGGCCGAGAAGCCCGGTGTGATCTGGCCGACATGGTCGGCGAGCCCGAGGGCGGCTGCTCCGTTCACGGTCCCGGCCGTGATCGCTTCCGCGGCACTCAGGTGCAGCTGGCTCACGCCCAGGGTGAGCACCGTCGGGAAATGGAGCGTCGGCGACGTGCCCGGATTGAAGTCCGTCGCCAGCGCCACGGGGACCCCGGCATCGACCAGCCGGCGAGCCGGCGCCTGGCCGGTTCGACCGAGGAAGACCATGGTCGCCGGCAGCAGCGTCGCCACGGTACGAGCCCCGGCGAGGGCCGCGATGCCGTCCTCCGAGATCGCGGCCAGGTGGTCGGCGGAGACCGCGTTCAGCTCCGCTGCCAGCTCGGCCCCGCCCGACGAGGTCAGCTCGTCCGCGTGGAGCTTGAGTGCCAGCCCGGCCCGCCGCGCGGCGAGCAGAATTTCCCGCGACTCCGCCGCCGTGTACACGTGGGTCTCGCAGAATACATCGGCGAACCGCGCCAGCCCCTCGCGTGCAACGCGCGGAATCATCTCGTGGACGAGCAGGTCGATGTAGGCACGCCGGTCGGCCGTCGTTCCGCGGTGCTCCTGCGGGATCTCGTGCGCGCCGAGGAAGGTGGGGACGATCCGCAGCGGGAGGGTCTCGGCCAGCCGCCGCACCACCCGCAGCATCTTCAGCTCGTCGTCGAGGGTGAGACCGTACCCGGACTTCACCTCCGCGGTGGTGACGCCGCTGTGGGCGAGCATCCGGAGGCGTCTGCGAGCCAGGTCGTACAGGGCATCCTCGCTGTGCGCGCGGAGATCCCGGACCGATGCGTGGATCCCGCCCCCCCGGCGGGCGATGTCCATGTAGTCCAGGCCCGCCGCCCGCAGTTCGTGCTCCGCCGCGCGCGCACGACCGAACACGGCGTGCGTGTGCGAATCGACGAACCCGGGTGCGAGCACCCCGCGTGCACAGTCGACCACATCGGCGTCGGACTGGGTCCGCCGGAGCTCGTCCTCCGGCCCGACGGCGGCGATCGTATCGCCCTGCACGAGCACCGCGTATCCCTCGCGCACGCCGGCGTCGCTCATCGCGGCACCGCGTCGCGCCGCCGCCGGGCCGCGGCAGGTCACCACCTGCGACGCGTTCACGAGCAGCAGGTCGCTCACCGTAGCCCTCCGGGACCCGTCGTGCCCATCACGTCCTGCACCCGCGACCATTCCAGCGGCGCCTGGGCCTCCCCGCGGCACGCGTAATAGCAGGCATCGCAGTCGATCGCCCGGTAGCGCCGGAAGTCGCGCCAGTGGAAGTCCGTGGGAAAGTCGGGACACCGCTTGACGTGACCCACGGGGTCGATGTGGATGGTGCGGATCCCCGACCGGCAGGGCTCCTTCAACTCGCCCCGCACGTAGCGGGGAATCTGGCGCAGGTAGTAGTCCGAGCTGGTGATCACGCCCCGGTGGCGCCGCTTGAAATCGAGCAGCGCTGCGATCAGCTCGTCCACGTCGCGGGCCTGCTGCTCGCCCAGCCGGGGGGCCGCATTGCCGTTCTTCGCCTCGGTGTAGACGCTCAGATTGATCCCGACGCCGAGCTCGCGGGCCCGGTGCACCAGCGGGAGGATCAGCCCCACGTTGTCGTTCTTGATCACCGTGTTGAACCGGATGTTGTCGATGCCGCGGGCCTGCATGGCGGGGATGGCATCGAAGATCCGCGCGGCGAGGCCGGGAATGCCGCGGGCGCGGTCGTGGCGCTCGTCCGGGTAATCCAGCGAGATGTTGAACTGGTGGACCCCGGCGGTCCACAGGTCCAGCGCCCGCTCCGGCGTCAGCATCGCGCCGTGGGTGATCAGGGTGATGTACTTCAGCCGGACGGCCGAGGCGACGGCGCGGACCAGCGCTTCCAGGTCGCGGCGCATCAGCGGCTCGCCGCCGGTGAACGTCACCATCAACGGGTTGAAGTACCGGGCCGCGTCGGCGAAGCTTTGCAGCTCGTGGTCGCGCGCCGACGGATGGGTCTTCCAGTAATCGCAGAATCCGCAGCGCGCGTTGCACCGGAGCGTGACCTCGAAATGCACGAGCACCGGCATCCGCCGCGTGGTCAGCCAGGCGTACTTACCGATGAACAACGGGACGTGCCAGGGCCGGAAGCGGGCGCTCAGCACGGAAGGCTCGGCCTGCCGCGGGGGACCGGGCGCCGGGCGCCGTTCCCCCGCCACGCTACCGACCGGCGGCCGGCCCTCATGCGGGACGGTCGATCATCGGCAGGGTGATTCCCTCCCGTCGCGCCGTCTCGACGGCGGCCTCGTACCCGGCGTCGGGGGGGGGGGGGGGGGGGGGGGGGGGGGGGGGGGGGGGGGGGGGGGCGCGCGCCGCCGGCCGGGCCCGGGGGCCGGCACCCCCGTCCA
>JBJKRG010000325.1:0-12347 GCA_046704805.1 Gemmatimonadaceae bacterium
TGGGCGATGGCAGCGGCGGTGAGGGCGTGTCCCCCCACACCGCCGCCATCGTACGATTCCGGTGCGTTCGACACGGGGCCGCCGCTACTTCTTCTTCTTGACGGCGTGCTTCGCCGAGGAGTCCTGCTGCGCGCTCGCGGCGATCTTGAGCCGGGCCACGACGTTGTTCGTGATGTCGAGGTTCTGATCCGCCGCCACCACGGCCTGGGAGTCCAGAATCAGCGAATAGCCGTTCTCCGCCCGGATCTTCTCGAGCATCTCGCGCACGTTCTCCATCACCGGCGCCATCAGGTCGTTCTCGCGCTGCTGCGCCTGCTGCTGGAGCTGCGATTGCCGGTCCGCGAAGGCCTTCTGTTTGGCCTGGATCGCCTTGGTCCGGGCCTGCTTGGCGGCGTCGGTCAGGCTGTCCATGCCGTGCCGTGCGAGCGCCTGCTGGTAGTCGCTGATCATGGTCTGGATGTCGTCGCTCATCTTCTTGAGCTCGTCGCTCCATGTCTTCGACTCCGCCGAGTACGTGGATTCGGCCGCGGCGTAGCCCGGGGCGACGTTGAGGAGGGCCTGGGTGTTCACGTAGACGACCTTCGGCGACACGTCGCTCTTCTGGGCGTGGGCCGGCATCGCCACGAGCACCAGTCCGACGACCGACAGGATCGTCGCACGAACTCTGAAATTCATGGGAGGAACTCCGATTATTGGTAGAACTGCCCGAACTTGAAGTCCACCTTCCACTGCGGGGCCTTCCGCCCCTGCGCGTCCACGCGGTCGAGCCCGTAGCCCAGATCGATGCCCAGCGGCCCCAGCGGCGTCACCACCGACGCCCCGACGCCCACGCCGCGGAAGAGCCGCGTCGGATTGAAGTCCGCCGGCTTCGCGTAAACGTTGCCCGCGTCGTAGAACGCGCTCACGTAGACCTGGGAATTCAGGCGGATCCCCAGTTCGGCCGTGGCGCTGAAGAACGCGTTGCCGAATGAAGATCGCTGCGCCGAATACTGGCTGGTTTGCGGATTGTAGCCCTCCGGCGTGATCGAGAACTCGCTGTAGCCGCGCAGCGGCTCGCCGTACTGCACCCCGCCCATCGCGAAGGACTGGGACACGAAGAACGGGCCCGGGTTGCCGAACAGCGCTCCCCAACTCGTCGAAAGGCCGGCAATGACGAACATCGGCGCCGAGGACACCCCGCCCCCGCCGATCTGTCCCAGCGTCGCATAGGAACGCATCTCGCCGGTGAACCGTTGGTACGACGCCGTTCCCCCCAGGGGGCCCCCGTTGAACTGCGCGTCGATCCGCTGGTACACCCCCGACCACGGGAACGGCATGCCCTGGCGCGTATCCCGCTGCAGCGTCATCCCGACCGTGGACCGGAAGCAGGTCGAATTCTGCCCCGCCGCGTTCGTACACTGCCCGATGGTGCCCACCAGGCCGCCGCTCCCGTATTTCACCGACTCCCCCCCATAGTCCACGAACAGGCGCGTGTACCGGGAGCCGAACACCGGGAGGCCGAACTGGATCTGCCCGCCGGTCGTCGTGCTCTGCCCGATGTTCTGGATCGTGAACCGGGACTGGGAATGGTAGGCCGTGATCGACCCGGAGTACTGCGACTCCCGGATCGCGGGATCCGTGTACGACGCCGTGAAGTCGTTGATGTACTGCCCCTTCTGCCACTGGATCGACCCCTTCTTACACATGCCGAACAGGTTCGGCTGGTCGAAGCCGATGAACCCGCCGAGCCCCGTGCCCTGCCCGACCGAGGCCCCGAAGTTCACGTTTCCGGTGCGCTTCTCCTTCACCTGGAAGGTGATGTTCACGTCGCCCTGCTGGTCGGAGGGCGTGACCTGCGGCTCCGGGAGCGGCGTGTCGAAGAAGCCGAGGTTGGCGATGTTCTGGTAGCTCTGGATGAGCCGGTCCTTGTTGAACACATCGCCCGGCACCACGGTGAGCTGCCGTCGGATGCAGGTCTCGCTGGTGACGTCGTTGCCGACGATGTTCACCCGGTTGATGATCGCCGGGGTCCCCTCGTAGATGTCCCACCGCAGGTTGACCTTCGGCACGGAGTCCGGGGCGATGTCGCGCTCCACGACCGGGTTCACCTGCGCGTAGATGTAGCCCTCGTTCGCATAGGCCGTCTGCACGTCGCTGGTGGCCTTGTCCCACGCGGACCGGTTGAAGATGGTGTGGTCGGGTTCCACCCCCACGTGGATGATGCGCTTCATCGCCTCCAGGAGCGTCTCCGACTTGTGCTGGAACGGATACAGCTTTTGGATTTCCTGGCTCGAGAACTGCCGGGCCCCCTGCACGGAGAACTCGCCCACGTGGTACTGGGGACCCTCCTTGACCTGGAGCTCGACCATGGCCTTGCCCACCGGGCGATCGAGCACGGTCGTGTCACGGACCATCTGCATGTCGATGTAGCCGTTGTCGCCGTACAGCGAGGGAATGCGTTCGGTGATGTCTCCCGCCAGCTTGGCGTTGTCGAGCTCCCCACGCTCCCAGAAGAAGAACCCTTCCGGCTTGGTGTCCATCGCGCCCACGATCGACTTGGCGCTCAGCGCCTTGTTCCCCTTCACCTCGATGCCGGAAACCGCCGTGCGCCGCCCCTCGTCCACGCGGAACGTGATGTCCGCCGACGAGCTGTCCACGTACGTCGTCTCGGCCTTTACCTGCGCGAACGCGTACCCCTTGGCGGCGTAGAGGGAATCGATCTTCACGATCGAGCGTGCCACCTGCTCGGGATCGACCGGGCGCCCAACCAGCAGGTTCACCTGGTCGCTGACGTCGCCCTGCGAGAGCCGGTTCGTGCCCGTGACGGCCACGTTGAGGAGCATCGGCCGCTCCTTGACGTTGAACACCAGGAGCGCCTTCCCGCTCGGCAGCACCCGGCACACCGCGTGGACGTCGTCGAACTGCAGCGTCGCGTACAGCGCGGCGATGGCGTGCTGGAGGGAGCGCGGATTGATGGGCTGCCCCGGCGTGAGCCCGGCATCGTCGCGCAGGATCGAGCCGCCGAGCCGCGTGTTGCCGTGGAACGAGATCGAATCCGGCTTATAGCACGGCCCAACGGCGCCGGTATCCTGGGCGGCCACGGCGGGCGCCGTCAGCGCCAGAGCGATGAGTGCGAGGACGAGTCTTCGCATGGAGATCCTAAATATACGCAATGCGGCCGGCCGAGCCTTCGCGAGGCTTGGCCGGCCGAGAGAAGGTGGGCTACGCCTTGGGGCTGCCCGTCAGCACGCGGAAGTCGAGTTTCGTGCCATCCGGGGAGACGTCCACTTCCAGCTCCTCCCCCCGGGAGAACTCGCCCATCAGGATCTTTTCGGAGAGCGGGTCCTCGATGTACCGCTGTATGGCGCGCTTGAGGGGGCGGGCGCCGTAGTTCTCGTCATACCCGTGCTTCACCAGGAAGTCCGTGGCCGCGTCGGTGAGCGTGAGGGTCAGTTCCTCTTCGCTCAGGCGCTTCCGCACGTCGCGGAGCATGATCTGCACGATCTGCGCGATGTGCGTCCGGTCCAGCGGGTGGAACACGATCACGTCGTCGAGCCGGTTCAGGAATTCGGGATTGAACACGTTCTTCAACTCGTCCCGCACCCGGTCGGCGATGCGCTCGAAGGTCGACTGGCTGTCCCCCGTGGAGAATCCCAGCGTCTTGCCCTTCGTGATATCGCGGGCCCCCACGTTCGACGTCATGATGACGACCGTGTTCTTGAAGTCGATCACCCGGCCGTAATTGTCCGTGAGATGGCCTTCATCGAGGACCTGCAGCAGGATGTTGAAAACATCGGGGTGCGCCTTCTCGATCTCGTCGAGCAGGATCACACTGTACGGCTTGCGCCGGACAGCCTTGGTCAGCGTGCCCGAATCCTCGTATCCGACGTAGCCCGGGGGGGCCCCGATCAGGCGGGACACCGAGAACTTCTCCATGTACTCGCTCATGTCGACACGGATCAGCGCCTGCGTGTCCGCGAACAGGAACTTCGCGAGCGCACGCGCCAGTTCCGTCTTGCCGACCCCGGTGGGCCCGCAGAACACGAACGAGCCGATCGGGCGGTTCGGATCCTTAAGGCCCGCCCGGCCGCGCCGGATGGACCGTGCGAGGGCGCGGATCGCCTCGTCCTGGCCGATCACTGACTGGTGCAGCTCGTCCTCCATCCGCATCAGGCGGGTGGTCTCGGCCTCCTGCAGCCGCGTCACCGGGATGCCCGTCCACCGGCTCACGATGAACGCGATCTCCTCCTCCCCCAGCACGGGTCGGTGCGACTGCCGCCGTTTCTCCCAGGCCTCCTGCTTTTCGCGGATCTCCCCTTGCAATTCCCGCTCCTTGTCGCGCAGCGACGCCGCCCGCTCGAAGTTCTGGTCGCGGACGGCCGCTTCCTTGTCGCCGCTGACCTTCTCGAGCGACGCCTTCAGCTCGGCCACTTCCGGCGGCGGGGCCTGCGCGGCCAGCCGCGCCCGGGCGCCTGCTTCGTCGATCACATCGATGGCCTTGTCGGGCAGGAACCGATCCGTGATGTACCGCTCCGAGAGCCGGGCTGCCGCCACCAGCGTCGTGTCGGGAATCGTCACGTGGTGGTGCTCTTCGTACTTCTGGCGGAGCCCCTTCAGGATGTCGATCGTCTCGTCCACCGTCGGCGGGTCCACGATCACGGTCTGGAACCGCCGTTCGAGCGCGCCGTCCTTCTCGATGTACTTCCGGTATTCGTTGAGCGTGGACGCACCGACGCACTGCAGTTCCCCGCGCGCCAGGGCCGGCTTCAGCATGTTGCTGGCGTCGATCGCGCCCTCCGCGGCGCCTGCCCCGACCAGCGTGTGCAATTCGTCGATGAACAGGACCACGTTCTTGTTCTGCGCGATCTCGTTCATCACGGCCTTGAGCCGCTCCTCGAACTGGCCCCGGTACTTGGTCCCCGCGATGACCGCCGCCATGTCCAGCGACAAGACGCGGTTGTCGCGCAGGGACTCCGGGCACTCCCCGTTGGCGATGAGCTGCGCCAGGCCCTCGACGATTGCCGTCTTCCCCACGCCAGGCTCGCCGATGAGCACGGGGTTGTTCTTCTTCCGGCGCGTCAGCACTTCCATGACGCGCTGGATCTCCTTCCCCCGCCCGATGGTGGGGTCGAGCTGCCCCTCGGCGGCGAGCTGCGTCAGGTCCCGGCAGAAGTGATCGAGGGCGGGCGTCTTGGACTTCTTGTCCCCCTTCGGCGCCGCGGCCGGCGGCTGCGCCCCGGCCTGCTGGGTGCCGCCCCCCGGCTGGACGTCCGTCCCCACGATAACCAGTGTCTCGGCGCGCGCCGCCTCGAGGCTCACGCCGGCCTCGGTCAGCACCTGCGCCGCGATGCCCTTCTCTTCGCGCAGCAGTCCGAGCAGCAGATGCTCCGTGCCCACGTAGCTGTGGTTCAACTCCCGGGCCTCGGCCATCGCCAGCTCGAGCACCTTCTTGGCACGCGACGTGTAGGGCAGATCGGGACCGGTGGCCTGGACCGCCTTCCCCTTGCGGACCGTCTCTTCGATCTTCTGCTGAATCTCGTCCAGCTCGACGTTCAGATTCTGCAGGACCGTCGCGGCGACGCCCTCGCCTTCACGAATGAGACCGAGGAGGATGTGCTCGGTCCCCACGTACTCGTGGTGGAGGCGCGCTGCTTCCTCCCGCGCCATCGCGAGGACTTTCCTGACCCGCTCGGTGAAATTGTAGCCGTTCATCGTCCCCTCGAGTCCGGCCGGGCCCGCCTCATCCGACCGATCCGGCTTCCGTTTCGAGCGCCTGCCGCACGTACCGCGCGCGTGCCTGCGACGTCTCGCTCTCGCTGAGCGGCCGTCCCTCGGCGTATGCCAAGTGTGCGGCTTGGGAAAAGATCAGGAGCTTGTTGAGCGTGTATACACTGAGCCCACGTATCAGTTTCAGCCCCACGGCCAGCCGGACCCCGCTCAGAAGGTTCATCGCCTCCTCGAACGTCAGGCTCCGGGCATAGCGCAGGGTGCCGAACGCGCGCCACAGTTTGTCCTCGATAATATAACCCGCGTCTCGCCAGAGCACACGCCTCGCCTCCTCCTCGCGCTCGACGACGTGGCCCACCACCCGCAGCAACTGGTCGAGCAACTCCTCCTCCGAGCGCCCCAGCGTCGTCTGGTTCGAGATCTGGAAGAAGTTGCCCACCACTTCGCTCCCCTCGCCATACAGCCCGCGATACGTCAGCCCCATCTGCTGGAGTCCGGCCAGCACTTTCCCGATCTCCTTGGTCAGGACGAGCCCCGGAAGGTGGATGAGCACCGACGCCCGCATGCCCGTCCCCACGTTCGTCGGACAGGCGGTCAGAAAGCCGAATTCGTGATGATAGGCGAAGGGCAATCGCGCGCCGAGCTCCCGCTCCAGCTCCTGAATCCGGGCAAATGTTTCGGTGAGCGCGAATCCCGACTGCATGGCCTGGAGCCGCAGATGGTCTTCCTCGTTCACCATCAGGCTCGTCTGGTCCCCAACGACCACGGCGGCCCCGCTCCGCAATGGGTGCGGCTCGTCAAGGCCGGCCAGCTCCTTGCTCACCAGATGCCGCTCGTGGAGCAGGAGCCGGTCGACGGCAGGCATCTCGTCCACGCGCAGCACGAGTCCCCCGCGGAGGGCCTCCACGTCGTCGAGCGCCGCCTGTACCTGGGACAGCACGCGCAGGCGCTCGCCGTCCCGCGCCCGGCCCGTGAACGCGAACCCCTCGAGATTCCGCGCCAGCCGCACGCGCGTCGACAACACCACGTTGGCGTGGCGACCGGAGGCGTCCAGCCAGCCAACGCCGCCGTCGGGAAGTAGGGAGAGATCGATCATTCCAGCACCTTGATGCGGTCGCGGAGATCGGCCGCCAGTTCGAATTGTTCCGTCTCGATCGCGCGCCGTAGTCGCTCCCGCAACTCGGCGAGCTCCGCCGCCTTCTCCATCGCCTCGGATCGCGCCACCTGGTACCGCTCCCCCACATGCTGGGAGCTTCCGTGCAGGCGCCGCAGCAGCCCACGCATGCTCGACTCGAACGTCACGTAGCAGCGCGGACAGCCCCAGCGTCCCGTGGCGCGAAAGTCGGCCATCGTGCACCCGCAGAACGGGCAGTGCTCCTCGGGGTCCGTTGGTTGCACCATCTGCGCCTGGACGGCGTGCAACAGCTCGCCCAGTGGGTGCTTGGTCTCGGCCACCGGCGTTTCCACCCCGCGCTCCGCCGCGCACTGCTCGCACAGATGGATCTGCGTGACGGCATTGTTCTCGATCTGCGTGAGGTGCACCACGGCATCGCGCTCGTGACAGTTGTCGCAGAGCATCAGGCGAGCACCTCGTGCAGCGCCGTGGGCCGCAGGGTCCCGTCCTGCAGCAACAGCACGCGATCGGCCCGCGCGGCCAGCGCCCGGTTGTGCGTGACCACCACCAGGGCAACCGACAGATCGCGCGTCAGCGCCGACAGGAGGTTGTGCAGGCGTTCGGCGTGCACGTGGTCGAGGTTCCCCGACGGCTCGTCCGCCAGCACCAGCGCCGGTTCCACGGCCAGCGCCCGCGCCACGGCCGCGCGCTGCTGTTCACCACCGGAGAGCTCCGACGGACGGTGATGCGCCCGGTCGGTCAACCCCACGCGCTCGAGCAGGTCCAGGGCCCGCACCCGTGCCGCCGCCGCAGACTGCCCCCCGACGCGCAGCGGCATCATTACGTTCTCGAGTGCGCTGAATTCCCGCAGCAGGTGATGAAACTGGAAGACGAACCCGATGTGGCGGTTGCGGAGCCGCGACAGGGCCTCGTCGTCCAGCCCCGCCAGGGACCGGCCCTCGATGCGCACCTCGCCTCGCGTGGGCGTGTCGAGCGCCCCCAACAGGTGCAGCAGTGTGCTCTTGCCCGCCCCGCTCGCGCCCACCACCGCCACCATCTCGCCGCGCCCCACCTCAAGGCAGACCCCGTCCAGCACGGTCAGCAGGCCGCCGTCGCCACCGGTGTAGGTCTTGGCCAGATCAGTCGCTTCGAGAACCATCATTCGTGTCGAATCGCTTCGACGGGGTAAAGCCGTGCCGCCTGCACTGCCGGGTAGAGCGTCGCGAGGGCTGCAATCGCCAGACTCGCCAGCACGATCAGGGTCACATCGAGCAGATGCGTCGTGACCGGCAGGTGGTCTATGAAATATATCTGCGGATTGAGGGGGATCAGCCGCAACCGGTCCACGGCGATGCCCGTGGTCAGACCGATCGCCACGCCGATCGCGGTGCCGATGATCCCGATCACCACACCCTGCGCGAAGAAGATCCGCCGGATCGACCGCGCGGGCATGCCCATCGCCCGGAGAATGCCGATCTCCCGCGTCTTGTCGGCCACGACCATCGTCAGGGTGCTGACGATGTTGAAGGCGGCGACCAGCACGATGAGCAGGAGGATCACCGCCATGCCGAGCTTCTCGAGCTTCAGCGCCTCGAACAACGACGAGTTCTGCTGCTGCCAGTCCTCCGTGCGATACGGATAGCCGAGCGTGTCGGTGAGCGCCGCCCCCACGGCCGGCGCATCCCACAGACTCCTGGTCTTCACCTCGATCCCCGTGACCGCATGGCCGATCTGGGCGATCTGCTGCGCCGTGCGCACCGCGGTGAAGACATAGTTGGCGTCGTACTCGTACATGCCCGTCGAAAACACGCCCGTTACCGGCAGCCGCTCCTCGTGAGGTACGATGGCACCCGTCACTGGCGAGATCTTGCTCCCCCCAAGGGAGAACATGGTCACCGAGTCGACCCCGGGTTGGAGGTCGAGCCGCTGGGCAATGCGGTCGCCGACCACGACGCCGCGATCCGATCCGTCCGCCGTGCGAAACGTGAAATCGCCGGCCGTGGCCGTCGATCGGATGGCGGTGACGGGAACGTTGTGCGGCCCCCCCGGCTCGATGCCCATCACCATCACGCCCTGACTGTACTGGTGGCCCCCGGACATGATGGCCTGGACCAGCACGAACGGGGCGGCCGCGACCACGCCCGGCTCCCGCTGCACCATCGGGAGCACCGTGTCCCACCGCGCCATCGTCAGATCGTCGCCGAACGTGAGCACGCGCAGGTCCGGGCTGCCGAGCAGGATCTTGTTCCGCAGATCCGTCTGCATCCCCGTCATCACGCCGTTGATGAGGATCAGCGCACTCACGCCGATGATGACGCCGCCCATCGCGATCACACTGATCAACGACAGCAACCGCGACCCCCGGCGGCTGCGCAGGTACCGCCATGCGATAGAGAATTCGAGCCGCGTCATTCGGGTCGCATCGTCGGGAACAGAATCACGTCCCGGATGTTGGCGGTATCCGTGAGATACATGAACAGGCGGTCGATCCCGATGCCGACCCCACCCATCGGCGGCATGCCGTATTCCATCGCCCGCAGATAGTCGTCGTCGACCCCGGGCGCCTCCTCGTCGCCCTCGGCGCGCAGCCGGGCCTGGGCCTCGAAACGCGACCGCTGGTCGATCGGATCGTTCAACTCGCTGAACGCGTTGGCCAGCTCCCGGCCCCGCGCGAACAACTCGAACCGCTCGGTGAGGGCGGGGTTGCCGCGCTTCGGCTTGGCCAGCGGTGACAGCTCGCGTGGATAGTCCAGGACGAACGTGGGGGCCTCGATCTTCGCTTCGACCAGGGATTGGAACAGCTCGTCGAGCACCTTCGGTCGGCTGAGTCCCTCCGCGTGCTCGACGCCGTGCGCGCGGGCCTCGGTCCGCAAGTCCTCGACGGACATCGCCAACGCATCTCGCCCCAGCGCCTCGTTCAACGCCGAGACCCATTCGAGGCGCGGGAACGGCGGCGCGAGCGCCGGGGCCGACGCGGCGAACGCCGGCTCCGCCGCGACGGCCCGGCCGGCTTCGGTCACCAGGGCCTCGACCAGATCCATCATGTCGTTGTAGTCCGCGTACGCCTGGTAGAACTCAAGCATCGTGAATTCCGGATTGTGCGTCCGGTCGATCCCCTCGTTGCGGAAGTCGTGCCCGATCTCGTAGACGCGGTCCAGCCCGCCGACGACGAGTCGCTTCAGGTACAACTCATCGGCGATGCGCAGGAACAGCGGCATGTCGAGCGCGTTGTGGTGCGTGACGAAGGGCTTCGCCGCCGCCCCCCCGTAGAGGGGTTGCAGCACGGGCGTCTCGACCTCGAGGAAATCCCGCGCGTCCAGGAACGCCCGGATGGCACGGATCATGTGCGTGCGCGCGGCGAACAGGGCGCGGACTTCCGGATGCACCGCCAGATCGGCGTACCGCTGCCGGTAGCGCTGCTCCGGATCCGCGAATCCCGAATGGCGCACGACCTCGCCAGCGACCACCTCTTCCTTGCCGAACGGCAGCGGCCGGAGCGACTTCGCCAGCAGCTCCACCGATTCCACCCGCACGGTCACTTCCCCCGTGCGCGTCCGAAACAGCGGCCCCACAACCCCGACCACATCCCCGATGTCGAACAGGTCGAGATTTGCGTACGCGACGTCGCCGAGCAGGTCCCGTTTGAAATACAGTTGAATGCGTGCCGGGCCGTCGGCGATGTGGGCGAAGGTGCTCTTGCCGTGGGCACGCCAGGCGATCAGCCGGCCGGCTACACGCACGGTCGGCCCCTCCTCGGCTCCCTCCGGCAAGAGGGCGAGCGCCTCCGCCGCATGGTGGGTACGGGCGAATCGATACGCATAGGGCGCGATCCCCCGCGCCTCCAACTCGGCGAGCTTCTCCCGGCGCGCCCGCTGGACGAAGTTCAGATCGTCGCTCATACGGCCGATCCCGCCGCCGCCAGATACGCCTCGATGAACGGATCGATCCCGCCGTCCATCACCTTCTGGACGTCCGGAATCTTCAGCTCCGTGCGATGGTCGTTCACCATGGTGTAGGGCTGGAAGACATAGCTGCGAATTTGGCTGCCGAACGTCACGTCCGCCTTCGTGGCGTCCAGGGCGGCCTTCTTCCTCGCCTGCTTCTCCGCCTCCAGTTGGTAGAGTCGGTTCTTCAGCATCTTGAGCGCCGTTTGCCGGTTCTTGTGCTGGGACCGCTCCTGCTGCGAGGAGACGACGATCCCCGTCGGGAGGTGCGTCAACCGCACCGCGGAGCTCGTCTTGTTCACGTGCTGGCCCCCCGCCCCCGAGGCGCGGAAAACGTCCATCTTGAGATCCTCCTCCCGAATCTCGACGTTGATCCCCTCGTCGACCACGGGGTAGACGAAGATGGACGCGAAGCTCGTGTGGCGGCGCGCCTGGGCGTCGAACGGCGAGATGCGGACCAGCCGATGGACGCCCGTCTCCGCCTTCAGGAAGCCATAGGCATACTCGCCGTCGATCTCGAGGACCGCGCCCTTGATGCCGGCCTCCTCTCCCTCGCTGAGATCGAGCACCTCCACCCCGTAGCCGCGCCGCTCGGCCCAGCGCGTGTACATGCGCATCAGCATCTGGGCCCAGTCCTGCGCCTCCGTCCCACCGGCACCGGCGCTGATCTCCACCTGCGCACTGCGGAAGTCGTCGGGGCCGGACAGCAGGGACCGGAGTCGGAAGGCCTCGAGCTCGACGTGCAACGCGGCCACGTCGCGGTCCAATTCGGCAGCCATCTCGGCGTCGGGCTCGGCTTCCAGCATCTCCGCCAGCTCGCGCGCCGTCTGCACGCGACCCGACAGGGCCTGAAACGGCTCCACCCAGGCGCGCAGCGACTTCACCTGCTGCACCACCCCCCGCGCCGCCTCCTGGTCGTTCCAGAACGTGCCCTCCGCCATCCGCCCTTCCAGCGCCGCTAGCGTGGCCCGCTTGCCGTCGATGTCAAAGATACCTCCGCATGTCGGACAGGCGCTCGTCGTAGCCCCGTAGCGCCCGCATCCGTTCGCTCTCCGCCATGACCCTCTCCGTTAAGACACGAGCCGTCCACCCTGACGCGGACGGCTCGGCAACACGTGCATCGGGGTAAGATAGCCGCGCCCGTGACCGCCCTCTACCCCGAGGAGGGGCCCGTGAAGACCTTCCGCCCTTCGGCGAGAATATCGTTCAGGGCGTCGGTGAAGTGCGTCGTCGTCTCCGCGAACTCCCGCCCCACCTGGTCGACGAATTCCTCGTAGCTCTTCTTGATCTCCTCGCGGAACAACTGCTTGAGCGTGCCGTCGCGGAGGCCCTCTTCCCGCTTCTGCGGGAAGTAGGCAATCAGATCGGAGACGAGGGCCCTCGCCAGGCGCCGGGCCTTCGCGTTGGGATCGTTGGCCAGAAACGGATTGATCGGGGTCAGGCGCGGGCCGGGCGTCGCCCGGTGCGGTGCGCCCGGGGAGACCGCGGGCGTCGCCTTCGGCGGCGTTGGCGCCGTCTGCGAGACCGGAGGCAGTGGGGCCTCCGGCGTGGCGGGGCCGGACGGGGCTGCCGGAGGCGTCGGG
>JBJKRG010000326.1:0-6249 GCA_046704805.1 Gemmatimonadaceae bacterium
GGCGGGGCCGGGGCGGACGCGGTGCACAGGCGGCCGCCCGCAGCGGCGGCCGTGTGGTGTCGCTGTCGGCCAACCTGGCGTACGCGGGCTTCACCTTCGCGCCCGGGCACAACGGCGCCTTCGTGGCCGACGCCGCGGGCGACTTCCACCCGGCGTGGATCGACTATCGGAACGGCATCGCGCAGCTCTACACGGCGCGCGTGCACGTGGACGGCACGGTGGCCCGCAACGGCGGCGGGGATCTGGCCGACCTGCACGACCTGTCGGGCACCGTCAGCCTCCAGCTCATCCGGACGGCGATCGACCAGAAGACCGACCGCGTGACGTTCCGGGTGCGGCTCAAGAACACCTCGAAGACCGATACGATTCACGGTCCGCTGAAGGCCCGGGTGCTGCAGCTGACGTCGGAGAACGCAAAGACCGTTCAGGTGGCCAATTCCGACAACGACATGCACGGGATCGGCGCGGTGTGGGACCTCACGTCGCTCCTCCCGGCCGGCGGCCTGCTTCCCGACTCGCTCTCGGCGCCGAAGGATCTGGTCTTCCAGCTCACGGGCATGGAGCCATTCCGCACCGGCACCGATCTGCACCTCCAGTTCGTGAACATGGAGGCCAAGATTCTCGGTCCGGCCCTGCCGGCACGGGGCGGGCGCGGTGGGGGGAGGCGGGGACGGGGACGGGGCTGACCGCTGCCGACGGTCTACTGCCTACCGTGAACACTCAGCTGGAGTCGCAGGAAGTACCTGCGACTCCAGTCGAGGGCAGTCAGTGAGCGGAATGCCGTAAGCAGTGATCACCGGCCGATGGAGTGGTCCTCCTTCCACGTCGCCGCTGCCTTGTCCACCTGTGGCACCCCGTTCTTCATCCAGTCGGGCATCGGGGCGCCCTTCAGATAGTGATCGAAGAACTGCTTCATCCGGATCTGGAAATCGATCTGGTTGGGCTTCCTCGACAGGTGGTGCGGCTCCCCGGGATAGGAGAGGAAGATGACCTTCTTCCCGTTGCGCCGCGCCGCGTTGTAGAACTCGAGTCCCTGGTCCCAGTCCACGGCGTTGTCGGCCGTGCCCTGCAGAATCATGAACGGCGTCTGGATCTTCGTGACGTTGAACAGCGGCGACTCCTCCTCGTAGAGCTTCGTGTGGTTCCACGGGGTGACGTCGGCCCCCATGCGGCCCTGGCTGGTCTCCAGGATCCCGCCATTCCACGCGCCGGTGCCCTTGTACAGCTCGTCGTACATGCTGATCAGGTCGGTGAGCGGGGCGCCCGTGACCACAGCCGCGAACATGTTGGTCTGCGTGAGAATGAACGACGATTCGTAGCCGCCCCAGCTGTGGCCCTGCAGGCCGATGTGCTTGGGGTCGGCGTAGCCGAGCTGGATGACCTTCTTCACGCCGGACGTGACGCAGTCGAGCGCCGAGGTGCCGGGATAGCCGATCCGGTACACGATGTCGGGCTCGAACACCAGATAGCCGTCGCTGGCGTACTCGCTCATGTGCGGCCGGTCGTCGTACACCGGCATCGAGAACAGGTGGTCCGTATTGGACAGCTTCTCGTAGATGTAGACCAGCATCGGGTACTTCCTGCCCGGCTGGTAGTCGGCCGGCAGCGCCAGGATGCCCTGCAGCCGCTGCCCGTGGCTGTTCCGGTAGTTGATGAGGATGCGCCGGCCCCAGGCATATTCCGAGATCTGCGGATCTGCGTCGGTGACCTGCCGCGGGGACGAGAACTTCGCGTTGCTCGCCCAGTAGTCGGGGAATTCGCGGAAGGTCTGCTCGGTGAAGATCACCCGGTCGGCGTCCTTCGCCTTCTGCGCCTGGCCGATCATCTTGTCCTCGTAGATGAGCGGCGTCGGCTTGCCGCCGCCGGCGGGCATTTCCCAGTAGCCGGACTTCTTCGTCCATTCGCCGTAGGCCGTGAGCGTCTGTGGCTTGGAGAGATCCACCGCCGGCGCCGCGCCGCCGCGGCCGAACCCGAAGCCACGGCCGCCCCGGCCCCCGCGGCCGCCGCCCGAAAGCTCCGCCAGCCGGAGCTGGATCTGCTGCGCCGCGCCGGCGCCGCCCGTGAGGTCCTGACCCTTCGCGCCGTCGAGCGGCAGCGACCACAGATCGTACTTGTCGTACAACAGCACCGACTTTCCGTTCTTCGACCAGCCGGCCACGCCCCATACGGGCTTCTCGGCTGCCTCGTCGTTGTCCGTGTCGACGAAACTCTTCCCCGTGGCGGCATCGACGTCGATGGTCTTCCCGTCGTCGAGGTTGTACGCCATCACGTGCCGGTGGGCGAGATACAGAAACCAGCGGCCGTCCGGCGACGTGCCCATGGTGCGCAGCAGATGCTTCGCGATGAGCGTGCGTTGCCCCGTCGTCGTGTTCACCCGGTAGTAGTCGGCGCGGTCGGGCTGCCCCTCGGAGAAGTCGTGCTCGTACGGCGTGGGATTCCGCCCGATCGCCCACGTGCCGGTGGCAGTCGGGGTCACCGACTGCATGTTCGAATCGGCGAGCTGGACGAACTTCCTCCCCGCCAGCACGAACACCGACGGCAGCGTGGCCCGCCGAAGCTGGTTGATCTGGATCATCTGCTGTGACTGCAGCAGTACGTCCTTGTAGTGCCAGACGTCCACGTTGGCTTGGGGCTCCTCGTGCTCCCGCGGCGCCTCCTCCTGCTGCTTGATGCCCACGAAGAGGCGGCTTCCGTCGCGGCTCCATCTCGGCGCCGCGTCCTCGCTCAGGACGAATCCCTTCGGGAAGGACGCGTCCTGCGACGGATCGAACTCGATCGCGGGCTGCGACGAGCCCGCGTCGGTCCAGGCGAGCAGCACGTTCGCGCGCAGCGCCTTCCCCTTGGGCTTCTCCCCCCGCAGCGCGACCAGGCCGGCAGACGAGTCGCGCCACACGAGCCCGTCGTATTCCATGGGCCTGCTGTCCAGGGCCCGCGTCTCCCCGTTGTCGAGGTTGATCACGTACACACCGTTGCCGAGCCGGTCGACGGCGTCGACGGTGTAGGCGAGCAGGGTGCCGGCGTCGTCGAACGCGTACTGATCGACGTTGCCGATGCTCTGGGTGACCCCGTCGTCCAGGCGGCGGAGCACCAGATTGCTGCCGCGATGCGACGTGTCGCCCCGCGTCGGCGCGATCTTCACGGCGAGGTACCGCGAATCGTTCGAGAACTGGAACCCGGCCGGATCCGGCACCTCGTACGTGACGCCCGAGGCGAGCGCCAGCAGCTCGAAGTGCCGTACGGCAGTCCCGGCGCCACCCTCCGCCGCCCCGGCACCACCGCCACGCGCCCCACGCCCCCCGCCGCGCCCGCCCCGGCCCCCTCGGCCGCGGCCGTTCGCGCCGCGCTCGGGCGGATTGACGTAGAAGCCGATCCAGTGCGAGTCGTCGGAGAACCGGACGGTCCCGCCGCCTCGCGCGAATCCGCCGCGGCCCCCGCGCCCGCCCCCGGCGGCAGTGCCGATCGGGAACCGGTACAGTTTCTCGCCGTCGAGCTGTTTCACGAACAACGTGTCGTCGCCCGTGTTGGGGGCATACGTGTACGTCATCCAACGGCCGTCATTGCTGATCGCCGCGCTCTCGATGCGCTTCCAGCCCGGATTGTCGGCCAGGGTGAGCACCTTCTTCCCGTCGGGCGCGCGCTTGTGCGCGGCCGGCGCCTCCTGCGCCGGTGCCCGGACGGCGAGGCCGACCCCGAGGATCAGCGCCGCGATCATGGGAGTGCGGAACGGACGGAATCGAATGCGCGTCATCGGATCGGCTCTCCCTTATCGACCTGCGGCACCCCGTTCTTCATCCAGTCGGGCATCGGGGCGCCCTTCAGATAGTGGTCGAAGAACTGCTTCATCCGGATCTGGAAATCGATCTGGTTCGGTTTTCGCGCCAGGTGGTGCGGCTCGCCGGGATACGACAGGAAGATCACCTTCTTCCCGTTGCGCCTGGCCGCATTGTAGAACTCGAGCCCCTGGTTCCAGTCCACGGCGTTGTCGGCAGTGCCCTGCAGGATCATGAACGGCGTCGTGATCTTCGTGACGTTGAACAGCGGCGACTGCTCCTCGTAGAGCTGCGTGTGGTTCCACGGCGTCACGTTCCGCCCCATGCGCACCTGCCCGACCTCGGTGATCCCCTGCTGCACGGTGCCGGTGCCGGGATACAGCTCGTCGTAGAAGCTGATCAGGTCGGTGGGCGGCGCGCCGGTGACCACGGCGGCGAAGATGTTGGTCTGCGTCAGGATGTAGCTCGACTGATAGCCGCCCCAGCTGTGTCCCTGCAGCCCGATGTGCTTCGGATCGGCGTACCCGAGTTGAATGACCTTCTTCACGGCGCTCGTTACGCAGTCGAGCGCCGAGGTGCCGGGTTTCCCGAGCTGGTAGACGATGTCCGGCTCGAGCACCAGGTAGCCGTTGCTGGCGTACGTCGACATCTGCGGGCGGTCGTCGTACTGCGGCATCGAGAACAGGTGGTCGGTGTTCGAGAGGATTTCGTAGAAGTACACGAGCATCGGGTACTTCTTGCCGGGCTGGTAGTCCGCGGGCAGCGTGAGGATGGCCTGCAGCTTCTGCCCGTGGCTGTTCGTGAAGTCGATGAGGATCCGGCGCCCCCAGGCATAGTCCTTGATGAAGGGGTCGGCGTCCGTGACCTGCTTCGGATCCTGGAACGTCGTCGTGCTCGTCCAGTAGTCGGGGAACTGGCGGAAGGTCTGCTCCGTGAAGATCACGCGATCGGCGTCCTTCGCCTTGTCGACCTGCCCGATCATCTTGTCCTCGTAGATCAGCGGCTTCGGCGTGCCGCCCGGCGCCAGCGTCCAGTAGCCGGACTTCTTCGTCCACACGCCGTACGCCGAGAGGGTGATCGGCTTCGAGAGGTCGATCCCGTGGTCCACCACCCGCGGGCCGGGCCGGAAGCCGCCGCGACCGCCACGTCCGCCGCGTCCACCCCCACCCGGCAGGTCGAGTCGCACGACCCGGAACTGGATCTGTTGTGCGCGACCGACCCCCTTCGTGAGATCGACGGGCTTTTCGCTCCCGTCGAGCGACAGGCGCCACAGGTCGTACTTGTCGTACACGAGCACGTACCGCCCGTCACGCGACCAGCCGGCCAGTCCCCAGATCGGCCGCACGTACCCATGGTGGTCGTCGGTGTTCACGAAGTTCATCCCGCCGTCCACCTGCGTGCTCTTCCCCGCGTCGGCGTTGTAGGCGTACAGGTGCCCGTTCTGCAGGTACAGGAACCACTTGCTGTCGGGGGACGTCCCCATGGTGCGCCACAGCTTGTCGGCGATCAGCGAACGGGCGCCGCTGGTCGCGTTCACCCGGTAGTAGTCGGCGTAGCTTCCGCCCCACGCCACCTGACCGCGGTACGCGGTATCGTTGCGCCCCACGCCCCAGGATCCGTTGTCGGCCATCTGCACCGTGCTCATGGCGCTGTCGGCGAGCTGCACGAACCGGCCGGAGGGGACGAGCACCGCCGACGCGAAGGTCGCGTGCAGTTCCTGCTGCAGCCGGACGATCTGGACCGATTGCACCTCGGCGTCCTTCCAGTGCCAGACGTCCACGTTGGCCTGCGGCTCGGTCGACTTCGGCAGGGTGTGTTCCTGCTGCTTGATGCCCACGAGCACGCGCGACCCGTCGGCGCTCCAGCGGGGGGTGGCGAACTCACTGAGCACGAACCCCTTGGGGAAGTCCGACGCCTTCGCCGGATCGTAGGTCGTCTCGGTGCCGCCTTCCGCGGAGAGCCCCGTCCATGCCAACAGCACGTTCTCCCGCTGCTTCAGGCCGTCGGGCTTCGTGCCGCGCAGCACGGCGAGATCCGTGCCGCTGTCACTCCAGGCGAGCCCCGCGTAGTCCTCGGGCGCGGCATCGAGCGGGCGCGTGACACCGCTGCCCAGATCCACCAGATACGCGCCGTTACCGAGCTTGTCCGCCGCATCGACCGTATACGCCAGCATGCCGCCGGCATCGTCGAACGCGTATTCGCCCACGTTGCCGATGTTGCGTGTCGATCCGCTGCCGAGATCGCGGAGCAGCAGGTCCGTACCGCGGTGTGTGGTGTCGGCGCGCGACGCCCGGGCCAGATGCACCGCCACGGCCTTCGACCCCTTGGCGAAGGTGAACGCCTGCGCGTTCGGCACCGACCACTTGTCCCCGTTCGCCAGGTTCAGCAGCTCGAACGTGCGCGGTCCGGCATTGCCGCGCCCGCGGCCGCCGCGCCCCGGTGGAGTCGGCGCTGGTGTCGGGGCACGCCCTCCCCGGCC
>JBJKRG010000327.1:0-39294 GCA_046704805.1 Gemmatimonadaceae bacterium
CACGTACCCCGTGGACGAGAGCTGCTCGACGCGGGGAGGCGCCGGGGCATCGCGCACTTCGGTGGCGCGAATCGCGTCCCGGAAGGCGGCGCCGTTCGGCCACCGGGCGGCGCGGTCCTTCGCGAGCGCGATCTCGACGGCCCGCACGATCGGCTCCGGCGCATCGGGGCGGCGTTCGCGAATCGGAGGGGGCGCTTCCGAGACGTGCTTCACCAGCATCGCCGGCGTGTTGGCCGCCTTGAACGGCTGCTCGCCCGTCAACATCTGGTAGGCCACCACACCCAACGAATAGATGTCGCTGCGCCCGTCCACGTCGTGCTGCCCGAGCGCCTGCTCGGGCGACATGTACGCCGGCGTGCCCACGGCCACGCCCGTCACGGTCAGGCGCGAGTCGCTGGCGGCGGCGCGGGCGATGCCGAAGTCGGTGACCATCGTGCGGCCGCTGGCGCGATCCAGCATGATGTTGTCGGGCTTGATGTCGCGGTGGACGACCCCCTTCCGGTGGGCGTAGTCGAGGGCGTCGGCCACGTCGCCGATGACGCTGCGTACCTCGTCGAACGACGCCCGACCCTGCTCGTGCAGGTACTGCGCCAGCGTCTGGCCCTCGACCAGGGCCATCACGAAATACACGACCCCGTCGCGCTCATCCACCGAGTAGATGGGCACGATGTTCGGGTGATTCAGCTGTGCGGCCAGCTGTGCCTCGCGCAGGAAGCGCGTCTTCACGTCGGTGTTGAACGCGAGATCGGGCGGGAGCAGCTTGATCGCGACGTGGCGGTTGAGGCGCAGATCGAGCGCCCGGTAGACGGCCGCCATTCCGCCGCGGCCGATCTCCGCCTCGACCAGGTAATGATCCCCGACCGCCGCGACGAGCCGGTCCTGGAGGTAGTCGCTCACCGCTTCTGGGCCGCCGACCTTGCCTCCCCCGGAGCCCCGCGGCCCCCGGCCTCGGCGGTGTACACCGCGCTGTCGACGCTGTCGGCCAGGTTGAGCGCGTTCATGGCCAGTGTCGTCACGTGCTGGGGCGTCTGCATCCCCGCCCGCAGGCGGAGCACATCGAGCTTCATGTTGCGCAGCGCGAGGACACAGGTTTCCAGGCGGGCCGCCGTGGCGGCGCGCTTCTGTTCCATGTCCATCACGGCACGGCGCTGCCGCTTGAGGTACGCCAGGCGGTGGACCCGCTCCTCGCTCGCGCGCCGGTCGAGCGGATTCGCGGCGCTCTCCAGCCGTGCGATCTCGTCCTCGTACGCCGCCAGGCCGCCCGGCACGTTGCTGCGGTCGACCTCGGCGAGCGCGATCGCCAGCGTCTGCACCCGCTCGTGCAGGGCCAGCGCCGAGCGGACGACGTCGGGCACCCGGTCACGATCCGCCTGTGGCATCGCGTCGACGAGGCGTACGATCTCGTCGCGATCGGCATCCGCCTGGCGGACGGTGTCGGCATACGGGCCGGCCACCTGGGCGACGGTGCCGTCGTCGAGCCGCGCCCGCGGGAGTGCCCCCGCCTGCGCTCCCCCCGATTGTCGGCGCTGGAGGCGGCGCTGACGCCGGGCATCCAGCAGCGCACGCCGCTTCTTGCGATCGAACAACGCCCGCACGTGCTCCATCATGTCGTCGAACACTTCCATCAGGGCACGGTCGCGCGGCTGCTGGAAGACGTCGCGCCAGTCGTAGCCGTCGCTCCAGAGGCGGGCGTACTTGAACGCGAGCCAGATGCTCCAGATCACCGTGATGCCCGTCAGGTTCGTGCCGAAGAACACGGCCATCAGCACGATGACGCCGTTCACGTACACGTACGGCCATACGCGGCGCCGGAAGGCACGAACCTGCGGCGCGTCCCAGCGGCGCAGTTCGTCCGGCGTGGGGACATACATGCCGGGGTCGAGCACGGCGCCCGTGGGCGGCGCTCCGCCGATGCCGGTCGCCAGTGCTGCGTTGGCAGCCGCCGAGGGCAGGCCGACCGCCCGGGGGATCACCGGGGATGGCGGGATCGGAATCAGGCCCCCGTCGAGCGCCTTGACGAGATCGCCCGCCGAAGGGAACCGGTTGGCCGGATCCTTCTCCAGCATCACCATCACGGCACGCGCCAGATCCGGCGGGATGTCGGATCGGCGCTGGGTGATCGGGACCGGCGCCTCGGAGATGTGCTTGACCAGCATGGCCGGCGTGCTCGCCGCCGAGAACGGCGGCTCGCCGGCCAGCATCTGGTACGCCACGATGCCGAGCGCGTAGAGGTCGCTGCGGCCGTCGATCACCCGTTCGCCGGCTGCCTGCTCCGGCGACATGTAGGCCGGAGTGCCGATGGCCATGCCGGTCGCCGTGAGACGCGCATCCCCGTCGCTCATGGCGCGCGCAATGCCGAAGTCGGTGACCATCGGCCGTCCGCTCTCGGCATCGAGCAGGATGTTGTCGGGCTTGACGTCGCGGTGGACGACGCCGCGCTCGTGGGCGTAGGCCAGCGCGTCGGCCACGTCGTGGAGGATGTGCCGGACCTCGTCGACCGGCAGCACCCCGCGTTCGTGCAGGCGCTTGGCGAGGTTCTCGCCGTTGATGTACGCCATCTCGAAGAAGACCAGCCCTTCCTTCTCGTCCACGGTGTAGATCGGGACGATGTTGGGATGGCTCAGCTGGGCGGCCGTTTCGGCCTCGCGCAGGAACCGGGTCTTGATCTCGCTCCGGTAGGCCAGTTCGGGCGGCAGGACCTTGATCGCCACCGTCCGTTTGAGCCGGCGATCCTTCGCCCGGTAGACGATTCCCATCCCGCCCCGCCCGATCTCGGCATCCAACTCATAGTGCGCACTGAGGGCGCGCTCCACGAGCGCGCGCAACTCGGAGTCCGCGGATGGGACGACGGGGTCAGACACTCGGCGAGCTCGTTTTATCAGGGCGGAATACGGCATTCTAGCACTACCGCATACATCTGGAAAGGACGCGCCGGTTCGGCAGAGACACTACGTCAGACTAGCGGGCGGAAGTTGCAAACTCCGCCATGGTGTCGTAGGTCATAGCAGCGTGGGAAGCCGGGCGGAGCAACGCCGCAGGACGGTCCGGGGACTAAGTCTATGCGGGGTTTCACTTATCCCCCCGCCGGCGAAGTGTGGAACGGAGTCTGCATGCTTCTGTAATCCGGAGTAGCAGCACCACCCTTTTCTGGAGCACGTGATTCGCATGGCCCAACGCCACACTCTGCCGGTTCTTCCCCTTCGCGGAACGGTCGTGTTCCCGGGGCTCACCGCGCCCATTGCAGCCGGGCGTCCCGGAACGCTGCGGGCCATCGAGGCGGCCCTGAAAGCCGATCGCCTCGTCTTCGCAGTCGCCCAGCGCGACAATACCGACGAACCGGCTCCGGAGATTCTGTACGCCATGGGTGTCGTGGCACGCATCGGCCAGATCCAGCGGGGTCTGGGCGGCGTGCAGCTCCTCCTGCAGGGCGAGGAGCGGGCGACGGCGCTCCAGTACAGCGTGAATGAGGGATACCTGAACGCGGTGGTGGTGGACGTCGAGGAGATGAAGCCGGTGAACGAGGACGACCCGGCGTTCGTCGCGCTGTACAAGGAGATCCGCGAGCGGGCGGCCGAGCTGGGCGAGCGGCGCGGGCTTCCGGAGGAGGTCGTCCACCAGGTGCTGGATTCGGTCACCGATCCGGGCCGGTTCGCGGATCTCGTGGCCGGGTACATCGAATTGCCCACCCCCGAGAAGCAGGGGCTGCTGGAGATCCTCAGCGTCGAGGAGCGGTTGCGCCGCGTGCTCGTGCACGTGCAGAAGCAGATCGGCATGATCGAGATGCAGGAGGAAATCAAGTCGCAGGTGCAGGAAGAGCTGGGCGAGCGCCAGCGCGAGATGTTCCTGCGCGAGCAGATGAAGGCCATTCAGAAGGAGCTGGGCGACGACGACTCCGCCAAGGAGATTCAGGAGCTCCGGGAGAAGCTGGACGCCATCAAGCTGCCGAAAGAGGCCCGCGCGGAGGTGGAGCGCGAGCTGGGCCGCCTGGAACGCTCCGGCCGCGAGTCGATGGAGGCGCAGGTCATCCGCACCTATCTGGAGTGGATCGCCGAGCTGCCGTGGGACACGCGCTCGGACGACGACCTCGATCTCACGCACGCCTCGACGATCCTCGACGAGGACCACTACGGGCTGCCCGACGTGAAGGACCGGGTGCTCGAGTTCCTCGCCGTGCGTCAGCTCCGCGCGCAGCAGATGGCGGACGAGCTGAAGAAGACCGGTGAGATGCCGATCGTGAAGATGCAGACGAGCCGCGAGGACGCGACGCCGTCGCTGGCCAAGGCCGATGACGATCGCGCGATCACGGACGCCAAGGAGGCCAAGGCGCGCGCCATGGCGAAGGGACCGATCCTGCTCTTCGTCGGACCGCCCGGCGTCGGCAAGACGTCGATCGCCAAGTCCATCGCGCGGGCGCTGGGTCGCAAGTACGTGCGGGCCGCCCTCGGCGGGGCGCGCGACGAGGCGGACATCCGCGGCCATCGCCGCACCTACGTGGGTGCCATGCCGGGACGCATCATCCAGGGCATGAAGCAGGCGGGAACCAAGAATCCGGTGTTCCTCCTCGACGAGGTGGACAAGCTCGGGGTGAGCTTCCAGGGTGATCCGGCGAGTGCGCTGCTCGAAGTGCTCGATCCGGCGCAGAACGACACGTTCACGGACCACTATCTCGGCGTGCCGTTCGACCTCAGCGAGGTGCTGTTCATCGCCACGGCCAACTTCATCCAGAACATCCCCAGTCCGCTGCTCGACCGGATGGAAGTCGTCGAGTTCGCCGGCTACACGGAGCGCGAGAAGGCCGAGATCGCCAAGAAGTACCTGATCCCACGCCAACTCGAGGAGAACGGTCTGGCCGACAAGGGCTTCAGCTTCGCCGACGATGCGGTGATGGCGATCGTGAGCAAGTACACGCGCGAGAGCGGCGTGCGCCAGCTGGAGCGGCAGATCGGCGCCGTGGCGCGCAAGGTCGCACGCCGGGTGGCCGGCGGCGATACGGAGGTGACCGACGACCGGGAGATCGACGCCGAGGAGGTCCGCGAGCTGCTCGGCCGGCCGCGCGTGCACCCCGAGCGCGCCGCCGAGGAGAGCGAGGTGGGCGTGGCGACGGGGATGTATTACACGCCGGCGGGCGGCGACATCATGTTCGTCGAGGCGGCCATTCGCCGCATGTTCGCGACGACGCCGGCGCAGCCCGAGGACGCCAGGGTGCAGGTGAGCGGGTGGGGCAACCTCTCACTGATCCTGACGGGACAGCTCGGCGACGTGATGAAGGAGAGCGCCCGCGCGGCGCTGACCTACGCGGCCACGCACGCCGACACGCTGGACATTCCGGCCGACAAGCTGGGGTCCATCGAGGTGCACATTCACGTGCCCGCCGGTGCCATTCCCAAGGACGGCCCGTCGGCCGGCGTGACGATGTCCACCGCGCTCGTCAGTGCAATGTCCAACCGCCCCGTCCGCAAGGATGTGGCGATGACCGGCGAGATATCGCTGCGCGGCCGGGTCCTGCCGATTGGCGGACTCAAGGAGAAGGTCCTCGGCGCGCACCGGGCGGGAATCACGCACATCATCCTGCCGAAGGACAATGAGGCGGACCTGGAGGACATTCCGGAGGATGTGCGTGCCCAGATGACGTTCCACCCCGTGTCGACCCTCGACGAGGTCTTCGCGATCACGCTGCTGCCGGTGGGCGGAGGCGCCGAGGGCGCCCACGCGATGGAGGATCTCGCCGAGGAGATGGTCGGCGCGGGGAAGGAGTAGCGCCGGATCAGATCGGCCGGACGGCGTCCCAGCAGGTCACCGCGGTGCCGCCGAACCCGCGCTTGAACCGGTACAACCCGTGGTCGGGGCTCTCGGGCCGCTCCGCGTCCGTGGGCACGCCTCCCAGGTGCAGTTCAGTCACCCCCCCATCGCACAGTGCTCCGATCACGTGCCCGAACGCCGCGAACGGGGCGTTCACCCGGTATCCCTCGGTGCGGGTGCCTCCGACTAGGTAGTACGCGCGTTCTCCGAAGGTGAGGATCCCGAGCGCCGACAGCGGCTCGCCGTCCTTCTCCACGAACCAGAACCGGATCGCTCCAGCCTCAAGCCAGCTCTGCATGAGTTGGCGGTAGGCGCCCCGCGGAATCGGGTGCGCGTGCGTGTGTCCGAGCTTCCACCGGCGTCCGTAGGTGCCGTCCTGGAGCCGGCGCAGGAGCAGCGCCCCGCGCAGCGTGGAGTCCTCGCGGAGCGTGAACCCCTGCGACATCGCCCTGCGCAGGTTGCGTCGGTGCTGGGAGGACATGTCCCGCATGGTACGCTCCAGGCTCCCCAGGAGCGGGACCCGGAACTCCAGGCGCGGGTGGAGCGAAAATTCGAGATCCCCGAGCGTGTGTGTGGCTTCGGGTTGCGGGGAGGCGAACGCCGAACACCGCAGGCGCCCGAAGCGCTCCCGGCGAGCCAACGCCATGGCCGCATACATCGCCTCGCGCAGGTCGACGTCGTTCTGCAGAAGCGGCGTCGTGTTCAATGCGAACTCGCTCCGCCAGGTCCCGAAGACCGGAAGGCGCGACCGTGATCCGCGGGCGACGGCAAAGCCGACCGGTCGGTCGCCCGCGAACAACTCGAGGAACCACGGCTCGCGCCCCTCGCCGGCGATCACGTGGCCGTACGCGCTGCTGTGGAAGATGTTCCCCCCGGAATCCGCGACCCGGCAGTCCCACCCGGGCGGAGCCGCGCCGCGGCTCGCACGAATGGAGAGTGCAGGTGTTTCGACCTTCGGGGTCAACGGCGCGACCAGTGTCATCTCAGACCTGCCCGATGTCTGACCAGAACTCCAACGCCACTCGCCCATTCGGACGGACCCGCGCGGCGCGTCTGGCCGGTCCCGTCCAGGCCCTGGAACTATAAACCGATTTCTCGGGAAGCCGGACGGAGAATTTCTCGGCGACGTGGAGGAGCAGCGCACTCGCGCTCGATGCGTCGTCGACCGGCGTCGCCATCGCGTGGGATGCAGCACTGGACTTCGAGCGCGATGCGCAGATCAGATGTTTCCCGTCCGACGAAGCGGCGGCGTTCAGGAGGTCAGCGAGTCGCGCCTAACTGCGCGCTCAGTGACTGAGCAGCGCACCCCACTGTGGCACTTTCCACGGGTTGTCGCGCGTGGCAAGCGGGCCCGTGCCCGGCACGAAGAACTCGGTGTAGACGTCGTCGGGCGGTGTCAGGAAGCTCGCCGGGGTTCCCGTGGCCCGATCGTATTCACCGGAGACGAGGTCGGGTGCGGCCGGGAAGCTGCCGGCACTCCGGCCCGCGTAGTAGGCGCGGATCATCTCGGCCCATACCGGCGCTGCCAGCGAGCCGCCAGCCACACCGAGCGCGATCGGCTTCGGTTGATCGAAGCCGAGCCAGACACCGGCAACGAGATGCGGGGTCATCCCGACGAACCACACGTCGACGTTGTCGTTCGTGGTGCCGGTCTTCCCCGCGATCGGGATGTCGTCCGGCACCATCCGCCGCGCTATGCGCCCGGTGCCGCGATCCGCCACGTCCTTCATCATGTCCCGCACGATGTACGCCACCGCCGGATCGAGCACACGGTGGACGCTGCTGTCGGGCGGCACGTAGACGGTGCGCCCGTACCGGTCGTCGATCCGGGAGACCAGGCGCGGGGACACCGCCAGTCCCCCGTTGTCGAACGCGCAGTAGGCGGTCACGAAATCGAGCGGCCGCACCGCGGAAGCGCCGATCGCGCTCGACGGCACGAGTTCGATGGGCGTCTCGATGCCCATGCGCTGGGCCAGCGCGGCCACCGAATCGATTCCCACCATCTGCCCGAGCTGGATGGCCACCGAGTTCCGGGAGTGCACCAGGCCCTCCCGAATGGTCATCGGTCCGAGGAATCGACCGTCGTCGTCCCGCGGCTGGTAGATGTCCCCGTTGGGCAGGGTGATGAACAGCGCGGTGTCGGGGACGATCGTGTTGGCGGTGATGCTGTCCTGTAGCGCCTTGGCGTACACGAACGGCTTGAACGACGAGCCGGGCTGGCGATCGGCGTTGACGGCGCGATCGAACTGCGACGCGGCGTAGTCCCGGCCCCCGACCAGCGCCTCCACGTCTCCCGTCGTCGGATCCACAGCCACCACCATACCCTGCAGGTAGCCCGTCTGCGACGGATGCGCCGGGTCGAACTTCGGGTGGTCGTACCCGGGGCGCGCCTCGACCTTCGCGAGCCCGTCCACCAGGGCCTGCTGGGCATCGCGCTGCAGCGCCGGATTGTCGGTCGTGTAGATGCGGTAGCCGCCCGCGGACAGCTGCACGCCGGCCTCGGCGGCCGCCTGCTTCACGGCGTCCACGAAGTACGGCGCGTCGACCGCAAACCCATCGTCGGGCGCCGTGACCAGCGGTTCGGCCTTCGCGTCGGACTCCTGGCGGCGCGAGATGTAGCCCTGGTCGGCCATCAGGCTGAGGATCAGATCGCGCCGCGCCTTGTTGCGCCGCGGATGGCGGATCGGATCGTACTCGGCCGGTGACTTCGGCAACGCCGCCAGGGATGCAGCCTGCGCAATGTCGAGCTGCGACGCGCGCTTCCCGAAGTAGTGCCGCGCCGCCTCTTCGATGCCGCACCAGCGGTGGCCGAAGTTGATCGCATTGAGGAACGCTTCGAGGATCTGCGCCTTGTCGTAGTGCTTCTCCATCTCGCGTGCCGCGGCCTGCTCGCGAAGCTTGCGCGCGATGCTGCGATCCCGCCGGTTGATCAGGTTCGGATGCAGGTTGCCGACCACCAGCTGTGTGATCGTGCTCGCCCCGCGCACGTCTCCTTCCGTCACCACGTCCTTGAGCGCCCCGGCGATGCCCACCAGATCGACGCCGTTGTGCTCATAGAAACGCTTGTCCTCCACGGCGATGAATGCTTCGGGCACGTACCGCGGCAGCGAGGACAGCCGGATGCTCACACGCCAGTCGGTGCCGATCTCTCCGATCAGCGAGCCGTCGCTGGCGTACACCTGCGACGACTGCGGCAGGGGCACGATCTGCCAAGCCTGCGTGGGCGGGCCGCTGAGATCCGGTGCGCAGGCGATGTTCTGCGGTTTCTGGGCGCCGGCCGCTGTGACAGCACCGGCAAGCGGCAGGCCGCCGCCGAGCCCCAGCACGAGGCCGGTGCGCAACCAGAAGCGAGATCGCGATTTCACCATGGGATGCCGAAAGATAGCCGGTCAGGCCGGGCCGGTTGCCCGCCGCTGCCCGCCCCGCGATGCTTATACCCAATATGTCACGTTCCGTGCACCTGGCCGTTGCCCAGTTCCGCCCCCGCAAGGGCGACTACGCCGGGAACGTCGCGCGCCTGGGGCCGCTGTTCGCCCAGACGTGCGCCCAGCGGCCGCGGCCCGACGTCCTGTGCCTCCCCGAGTCGGCGCTGACGGGGTATTTCCTGGAAGGAGGCGTCCGCGAGCACGCCGTCACCGCTGGAACCCTGGCCGCCGACCTGCAGGCCGTCTACCGCGCCGCCGTCCCGGGCCCGGCCACGCTGGACGTCGTGCTCGGGTTCTACGAGGTGTGGAACGGGAAGCTGTACAACAGCGCCATGTATGCGACCCTCGGCGGCGAGGCCCCCGTGGTGCGGCACGTGCATCGCAAGATGTTCCTCCCAACGTACGGCCTCTTCGACGAAGAACGGTTCGTGGAGCGGGGGCGCGAGATCCGGGCGTTCGATGCACCCTGGGGACGTGCGGCGATCCTGATCTGCGAGGATGCCTGGCACAGCATGACCGCCACGGTCGCCGCACTCGACGGCGCCCAGGTGCTGTTCATTCCCACCGCGCCGCCGGCGCGCGGCCCCTGGCTGGACGCGGACGCCCCCGGCGTGCCGTCCAGCGTCAGCCGCTGGGAACGGCTGGCACGCGACATGGCAGAGGAGCACGGCGCGTTCGTGGTCCTCGCGAACCTGGCCGGCAGCGAGGGCGGTCGCACCTTTCCGGGCGCGGCGATGGTCGCCGGGCCGAAGGGCGAGGTCCGGGTGCGGGGCCCCCTCTGGACCGAGGCACTCGTCGTCCACACGCTCGACTTCGCCGACGTCGCACGCGCCCGCGCCGACGAACCCCTCCTGGCGGACCTCGAGGTGATGGCGCCGCATCTACGCGCCTCGATGGAGCGCGTGGAGCGGCACGAGCCGTCCGTCCTCGTCTATGATCCCGCGGCACCGCCCCGGGGGGGCCCGCTCGATGCTCCGTCCGGCAGCGCGGGCGCCGCCCTGCCGGTAGTCAGCGGCGATCTCGCCGCCCGCCCCCCGGTGCCTCTCGAGATCGACGCCGCGCTGACCGAGCAATGGCTGGTCGAGTTCCTGCGCGACGAGATCGGCCAACGCGGCTACCAGCGCGCCATCGTCGGCATCTCGGGCGGAGTGGATTCGGCCGTCACCGCCTATCTGGCCGCCCGGGCACTCGGACCCGGAAACGTGATCGGAGTCCGGATGCCGTACCGCACCTCAAGCGCCGAAAGCAGCACCCACGGCCAGCTGGTCATCGACGCCCTCGGGATCGAGGGACGCACGGTCGACATCACGCCCGCCGTCGACGGCTATCTCCAGCACGCGCCCGATGCCGACGCGACGCGGCGCGGCAACGTGATGGCGCGCATGCGCATGATCGTCCTGTTCGACCTCTCGGCGCGGGACGGCGCCATCCCCCTCGGGACCGGCAACAAGACCGAGCGGATGTTCGGCTACTTCACCTGGCACGCCGACGACGCGCCCCCGGTGAACCCGCTGGGTGACCTGTTCAAGACGCAGGTCTGGGCCCTGGCGCGCCATCTCGGCGTGCCCACCCCGATCGTCGAGAAGGCCCCCACGGCCGACCTCGTGGTGGGACAGACCGACGAGGGCGATTTCGGGATCAGCTATGCGAAGGCCGACCGGATCCTCAACTGGCTACTGTCGGGCTATACCGACGCCGATCTCGTGGCACGGGGATTCGACGCGACCGAGGTGGCACTCGTGCAGAAGCGGGTGGCGCACACACACTGGAAGCGAAAGCTCCCCACGGTCGCGATGCTGAGTCCGACGGCGATCGGGGAGAGTTATCTCAGGCCGGTCGACTACTGAATCCGGATTGCAGCGGGGAGCTTCCGGTTCACGGTCAGCGGGGGACCGTGGACCATGGCATCAGGGGTCGATGACCGCCTCGGCTTCGATCTCGACGAGCATTTGGGGATCGATGAGCGCCCGCACCTCCACCATGGACGTGGCGGGCCGCACGCCGGCGAACACCTCGCCGTGGACCCGGCCCACCGCTTCCCAGTCGCGGCGGATGTCAGTGACGTAGATGCGGGTGCGCACCACGTCACGCATCGTCGCGCCCAGCTGTTGCAGTGCCGCAGACAGGTTCTCCAGCGTCTGTCGGGTCTGCGCGGCGGCATCCCCCGCCCCGACCACGCCGCCGTCGGGACCGGTGGCCGTGGTGCCGGACACCCAGATGCGGTCGCCCACGCGCACGGCGCGCGCGTACCCAACGATCGGTTCCCACGGCGTGCCGGAGCTCGCGTACTGGCGCATGACGGACGTGGTGCGGTGAGCAGTGAACGGTGGACCACCGACCGCCGGAGCGGCCGACGTCGGAGGATCCGGAGGCTACGGGATGCGACGGCGCGGAGACCCGCTCACGCCGCCTGCGCGTAGGCCAGACTCACCGCCCGACGCGCACACCGTTTCAGGGCGCGGTGCACCGCCCGTGCGTAGTGGATGAAGTTCAGGCCCGCCCAGGGGAACCGGGCAAAGAACTCCCCGGGCAGGAGGTCGGCTTTCAGGCGATTACAGCGACAACAGGCAAGGACGAGGTTGCCGGGGCTGTGGGTACCACCTTTGGCGAGCGGATGGACGTGGTCCAGCGTGGCGTTCTCGAAGTCGAGGTACGCGCCGCAGTACACGCAGCGGCGGCCGCAGTCGCGCATGGCCGCACGCTTGAGCGCGCGCTTCTGGTGAGCAGGATGCGTACGGCGGGCGCGGCGCGGCGCGCGCGGGACGCGGGGGAGGGTAACGTGGTGATAGTGCCGACGTCCGGACATTTCACCTCGCGGGAAAAGGAGACACCCCGCGAGGGGACGTGAGTCCCGTCGCGGGGTGTCGTGCCGGCCCGGGGGGACCGGCTGCGGATGGCGGAGCACGAACGGCGCTGCTGTGCGCCCATCGGGCGAACGGATCGTCGCTGTCGAACCGGTGTGCTCATTCGCCTCCGGCTGGCGGAAGACGGGCCCCGTGCCCGTCCGGCCCATGAATGTGAGGTCCCCGCGCATCGCGCAAGAGTTTTTTCGTGCGCGGGGGCCACACACGAGTCACGCCGTGGTCACGGCCCTCCGGGAGCGGAGTTGCAGCACCGCCACAGGGTGCGGCGCCGGTGCGTCGCCCGTGCCCGGCGGCCCCTCGTCGGGAAAAGTGACTCGGGTTCTTGACAGCGTGCCGAGTGTCGTAAGACGTTACCATTGTCTGTCTTCGACCGCGGCGGCCGGCTCTTTCCACCGCGGCTTTTCTCGTCGAAACGATCTGTCCATGCGCCCCCGAATTCGACTCGTGCTCTACGCGGCGCTCGCCTTGAGCACCGTGACCTGCACCGACGCGCCGACGACCCTGGCGGGCGGTGGGGGGCGCACGATGCTGCAGATCGTGCCGTCGTTCCCGGCCGCGGCGGCGCAGATCTCCCGCTCGCTCAGCGAATTCGGGCTCACGATCGACAACATCCACATTCACATCGCGCATCCGCCGGCGGCGGCGTTCGACACCGTCATCGCGGTCCCCGCCGGCGCCGACTCCGTGGTGCTGAACCTGCCCGTCGTGCTGAACACCACGACCGAGCAGCTCACCGTGCAGATCGAGCTTCGCGGGGGAACCCGTGTGCTGTACCGGGGCGTGCAGATGGTCACGGCCACGGTCGGCGAGCCGTCCAGCCCCTCGATGGCCACCGTGCCGCTCGAGTACGTCGGTCCGGGCGCCGGGCTCGCCCACTTCACGATCGCCCCGCACGACACCATCGTGCTGGTCAGCGGCAACCTGCCGTTCCGGATCCTGGCGACGGACAGCAGCGGCGCGGCGATGGCGGTGGACGTGCACTGGACCGTTGCCGAGCCGGCGTTGGGAACGGTGGACGCGGTGAGCGCGACCTTCGTGCCCAGCGGCACGTCCGGGTACACGAGGATCGTCGCCTCGACGCCCAACGGGCTCGCCGACTCGGCGTTGGTGGCCGTCACGGTGCCGCCTACCGGCCTGTCGCTCGTGAGTGGAGCGGGACAGGCCGGGGTCGTGGGCACGGCACTGCCGCAGCCGGTGGTCGTGCAGGCGCACTCGGCGACCGGGAGCGGCGTGCCGGGCGTTGCGGTGGCATTCTCGGGCGGCGGCACGGCGGACCCGGCGGTCGCGGTGACGGACTCCGACGGGAACGCCCGGACGACCGTCACCCTGGGCCCGACGGCGGGTGTACAGACGATCACGGCCTCGACCGCCGACCTGCCGTCCCTGGCGATCACGCAGACGGCGACCGCGGCCGCCCCGGCACAGGTCGCCCAGGTGGCCGGCGAAGGGCAGTCGGATACGACGCTGGCCGTTCTGCCGGACGCGTTCACCGTGAAGGTCACCGACGGCTTCGGCAACGTCGTGCCCGGGGCGACCGTCGACTGGGTGCGTGTGAGCGGGACCGGCACGCTCGGCGCCCCCACGTCGCTCACCAACGCCGCCGGACTGGCTGAGATGAGCTACACGCTCGGCGCCACCCCCGGCACCGACACTGTGTCGGCCTCGGTGTCGGGGGTGGCCGGGAGCACGGTGCGTTTCACCGTCACCGCATCCCGACCGGTGGCGACGGCGCTGAGCCGTGTGTCCGGCAACAACCAGAGCGGATTGGTCGGCAGCGTGCTGCCGCTGCCGCTCGTCGTGCTGGCCACGAGCGCTACCGGACACGCGGTGTCGGGCGCGACGATCACCTGGCGTTCGCTGAACCCGAACGCCAGGGTGAGCCCGGCAACGAGCACAACCGACTCGCTCGGCCATGCCGCGACGACGGTGACCCTGCCCGGGTCGGCAGGTCCGATTGCGTTGACGGCGTCACTCTCGAGCGGCACGGTCGTGGAGTTCGTCGAGCAGGCCACCGCCCCGGCTCCCGATCGGCTCCGCTTCCTCGTGCAGCCCTCCAACGTCGTGGCCGGCACGATGATCACCCCGTCGATCCAGGTGGAGGTGCTGGACGGTTCGGGCGGCCGTGACAGCACGGGTGGGGGCGCGACCGCACCCGTGGCACTGAGCGTGCTGCACGGACCCGCGGACGGCCAGGTCACCGGCTCGACGGGAGTCGCGGCCGATACCGTGCGCGCCGTGAAGGGGGTCGCGACCTTCCAGGTGACGAACGACGTGGCGGGAACCTACACCCTCCTCGCCACGTCTCCCGGTCTCGGCTCCGACAGCAGCGCCGCGTATACGGTCTCGGCCGGAGCGGTGCTCCACCTGAGCCTGGTCGCCGGTGGCTCGCTCACCGGCGACGAGGGGGACACGACCGACGTGCGTCCCACGGTGCTGGTGACCGACGCGTACGACAATCCCGTGCCGGGCATCGAGCTCACGTGGGCCGTCGATTCCGGCGGCGGCGGATTGAGCGTTCCGAACTCGGACGCCGGGCCGAGCGCGACCCTCACGACGACGACCAACGCCGCCGGGGAATCCAGCGTGCTCTGGACGGCCGGGTTCACGCGCCGGCAGGTCATGCACGTGAGCATCTGCGGCTGCAGCGGGAACACCGTCGTCTTCGCCTACTCGCTCGAGAACGATCCCGACGGCGGAGGATCCACGAACGGACCGGACGCCACCTCGGTGCTCGGGGCGCCGCTGGCGATCGTTTTCCCGCCGGCCGGCTCGCATCGCAGTCCGCCCGTGCGGGGCGTGCTCGCGACGTCCGTCATCCGCCGCCCGGCCTTCTAGCGCTCCGCGGATTCGATCAGCCGGCCGGCGGCGATGCGGAGCACCGCGCCGTGGCCGTCTTCCACGGGCACTCCGGGCGCCAGCTTTCTGATCTCGGCGCTCGACGCCGCCCGGACCACGCGTTCGCCGGCGAGCGCGACGGCATCGACCCACGGGCGGTGCGGATCGTCGGTGCGGATCCGGGCGTTGACGATCACGCGCGTGATGGTGGTGCGATCGGGAATGCCGGTCATCGAACCTCGCGGCGTCGAAGGCGGTGCGTCCGCCGGACGTTAGCTTACAGGAACTCTCGCCACCACCCGCCGCCTCGATGCACACCATCGCCTCCAACATCTGGTTCTGGGTCGGGTTCATCGCGTTCATTCTCGCGATGCTGGCGGTCGACCTCGGCGTCTTCCACCGCGACGCGCACGAAGTGCGCCCACGGGAGGCCGCGCTGTGGACGCTCGTGTGGGTCAGTCTGGCGATGCTGTTCGCGGTGGCGCTGCGCGTGTTCGAGAACCACGGCACGTCGCTCACCTTCCTCACCGGCTACGTGCTGGAAGAGTCGTTGAGCGCCGACAACATCTTCGTCATCGCGCTCATCTTCGCCTACTTCGGCGTGCCCAGGCGGTGCCATCACCGGGTGCTGTTCTACGGCATTCTCGGCGCCCTGGTGCTGCGCGGCGCCTTCATCGCCGTCGGCGCCCTCCTGCTGGCCCGCTTCCACTGGGTGTTGTACGTGTTCGGCGCCCTGCTCGTCATCACCGGCGTGCGCATGGCGTTCCACGAAGACGCCGAGGAGTTCGACGGGGAGAAGAACCTGGTGGTGCGACTGGTGCGCCGGTTCGTGCCGCTGAGCCCGCATTACGACGGGAAGCGGTTCTTCACGCGCGAGGGCGTCCGCCGCGTGGCCACGCCGCTCCTGCTCGTGCTGGTGCTCGTCGAGGTCACCGACCTCGCGTTCGCGATCGACTCGATCCCCGCGATCTTCGGGGTGACGCGCGACCCCTTCATCGTCTTCACGTCCAACATCTTCGCCGTGCTCGGCCTGCGATCGCTGTTCTTCCTGCTCGTCAGCGTGATCGAGCGCTTCTACCTGCTCAAGTATGGGCTGGCGCTGATCCTCAGCTTCATCGGCGTGAAGATGCTCGCCGATCGCTGGATCGAGATCCCGATCTGGGCATCGCTGAGTGTGATCGTGGTGGTGCTGGCCGTGGCGGCCGGAAGCTCGCTGCTGTGGCCGAAGCGTCGGCCGCAGCCGGAGTAACGGGGGACGGTGAACCGGAAACCGCCCACGCCGTCCCTCGCCCCAGATCGTCGTCGGTTGTCGGTTGCCAGTGTACCGTAGGCGCCGTGCGGGGCGGGGTCCTATCGCCGTTCCATCGCGTCCCGGATGTCCAGCAGGATTTCCAGATAGAGCTGTTCGCGCCGGTAGGCGAAATCGAGCGTCGTCATCTGGGTGGAGTCCTCGGAGGCTTTCGCACGCTCGAACGCCTCCCGGTACATTTCGTCCAGATTGCTCAGGATGCGGTCGCGGGATCGGGACATACGGATCTTCTCGAGGGCGCTGAGGGTCAGTCGGGGCAGGTCGTCGGCAGGGTCCTGCCGGGACGTGTCGCGCGTTGCGGCGAGCAGCCGTTTGGCGGCGCTCACCATCATGCGGCGGGATTGCAGCGGGTTGTCAGCCATTGAAATGGAGCCAGGTACAGTCTGTCGGGCAACTTAGCCGCGCGCCGACGGGGGAGCAATCGGCCGCAGCCCGGGTTCAGCGAAGCTGCTTCTCTCGCATGAGTTGTGCGATCAGGCGGTCGTCGCGGGCCGTCGGTTCGAGCAGGGCGAGGACCTCGGCTTCCGTGGCCCCCTCACAATGCATGAGGGGAGGCGGACCGCCCAGGTGCTCGCGCGGGGTGCCGGCCCGGCGGTCGACTTCGAGGACGGCCGTCACCGGCAGGGCGCCGGCTTCGCTGGTGCGGCGAATGCGGACGGCGGGACCGTGGGCGAGAAAGCGCTGATAGAGAATGGCGTCGGACATCGCGGAGCAACCTGGAGCCGGGCCGGACAAGGTGCGCGACGCGCGGCCGCCCCGCAAGCCGGTCCGCCGGCGGGTGAGCAGCCACCGGATGCTGTGGGCCGTGCCCGGTCCGGCTAAGTTATCCGCATGGCCACCCCGGACGAGTTCGCGGCGATCGACATGCGGGTCGGAACGGTGCTCGACGCCCGCCCGTTTCCCGAAGCCCGCAAACCGTCCATTCAGCTCGACATCGACTTCGGCCCCGAGCTGGGCGTCCGCCGCTCGAGCGCTCAACTCACCGTGCACTATTCGCCGGACGCACTCGTGGGGCGCCAGGTGGTGGCGGCGGTCAATCTCGGCAGCCGCCGCATCGCCGGGTTCACGAGCGAGGTGCTCGTGCTGGGCGCCATGCCCACCGCGACCGAGGTCGTCCTTCTCTCCCTCGATCAGCCGGTCGCCAACGGCACGCGCATCGGCTAGGACTCCGCATGACCGAACCGACCAAGCCCGTGAACAGGATCCGTGCCGTCTGGCAGGGTGGCCACCGGTTCGACGCCGGACGCGCGGGCGGACCGACGGCCCGCATCGACTCCGACGCCGCCACCGGGCAGGGGCCGATGGACGCGCTCCTCACCGCCCTCGCCACCTGCGCCGCCGTCGACGTCGTCGACATCATCGAGAAGCGTCGGACGCCGCTCACGTCGCTCGAGATCGAGGTCGTGGGCGAACGACGCGCCACGCCGCCGCGACGGTATCTCGCCATCGATCTCACGTTCCACATCACGGGCCCGGACGTCGAGCGCACCCACGCGGAGCGCGCCGTGGCGCTGTCGATCGGGCGCTACTGCTCGGTGGCGTCGTCGCTGGCCCCGGATATCGTGGTGCAGACCGCGGTGGTGCTCAACGGGGAGCCCGGCGCGCTGGTGTGCCAATCCATCAGCGGCTGACGGGCGCGCAATTCGGGACGGCGGGCGCAGCGCGGGAGGGCGGGGCTGGAACGGGGACGGCGGCCGAAGCGGATCGGGAGGCGCCGGAGCGGTCAGCGCGCGAAGCCTTCCTCCCGCAGGGTGTGCAGCACCTTCTCGCGGAGGGCCGGCGACGCACCGGCCCGCAGTCGCAGCGCGCCGACGGCATCGAGGAAGTTCTCCTGGAACGTCTTGTACCGGAAGCAGCCCTGACACTCCGCGATGTGGGCGCGGAGGCGTTCCGTGGTCTCCACCGTCAGCCGGTCGTCGAGATAGTCCCAGACGTGTTTCAGGACCTCGAGACATTCGGGCGGTAGCGGCGGGATCTGCGCCGGGCTCATCGCGCCTCCTCCCGGTGGGAGCGACCGACGCCGCCCACGCCGGCATCGCGCGCGTGGGCCAGCAGGCGGTCCTGGACCATGCGCCGTCCGCGGAACAACCGCGACCGGATGGTGCCGATCGGCACGCCGAGGATCTCGGCGGCGGCCTCGTACGGTTGATCCTGCATGTCCACGAGCACCATCGTCGTCCGGAAGGGCTCCGGAAGCGCGTTCACCGCCCGTTCGATGGCCGGCAGGACGTCCGCGCGGGCGAAGAGGTCGGCGTAGCCCTCCTCCAGCGCCGCCGCGTACACCTGCCCCGCGCCGATCACGTCGCGCTCGACGTCCTCGATGTCGACGGTGGGCCGCTCCCGCTCCACCGATCGCAGGAACACGTTCCGGCAGATGGTGAACAGCCACCGCCGGCAGTCGCTGCCGGGCGTGTAGGTGTGCCACGACCGATAGGCGCGCAGGAACGTTTCCTGCACGACGTCGTCCGCGTCGTGCGGGTCGCGGGTGAGCGACAGCGCGAACCGGTACACGTCGTCCAGCCACGGCAGCGCTTCGCGCTCGAATGCCGCGTCGGTGCGGGACGGGGTCTCGTCTGGAGATGCGGGCATGCTGGTTTGACGCGCCGGGGCGAGGTCGCGAACTTCGCCGCGACCAGGTCGGAAACCGACCCGCTGCGCATCGGCGCCGTCATGTGACACAACCCGCGAACAGGCCGAACACGTCATATCTGGAAGCTCTCCCTGCCGTGCCACGAAGCCTCGGGCGCCCCGTCCGGTTCCCGGCGGCAGTGCTGCTGGCGATGCTCGGCGCATCGGCCGCGGGAGCGCAGCAGGCGCGCCGCGACACGTCCGCGACGCCGCGGGCCCTCGCGCCCGTGACCGTATCGGCCACGCGCACCGACGTGGCCCGCGACCGCGTGCCCAACGCCATCACCGAGCTGGACCGCGCCACGATCGTCCACGGCCGGTCGACGCTCGGTCTCGACGAGGCCCTGGCCCTGGTGCCCGGCGTGTACGCCGCCAACCGGTACAACTTCTCGCTCGACGACCGCATCTCGATCCGCGGGTTCGGTGCGCGGTCGGCGTTCGCCGTCCGCGGCATCACGGTGCTCCTCGACGGCATCCCGCAGACGCTGCCCGACGGGCAGGGCCAGCTCACCAACGTCGAGCTGGGCGAGACCGACCGGATCGAGGTGCTGCGCGGCTCGGCGTCGGCGCTGTTCGGCAATGCCGCCGGCGGCGTGATCAGCATCTGGAGCGATCCGGTGCCACCCCGCCGCATCACCGCCCACGTCCGGATGACCGGCGGCGCCAGCGGCGGTGGGCTGGCGCACGTGTGGCAGAAGTGGCTCGGCACGGCCCGCTGGCGTCTGGGAGACGGGGTGGCGCAACTCACCGCGTCGCGCCTGCGGTACGACGGCGAGCGGCAGCACAGCACCGCGGATCTGCGGAATCTGAATGCGCGGGCCACGCTGCCGCTGCGCGGTGGGTGGACCCTGAGCGGCGTCCTCGAGGTGGGCGACGATCCGCGCGCCGACAACCCGGGCGCGCTCACGGCGGCCGAGCTGGCGGCGAATCCGGACTCGGCCGGAGCGCTCTATCAGACCACGGCCGCCGGGAAGACGGTGCAGCAGATCCAGGGCGGGATGACCCTCCGCCGGGACTTCGCGGGCGGCGGCGAGGGATCCATCAGCGTCTTCGCCATCTCCCGGCGCCTCCGCAATCCGCAGACGTTCGCCTACATCGAGTTGGGGCGGCGCGCGTACGGGGCGCGGGCGTCGGCCAGCCGTCCGGTCGCCGTCGGCCCGCTCCAACAGACCCTCACCGCGGGCGTCGACGCCCAGGTCCAGCGCGACGACCGCGTCGACTTCGGCAACGACGGGGGCATGCCCACGACCACCCGTTCGCTCGACCAACTGGAGCACGTCGGCTCGATCGGGCCGTTCGTCCAGACCGTCGTCGCCGTCGCCCCCCGTGTGGCCCTGACCCTCGGCGCCCGGTACGATCACATCGACTTCCGGGTGCACGACCGCCTGGTCACCACCACCAACCCCGATGATTCGGGCAACCGGCTGATGCATGCGCTGAGCGGATCGGCGGGCGTGACGGTACGGGCGAGCGACGCGACGACGGTGTACGCGAACGTCGGCAGCTCGTTCGAGACGCCGACGACGACGGAGCTGGCGAACCGCCCCGACACCGCGGGCGGCTTCAACGCTGCGCTGCAGCCCCAGACGGCGACCACGTACGAGGTCGGGGTGCGCGGACGGATCGGCAACCGCGTCACCTATTCCCTGGCGGCCTACGATGCCGCCGTGCGTGCCGAGCTCGTGGCCTACCAGGTGCCGTCCTCCCCGGGACGGAGCTTCTACCGCAATGCGGGGCGCTCGCAGCACCGCGGGCTGGAGCTCGGCACCCACGCAACGCTCGGGCGGGGCCTCTCCATGGCCGTGAACTGGACGGCGTCGGACTTCCGCTACGTCCGCTACGTGGTCGGCGGCCGGTCGCTGGACGGTCGCCGGCTGCCGGGCATCCCCCCGCAGTGGGTCGACGTCGTGCTCCACGCCCGGCCGCAGAGCGCGCACGGCGGCTGGGCGGACGTCGAGCTGCAGCATGCATCGGGCTATCTCGTGGACGACACCCTCGACACCCGCACGTCGCCCTGGACGACCGTCGGGGTCCGCCTGGGGTGGGACGGGTCGGTCGGCGGGACCCCGCTCGCGCCGTTCGTCGCCGTCAACAATCTGTTCGACCGGCGGTACGTGAGCTCCGTCGTGATCAATGCCTCGCACGGGCGGTACTTCGAGCCGGCGCCGGGACGGAATCTGTACATCGGCCTGTCGGTCGACGTGGGCTCCTAGCGGAGCGTCGGACCCGCTAGATTCCCGCCGCTGCGCCGCGCGGCACCACGACCCGACGCCGACGCCGCGCCCGCAACCGGAGCTTCGCCACCGCCCGCATGCGCACGGAACGCACTTCATGATCGGCGACTCGGCGGGTGCTCACCCGCAGGCCGGACGCACGCGCCTGCTCATCGCCTTCGGGACCGTGTACCTGCTATGGGGCTCGACGTTCCTGGCGATGCGGTTCTCGATCCGGACCATCCCGCCGTTCTTCATGGCGTCGATCCGCCACCTCGTGGCCGGCATGCTGCTCATGGCGTTCACGGTTCGGCGCCTCACGCGGTGGCCGACGCGCCGGGAGTGGCGCGACGCGGCGATCGTCGGCGTGCTGCTGCTCGGCGCCAACGGGATGGTGGCGTGGTCGGAGCAGCGCGTGCCGTCGGGCACGGCGGCGCTGCTCGTGGCCACGGTGCCGCTGTGGATGGTGTTGATGGACTGGTGGCGCCCACGCGGCGTCTACCCGGGGCGCGGCGTGCTCGTGGGGCTGTTCCTCGGGTTCGCGGGGCTGGTCACGCTCGTGGGGCCGGGCGTGTTCCATCACCACGGCGCGGTGGATCCGATCGGCGCCACGGCGCTCGTGCTCGGGTCGTTGAGCTGGGCTGCCGGCTCGATCGTCGCCCAGCGCCAGGACCGACCGGAGGTGCCGCTGTTCGCCGTCGGCATGCAGATGGTGGCCGGTGGCGCGGCCCTGTTCGTGATCTCCACGCTCACCGGCGAGACCGCCCGGTTCTCCCTGGCCCACGTCTCGCTGCCCTCCGCGCTCGGGTGGGCCTATCTCGTGGTGTTCGGGTCGCTGATCGGATTCACCGCCTACGCGTATCTGCTGCGCTCGACGACGGCAGCAAAGGTGTCCACGTACGCCTACGTGAACCCGGTGATCGCCGTCTTTCTGGGCTGGGCGTTCGCCGGTGAGGTCGTCACCGGCCGGACGATCGGCGCCGCGGCGGTGATCGTGGCGGGAGTGGCGATCATCACGATCACGCGCAGCGAGGTGATGCCGACGGTTCCGGAGGAAGGAATCGGCGACTGACGGATGGCCACGTACCGGCGTGCCGACCCGATTACGGGCGGCGCCGGCGACGTGCATATTGCGCGGGTAGTCTCCCACCTCACAGGAGCGCCGCTTGCGCACCCGTTGCGAGATCCCGCCGTCCCGCGCCGTGTCGATCGCCGTCGTCGTCGTTGCCGCCGCCCTGGCGCTGATCGCGCCGCAGGCCGGCGCCCAGGTCGACACCCGATGGCCGCAGCATTCCATGGCTCGTCCGCAGCCGCCCGTGGTCGATCCGGGACCCTACGTCCGCAACGACGCGCGCCCCTCCGACGCCATCGTGTTGTTCGACGGGCACGACCTCTCGCAGTGGCGCGATGCCAAGGGCGGTCCGGCGAAGTGGCTGGTGAAGGACGGCTATTTCCAGATCGTGCCCGGCACCGGCATGCTGCACACGGCCCGCGGCTTCGGCGACGTGCAGCTGCACATCGAGTGGAGTGCGCCGACGCCCGCCGCCGGCGAGGGCCAGGAGCGCGGCAACAGCGGCGTGTTCCTGCAGGGCCTCTACGAGGTGCAGGTGCTCGATTCGTACCACAACCCCACGTACGCCGACGGAGCGGCGGGCGCCGTGTTCGGGCAGTATCCGCCGCGTGTGAATCCGGCGCGGCCCCCGGGCCAGTGGAACGTCTACGACATCATCTTCCGCCGGCCGCGCTTCGACGCCGCCGGCCGGGTGACGGCGCCGGCGCGGATCACCCTGTTCTTCAACGGGGTGCTGGTGCAGGACGACGTGCCGCTCACGGGGCCGACCGCCTACCAGCACCGGCCGCCCTACCACGAGACTCCCGACCGGCTGCCGCTCGCGCTGCAGGATCACGGCTTCCCGGTCCGCTTCCGCAACGTGTGGGTCCGCGAACTCTCGAACCAGGAGCGGTGACGATGCCCGTGAAGACCCAACGCACCCAGTACGACGTCTGCATCGTGGGCTCCGGCGCCGGCGGCGGCATGGCGGCGTACATGCTCACCAAGGCGGGCGCCCGCGTCGTCCTGCTCGAAGCCGGCCAGATGTGGGACCCCGTGAAGGACGGCGCGATGCTCAAATGGCCGTACCAGTCCCCGCGCCGCGGCGCGTCCACCAAAGCGCGGCCGTTCGGCGAGTTCGACGGCTGCATCGGCGGCAGGGAGATCCACGGGGAGCCCTATACCCGGGCGCCGGGCACGGAATTCTCCTGGTGGCGGGCCCGCATGCTCGGGGGGCGCACCAACCACTGGGGCCGCATCTCGCTCCGCTTCGGGCCCGACGACTTCCGCGGCAAGTCCATCGACGGACTCGGGGACGACTGGCCGATCAGCTACGAGGACGTGAAGCCGTACTACGATCAGGTGGACCGGCTGATCGGCGTGTTCGGCAGCAACGAGGGGCTGCGCAACGCCCCGGACGGGATCTTCATGCCGCCGCCGAAGATGCGGTGCAACGAGGTGCTGGTGAAGCTGGCCGCCGATCGGCTCAACATCACCTGCATTCCGTCGCGGCTGTCGATCATCACCAAGCCGCTCAACGGCCGCGCCCCCTGCCACTACTGCGCGCAGTGCAACCGCGGCTGCATGACCGCGTCGAACTTCTCGTCGACCAACGTGCTCTTCCCGCCGGCACTCGCCACCGGCCGGTTGACGCTGATCCCCAATGCAATGGCGCGTGAGGTCACGGTCGACGCCCGCGGCCTGGCCAACGGCGTGTCGTACATCGACAAGACTACGCGGACCGACAAGCACGTCTCGGCCCGCATCGTCGTCCTCGCGGCGAGCGCGCTCGAGACGGCGCGCCTGCTGCTCAATTCCAAGTCGTCGCGCTTCCCCGACGGGCTCGCCAACGGCAGCGGCACGGCGGGGAAGTACATCACGGACACCACGGGCACCGACGTCGGCGGGTTCATCCCGCGCATGGTCGACCAGGTGCCGCACAACCACGACGGCGTGGGCGGGGCGCACATCTACATGCCCTGGTGGCTGGACAACCGGAAGCTCGACTTCCCGCGCGGCTACCACATCGAAGTCTGGGGCGGCCTCAGCATGCCCATGTACGGGTTCGGAGGTGGAATCCAGCATCTGGCCCCCGGCGGTGGCTACGGCAAGGCGCTCAAGGAGGACTACCGCCACTACTACGGCTCCACCGTGGGGTTCTCGGGACGCGGCGAGATGATCCCCAACGAGAACACGTACTGCGAGATCGACCCCACCGTGGTCGACGAGTACGGCATTCCGGTCCTGCGCTTCCACTGGAAGTGGACCGACCACGAGTACAATCAGTCCCGCCACATGCAACAGACCTTCCGCGCGCTCATCGAGGAAATGGGCGGCACCGTGCACGCACCGATGCCGACCCGGGAGCAGGGCTACGGCCTCGCCACCGGCGGCACGATCATTCACGAGCTGGGCGGCTCCCGCATGGGCCACGATCCGAGCACGTCGGTGGTCAACGCCCACTGCCAGGCTCACGAGGTGAAGAACCTCTTCGTCGCCGACGGCGGGCCATTCGTCTCGCAGGCCGACAAGAATCCCACCTGGACCATCCTCGCGCTGTCCCTGCGGACGAGCGAGTTCATCACCCAGCAGCGCAATCAGGGGGCGCTATGAGCGACCACGACCGCACACCCGAGTCCACCGACGCTCGCCCCCACGCTCCCGGAAACGCGTCCACACCGGCACCCGCCGAGCCCCAGGCGGCCCGCGGCCTCTCCCGGCGTGAAGCGGTCGGCCTCCTGGCCGCGCTTCCGTTGGCCGGCGCCCTCGACTTCTCGGCTCCGACAATCGAGCGCGCCCTGCGCGCCGCCCACCGCGCCCGGGAGGATGCCGAAGCGGGTGGGGCGCCATTCGCGCCGAAGTTCTTCACGGCACACGAATGGCGCACCGTCCGGGTGGTCGTCGACCTGGTCATCCCGCGGGACGCCCGGTCGGGGAGCGCCACCGACGTCGGCGTGCCCGAGTTCATGGACTTCATGATGGGAGACCGGCCGAACGACCAGATCTGGATGCGGGGAGGACTCGCCTGGCTGGACTTCGAGTGCGAAACGCGCTTCGGCACCACCTTCCTCGCCAGCCGCCCGACACACCGCGCGGCTGTCCTCGACGACATCGCCTACCCGGCCAAGGCTCCACCTTCGATGCACGCCGGCGTCGCCTTCTTCAACCGGTTCCGCGACCTCACGGCCTCCGGATTCTGGACCACGAAGACGGGCATCGAGGATCTGCAGTACATGGGCAACAAGGTCATGCCGGGATGGCACGGGTGTCCGGATGCGGCATTGGCCAAGCTCGGGGTGAAGTATTCCGATGTCTACTGAGTACTGAGAACGGCGAACTGCATACGGCGCAAGACCTAAGACACGCAGGACCGGAGACACGCAGGGCCGATACCGCGCAGGACCGAAGAGGCGCAAGACCGAAACGGCGGGGAATATGAATCTCAGAATCGGATTCGTCGGCAGCGGCTTCAATGCCCGCTTCCACATGCAGGCGTTCACCGGCGTGCGCAACGCGGAGGTGTGCGGCGTCTGGAGCCCCGACGCGAAGCGGGCCGGGGATGCCGCGGCGCTGGCGCGGTCGCTCGATCTCGGCCCGGCGAAGCCGTACCGCTCCATCGCCGCGATGGTCGCCGATCCGGGCATCGACGCCATCTGGCTGTGCGGCCCCAACCACGCCCGCATCGCCAACGTCGAGGAGATCGTGCACACGATCGAGCGCGGCCGCGGGACGCTGCGCGGGCTGGCGTGCGAGAAGCCGCTGGCCCGCAACGTCGCCGAGGCGAAGCAGGTGCACGCGCTGACGCGGCGTGTCCGGCTCAACACCGGCTACCTCGAGAACCAGCTCTTCGCGCCGCAGGTGGAGCACGGCCGCACGCTCATCTGGGCGCGCGGGGCTGCGCTCACGGGGCGTCCCTACCTGGCGCGTGCCGCCGAGGAGCACAGCGGGCCGCACATGCCCTGGTTCTGGCAGGGGCGGCTGCAGGGCGGCGGCGTGCTCAACGACATGATGTGTCACTCGGTCGAGGTCGTGCGGCACCTCCTCACCCGCCCCGGCGATCCGCGCCGCTCACTGCGCCCCGTGCGCGTCACGGCGCACATCGCCAGCCTCAAGTGGTCGCGCCCCGAGTACGTGCAGCGCCTCAAGCGCATGATGGGCCGACGCGTGAACTACGCCCGGCAGCCGGCCGAGGACTTTGCCAGCGTCGTCATCGAGTTCCGGAGCCGCGACGGACTCACGGTCATCGGCGAGGCCACGACGTCGTGGAGCTACGTGGGCGCGGGGCTGCGGCTGTCCGCCGAGCTGCTCGGCCCCGAGTACTCGATGTCCTGGAACACGCTCGACAGCGGCCTCAAGCTGTTCTTCAGTCGTGAGGTGAAGGGAAAGGTCGGCGAGGACCTCGTGGAGAAGCAGAACGCGGAGATCGGGCTCATGCCCGTGGTGGCGAACGAGGCCGCCGTGTACGGCTACGAGGCCGAGGACCGGCACATGGTGCAGTGCTTCCGCCACGGCAAACGTCCCGCCCTGACGTTCGCCGACGGGGTCGAGACGGTGAAGATGCTCATGACGGCGTATCGCAGTGCCGAAGAGGGACGGACCCTGCCCTTCCCCGCCCGCGGGCTGGACCGCTTCGTCCCGAAGGTCGCGAAGGGGACATGGAAGCCTTAGGGATGGATCGCGGCAGGGACGGGGTTGGCGGTCAACGGTGAACGGCCAACGGCCCACCGCCAACAGACGACGGCATACCGCCAACCGACTACGGCCCACCCCGCCCCAGCAACGCCGCGGCGTTCCCGCCCATGATCGCCGCGCGTTCCGTCTCCGAGACCGGCAGAGCGCGCAGGCTCTCGATCATCTTCGGGATGCTCCCGATCTGGTGCGGGTAGTCGCTGCCGGCCAGCAATTGCCCGGGGCCGGCGAAGGCGAGGGCGAGTTTCATCGCGTCGACGTTGAAGTTGACCGTGTCGTAGTAGAACCGCCGCAGGTATTCGCTGGGCGGGCGGTCGATGTGCGCCCGGCAATCCGCGAATGCCTCGAACCCGCGGTCGAGGCGCTCGGCGAGATACGGGATCGCCCCGCCCATGTGCGTGAGCACCCAGCGGATGTTCGGGAAGCGCTCCGCGACGCCGCTGAACACGAGCTTCGCGGCCGCCAGCGTGGTGTCGAAGGTGAACCCCACGAGCGGCATCAGCCAGTATTCGGTCATCGCCTCGACGCCCACGGGATCGGTGGGATGGATGTAGAGCACCGCGTGCAGCCGGTTCGCCTCTTCGTAGAGCGGCCAGAACCGTTCATCGGCGAGCGCCGTGCCGTTCACGTTGCTGAACAGCATCGCGCCCGGCAGGTGCAGCTCGGTCATGGCGCGGCGCAGCTCCGCGACCGAAGCCGCCGGATCGTTGAGGGGAAGCGTGGCCAGCGCCGTGAAGTGCTCCCCGCGCTCCGCGATCACGCGCGCGAAGGCGTCGTTCACCAGCCGCGCGAACTTCACTGCGGTCGCCGGCTTCTCCACGTGCGTCCCCGGCGTCGTGAGGGTGATGACCTGTTTGCTGACGCCGAGCTCGTCCAGCACCTGCTGGCGATAGGCGATGTCGCGATGGCCGCGCACGGCCACGTTGTAGTCGCCGGGATAGTGGATGCAGGGATTCCCATCCGCGTCGTCGGTCACGCGCACGGCACTGTCGCCGCCGCGGAGGGCGTCCAGGTATTCGGGCGGATAGAAGTGGTTGTGAAAGTCGATGATCATCGGAGGCGAATCCACGTCGAGGCGGGCGAACCGTGCACCGCGGGGCTCAGGCCGCCGCTTCGGCTTGCGGGACCACACGGGGGCGGAAGATGATGGCGAACACGATGCCGATGCCGAGCGCACCCACCGCCGGCACGAGCCAGATGCCGTGCCAGTTGTGCACGGTGGGGAGGCACTGGCCGGCGGCGGCCGCCGCTGTCGTGCACGCCGGGTTGACGGTGGCGAAGTGGTTGACCACCCCGCCCGAGATGAGCGCGCCGATGAAATAGCCGAACCCGTTGGTCACGAGGTTGATGAATCCCTGGGCGGCGGCGCGGATCTTCTCGCCGGCCTTCTCGTCGGTGTAAATCTGGCCGGCGACGAAGAAGAAGTCGTAGCACACGCCGTGGATCACGATGCCGAGGTAGATCAGCCACATGCCCGACCCGGCGTTCCCGTTCGCGAACGCGAGGTAGCGCACGCCCCAGGCGATCATGCCGCCGACCATGATGGCCTTGATCCCGTACCGCCGCAGCAGGAACGGCAGCAGCAACAGGAACAGCACCTCGAAGTCCTGGCCGAACGTCTGGATGAATGCCGGCTCCGGCGCCCCGATCGCGTTCAGGAAGGGATTCGCGAATGTGTAGTAGAACTGGAGCGGAATGCAGAGCAGGAACGAGCCGATCACGAACACGAGGAAGTCCGGATCCCGCAGCAGCTGCAGGGCGTCGAGGCCGAGGGCGTCCCGCACGCTGAACGGGGCGCCGGCCGACTTGGGCGGCGTGTGGGGCAGCGAGAGGGAGTACACCGCCATCACCACCGACGCGCCCGCCGCGACCTGCATCGGCAGGGCCAGCGCATCGGCGCGGAGCTCGCGACCGATCAGCCATCCCGCCGCGATCCATCCGACCGTGCCCAGCACCCGGATGAACGGGAAATCGTGGGCCGCATCCTTCACGTGGTGGAAGGAGATCGAATTGGTGAGGGAAAGCGTCGGCATGAAGCACAGGGCGTACAGAATTAGCAACGCGTAGAAGCTGCCGAAGCTGGTCTGACGGGCCACCAGCCACATGATCACCGCACCCGCGAAATGGAGTGCCGCCAACAGCTTCTCGGTGTCGAAGAAGCGGTCCGCAACCATGCCGATGAAGAACGGCGACACGATCGCGGCGATGGCGGTGGCGCCGTAGGCCAGCCCGATCTGGGAATCGGTAAACTTGAGCGTGGTACCGAGATACGTGCCCATGGTGACGAACCACGCTCCCCAGATGAAGTACTGGAGGAACATCATCACCGAGAGCTTCGTGCGGACGGCGGTCACGGGCAGCCTCTGCGCAGGGCGGGATGGAGAGGGTGGCGGATGCGGGCCCGGCCGGTGCGGCCCGGGAAACGGCAGGCGCGGCCAAAATTAAGATCCGGGGCGCGTTTCGCCAGACGAGCCTTGCGCGAGCAACGCTGATTGGGAAGTGTTAGGCCGTGACAGACACCCCATCATCGAACCCTGCGACGGGCAACGGCATTCTCGTCGAAGCCTGTGTGGATTCCATCGAGTCGGCTCGCGCCGCCGAAACCGGGGGCGCCGGGCGGATCGAGCTCTGCGAGAACCTGTACGAGGGCGGCACCACGCCGAGCGCGGGGCTGGTCGCCCTGGTGCGGGAGCGGGTCGGCATTCCCGTGCACGTGCTCGTGCGCCCTCGGGGAGGCGACTTCATCTATGACGACGACGAGCTGGCCGTGATGCTCGGCGACATCGCCTTCGCCAAGGAGGTCGGCGTGAGCGGCGTGGTGCTCGGCGCGCTGTTCGCCGACGGCGCGGTGGACGATCGCATCACCCGGGTGCTCGTCGAGGCCGCACGTCCGCTCTCGGTGACCTTCCATCGCGCCTTCGACCTCGTGCGCGACCCGTTCGAGGCCCTGGACACGCTGATGGCGCTCGGGGTCGATCAGGTGCTCACCTCCGGCGGCGCCGCCACGGCGGCCGACGGGCTCGAGACGCTGGCGGCGCTGGCCTGGCGCTCCGAGGGCCGCGGCTCGATCATCGCCGCCGGCGGCATCACGGAGCACAACGCGCCCCGGGTCGTGGCCGAGGCGGGCGTCAGCCAGGTCCACGTGCGCGCCAGCAAGCGGCGCGACAGCGAGATGCGCTTCCGTCGCGAACACGTGACGCTCGGCAAGGCCTACGCGCCCGACGAGTACGCGCGGGTCGTCACCACGCCGGAGCTGGTGCAGCGCATCGTCGACGCCCTGGCCGAGTCGACCGCCGGGGAGGAGAGTCCCGTCGAGTGAATCGGCGGAGCCGCCGTCGTCAGAACGTCAGCGCGTTCAGATAGTCGAAGCTGTCCCGCGCCGAGGCGAACGGGTGGGCCGGATGATCGTGCTCCACGAAGCAGTGCTGGAGCCCGGCCCGCTTGAATGCCGCCAGGATCTTCGGGAAATCGAGCACTCCCTTGCCGACGTCCGCCATCTTCCCATCGGCGGTCCGGTCCTTGGCGTGGACCATCGGGAAGCGCCCGGGATACTTCGCCACGTAGGCCAGCGGGTCGCCGCCCCCGTTCACCATCCAGTAGATGTCGACCTCGAACGCCACCAGTGCCGGATCGCACTCGGCGAGCAGCAGGTCGTACGGCACGTGTCCGTCCACGGCGTGGAACACGGTGTCGTGGTTGTGGAAGGCGAACCGCAGGCCGGCCTTCTTGAGGATCGCGCCCGCGGCGTTGAACTCGTCGGCGATGCGCTTCACGCCGTCCGGCGTGAGATCGTTGTCGGGAAGCGAGGGCGAGACGACGTACGACTGCCCCAGGGTGTGCGCATCCGCGATGATTCCCGGCCACGCCTTGGCGTCCCGGGGGAACGCCACGTGCGACGACGGCGCGACCAGTCCGTGGTGGTTCAGCATCGCCCGCACGTCCTTCGCCGGGTGACCGAACAGGCCGGCGAACTCCACTTCCTTGTAGCCGATGCCGGCGACCGTGGCGAGCGTCGAGTCGACGTCCTTCGCCATCTCGGTGCGGACCGTGTAGAGCTGCAGGCCGATGGGGCCGAGGCTCCCGTCCGCCCGGGTCGTGCTCCACTCGCCGGCCGCCAGGCGCGGCAGCAGCACGCCGGCGGCAGCGGCGCCGAAGGCGGTGCGGAGAAAATCGCGTCGTTCCATGTGCGCTCCTATCCCTTGGTTCCGGTGAGCCAGCCGTGCCGGATCCTGAGCTGCTCGGGCGTCGCATCCGGCACGGGTTCGATGGTCCAGCGCACGCCGGTGCGGTCGAGCCGGAGCCCCGCCCCCGCCAGCACGCTGTCGAAATCGACGTCGTCGGTGCCGCCCACGCACCGGGTGAACCAGTCCTGCATGTCGACGCCGGCGGCGGCGCTCACCGCCTGCTCGACGTCGTGTTCCGTGTAGCCGCGTCCCTGCAGGTAGTATGACGCGTTGGGCTGGTACCACGACCGCTTCCGCAGATTGTCGAAGGCATCGCCCAGCGCCTTCGCGTCGTGGGTGTGCTCGCGAATGAACAGGTCCAGGTACAGGGCACGCCCCGCGCCGGCATAGTAATACGAGAAGTAGATGTCGTTCCGGTTCACCGGCTGCGCCTCCGAGGCCTGGTCCCAGAACGGCGCCTCGAACGACGCCATGCGCGGCGAGGTCTCCTTGCGACCGGGCGCCGTCAGGTTCAGCTGCACGATGCGCGCCGCCGCGTCGAGCATCTGCCGTTCGCCGGTGATGCCGGCACGGTGGAGGGCCATCATCCCGTAGTACTGCGTCCATCCCTCGGCCACCCAGAGACTGGGCTCGTAGCGCTCCTTCGTGTAGTCGAAGGGCCCGAGCAGCATCGGACGCACGCGCTTCACGTTCCAGACGTGGAAGTACTCGTGCGCCGCCGTGGCCACGCCCGCCAGCACCGTCGCCGTGTCCACCCACGGGTGGCGGTCGGCGATCTGCGTGGAGAAGAGGTGCTCCATCCCATCGCCGCCCGGGAATCCGATGTGGAACAGGAACGTGTACATCCTGATCGGCGGCGGGCCGAACACCGAGTTCTCGTAGGTGACGATCTTCTTGATGTCGCCCACGAAGCGCGACCGCTCGTCGGGCGTGGTCGGCCCGTTGTGGTGCACCATCGTCCGGTACAGCACACCGTCGACCACGAAGCTGTCGACCATGAACGACGGGGCGACCTCGGTCGGCGTGTCGACCAGCAGGTCGTAGTTCGGGAACCGGTAGTCCACCTGGTCGTCGGTGCGCGTGTCGCCGTTGATGATGTGCCACCCCGCGGGCAGCACCACGTGCAGCGTCACGGGGTCGGGCTTGTGGTGCTCCACGTACATGAACAGCGACGGGCCGTTCCACGTGGCGTGGATGGTGTCGAGGACGCTGAACGTGCCGGACATGGGCGCGTCGGCGTACGAGTCGTAGGCCACCCGCACGGCGCTGAGCCCCTTCGTGTACAGGCGCCACCGCGAGCCGTCGGTGCGGTCCCAGCGTACGGGCCGGCCGGCCGGCGTCGTCACCGTGAACCGCTGCACGTTCTTGGCGAAGAACATCGGGGCGTAGCGGCCCGGCGACCAGACCGGCATCTGGAGAATCAACGAGTCGCCATGCAGGCGCCCGACGTCGATCCGGATGTGGTAGAGGTGCGATGCCGGGTCGGGCATCGCGATCTGGTAGGCAATGGAGTAGGGGCCGGCATGTTGCGCCCGGGCGACGGGCGGCGTCGCAACGGCGCCCAGGACGGTGGCCAGCGCCGCTGCGCGCAGGATGCGAAGGGAGGGCAATCCGGATCCTCGAGTGAAGGGCGTCCAAGCATGTCGATCCTCCCGCCGGGGGTCAATCGCAGGTGCGGCGAGAGCCCGGAGTCGCGAAAGTCGTCATTTCTTCGCATTTTTCGGGCACTTCGGGAACATTTCGGGGTTCCACGCGTGTCGCTGGTCACGGTCGGTACCATGGCGTATCGTTCATCGTGACCCGAAGTTGTGTTGCTCCGAATCCACACACTCCCGGCCATCACCATGTTCAACAAGCGACCGCCCGTTCCACCGGATCCTCTCCCGACCGGCTACGCCGTATTCGACGCTCAGATGAGCGTCGAGGGCGATGTCGAGACCGACGGGACCCTGCGCGTGGACGGACGCGTGACCGGCAACATCAAGCGGGCCGACATCGTCGTGCTGGCCACCGGCGCGTCGATCACGGGCAACGTGTCGGCCCGTGAGGTGATCATCGGGGGAACGATCCGGGGCAACGTGACGGCCGCGCAGCGGGTCGAGCTTCTGGAGTCCGGCGTCGTCGCCGGCGACATCGAAGCCGGCGCCATCACGATTCAGGAAGGCGGCACCGTCGATGGACGGATGTCGATCCATCCGGTGTCGTCGATCCAGCCGAGCACCGAGCGTGCTCCCGCCCCCGCTACGCCGCACCTGCGCGCCGCCGCCGGCGGCGACGCAGGCTGAGCCGCCTCGTGGCGCGATCCCACCGGCCGAAGACCCGCCGCAGCTGGACGATCATCATCGTCCCCCCGCAGGCCACGGACGCCACCCGCACGTTCCGCGTGCATGGCCGCCACCTGCGCGCCGCCGTCGCCGTCGGGCTCGTCGGCCTGTTCGCCTACACCGGCTGGTCGATGGTCGAGTCGATGCAGGTGACCGCGACGGCCCAGCAGCTGGCCGAAGTGCACAACCTCGTCATCACACTCAGCGACAGTCTGCAGGCCACGCAGTTCCGGGCCGACTCGGCGTTCCGTCTGGCCGCCGTGACGGCGCACGTGGCTCATGGTCCGACGCTGATCACGCGCCACACCCGCGAGGCCCGGATGGTGGGCCTGAACGCCGCGGCGGCCGGGGTGAGGCTGCCCGTGCCCGGCGGGACGATCACCAGCCTGTTCTCGGCGTCTCGGTGGGAGCCCATCCTGCACCTGTTCCGGCCGCACGAGGGTCTCGACATCGCGGCGCCGGAGGGCACACCGATCCGGGCACCGGCTGACGGCCGGGTGATCTTCGTCGGGCACATCCTGGGCTACGGGCTAGTGGTCAAGCTCGACCACGGAGGCGGCGTGACCACGCTCTACGCGCACTGCCAGAAGATCCTGGTCAAGAAGGGGGACTACGTGGCCACCGGGGCGGAGATCGCGACGGTGGGCTCCACGGGGCTCTCCACGGCGCCGCACGTGCACTTCGAGGTCATCGTGAACGGGCAGCATGTGGACCCGTTGAAGTACCTCATCGAGCCGCGCGAGATGATTCCGCCGCCGCCGGCCGCTGCGGCTGCCCCCATCACCTACGCCGCCAGCGACCACGAGGAGCCGTAGCCGCCCTCCGGCACCCGGGACTAAGAATCCACTAAGGCCGCCTCCGTCGCTAACGCAGCACCGCCGGCGGGCTCGATATTTCCGGTATCGGCGGTTCGCGGCGCTCCGGAGTCCGGAGTGCGGCCCGCCCAGCATTTGGTCGCGCGTCGGCGCGACGCGGAGGAGAAATGTTCGACGGATTTGGACCGGACAAGCTGCTGTTCCTCTTCCTGATCGTCCTCCTGTTTTTCGGCGGCAAGCGCCTGCCCGAAATCGGGTCGTCGCTCGGCAAGGGCATTCGCGAATTCAAGCGGGGCATCAGGGACATCGGGGAGCCGATGAAGGACGAGGAGGCTGAACACGTCCACCCGGCGGGCGCGCTGCCGTCCAGCACGACGCCTGCGGAATCGGTGACGTACGACTCCGAGCACCGGGCCCCCAAGCGGCTGCTGGAGAACTGACGCGTTCTGACCCGGCGACCTCAGAGGCCGCCGGGCACGATGCCGCCCGCGCCGAATCGCGCCCGCACGCGATCGACGGCACGGGCCAGGGCACGATCGCGATCGGTCTCCACGACCGGATCGCTCGCCTGCGCAAACAGCGTCAACTGATCGGCGGCGGCGTCCTCGGCCAGTGACGACAGCGCCACCCCGAGCAACCGCGCGGGCACGCGCCGCCCCGCGCGCAGGCGCGAGAGCAACTGACGCGCCACCGCGAGCACCACGCGGTCGCTGATCACCCCCTGCTCCAGCGTACGCGAGGCGGAGCGCGTGCGGAAATCGTGATCACGGATGCGGACGGTCACCGTCCGCGCGCGCAGGCCGCCCGCCCGCAGGTCGGCGGCGGCCCGGGTGACCAGAGCGAGCAGCACACGCCCGAGCGACGCGTCGTCCGCGATGTCCTCCGGGAAGGTCTCGTCGCGGCTGATGCTCTTGGTTTCCAGGCGCGGCGCCACCAGGCGGTCGTCGATGCCCCGCACGCGGTCGTACAACCACCGCGCCTCGCGCGCTCCCAGCCATTGCTCGAGCGTGGCCACGTCGTACCGCAGGACGTCCGGCACCGTCCGCATGCCGAGCTCCGAGAGCCGTTCCTGGAACCGCGGCCCCACCATCGGCAGATCGGCCAGGGCGAAGCGGCGCAGGAACTCCTCCTCTGCGCCCGGCGGCACCACGTGGACGCCGGTCGCGTCGGTGTCCGGCTTCGGCTTGGCCAGCTCCACGGCCAGCTTCGCCACGAGCTTCGACGTGCCGCCGCCGAACGACACACCGAGCCCGGTTTCCCGCCGGATGGTGTCGCGAATCCGACGGGCCGTGGTCTCGAGGGGCTCGTGCCGGTAGAGGGCCTCCGTCCCCGCGAGGTCCAGATACCACTCGTCGATGCTGGCGCCCTCCACGACCGGCGAGAAGCGCTCGAGCACCTGCCGGATCTCGGCGCTCTTGCGCGCACAGGCCTTGCGGGGCACGGGCACGCACACCGCGTCCGGGCAGAGGCGGACGGCACGGGCGATGGGCATCGCCGAATGCACGCCGTAGGCGCGGGTCTCGTAAGAGGCGGAGCACACGACGCCGCGGCTGCGCCGCGTGCCGCCGACGATGAGCAGGGGCTCCCGCCCCGCCCCATCCGGGTCGACCATCCGCGCCACCGCAACGAAGAACGCGTCGGCGTCGGCGAGCAGGATGCGGCGGGGCGGCGTGCTCACCCGACGTACACGTAGCTGAGCCCGCGCTCCTGAGCGCGGTTCACGGCGATCACGCCGGCCACGACCTCCACGCCGCCGGGCACGAGGTTGTGCTGGAAGTCAGCCAACACGGCGGCGGCGGTGCCTCCCGTCCGCTGGGCGGCCCGGCCGGCGAAGGCCCGCATCGCCATGCCGCACACGGTGAAGACCCCGCCACGCGCATGCATGGCGGTGATCGTCGCCGCGTCCTTGTTCGTATCGCCGGGAGAGCCCAGCACGGTATTCCGGACGGCCGGCGCCTTCGTCTCGGGATCGTTCCACGACAGCATCTCGCCGAGCGCGTACTTCTTCCACATCTCGTCGTTCAGCCCCGCCGCGAAGCCCATGTGGCGGAACGAGACCACGGCGTTGATCTCGTTGTCGGGAAGGCCGTACCCGCTGTTGTTCGCGTCGAGGAAGTTGCGTGCGAAGAACACGCCGTTGGCCGCCTCCTTCAGCGAGATCACGTCGTAGATCTGCCGGTGCTTTCCGGTCAGCGCGTCCAGCCAGTGGTCCGGGTCCTCGCTGCGCAACCGGAGCACCTGCTCGGCGCGGACGGTGGACGGAAGACCGGCGGCGGCCAGGGCGGCCGTTCCGGCGGCGAGGCGGGCGAGGAATCCGCGACGCGCGAGATGGGTGGATGCGGTCATCGTGCGACCCTCCGGGGTGCGTGTGGATCATTCGCCCCCGCCGGCTCGATCGCCGCCGGGGACGCGGGGGGAGCTGCTGTCGCTGCAACATGGAACCGCCGGGCGGCCTTCGCCACCGGGCGTGGATTGCATACACTTATGCGGAAGATCCGGCCCGCGAATTCGCTCGCAGGGGGGTCTTCAAGCAGCGTCCAATGCCGTATATTGGCGCATCCCCGAAACGCCCAACGAACGTCCCACATGTCACCTCGCAAGTCGTCCTCACGCGGTGCCCGCGGTACCGGCCGGCGGTCCACTTCCCGGGCCGCCCCGGTCGCGCACGGCTCCCGTCCGGAACAGGTGTATACCAGACTTCGCGATCTGATCGTGCAGGGGCTGGTGGCGCCCGGGAGCCGCATCGTCGAGACCGAGATCGCGAGCCGGCTCGGCGTCAGCCGGACGCCCGTGCGCGAGGCCCTGCAGCGTCTGCAGCAGGAGGGCTACGTGATGGGCGCCCCGGGAGCCCAGCAGTCCCGGCTCACGGTGGCGCCCCTGACCCGGGACGACGTCCACGAGCTGCTGGACATCGTCGGCGCCCTCGAGGGCCTGGGGGCCCGCCGGGCCGCCGAGCTGCCCGCCGAGGCGCGACGCCCCCTGGTCAAGGAGCTCCGGGGATTGAACGCCGAGTTCGTGCGGGCCGGCCGGGCCAACCCCGTGGACCACGGGCGCTTGTACGACGCTGATGAACGTTTTCACCGGCGCGTGGTACAAGCTGGGGTAGGCCCGAGGCTGATTGCCCTGCACGAGGCGGTCAAGCCCCAGGCAGAACGATATATCCGGATGTACATCAGTATGCTGACCGGTGATATCCGGTCGTCCGTGGAGGAGCATGAGGCCATCACCGATACCATCGACGAAGGGCGGGCGGATGCCGCGCAACGTGCCGTGGAGACCAACTGGCGCCACGCGGCGGACCGACTGGCCCGGGTGATCGATGTCGTCGGTGAACGTGGAAGCTGGTAACCCCAAACACCCCTAAGGGGGGCCGTACCCGTGAAGAGACTTGCCCTGTTGTTGCTGATCCCCACGCTGTTTGCCTGCGACACGCACGCGAAGCAGCAGTTGTCCGAATTGGCGAAGGCCGATTCGCTCCGTCAGGACTCGCTGTTGAACGTGAAGAACCAGCTCCTCAACGACATGCTGGTTTCCACGCAATTCATCAACGACATCAACGCCGAGATCGCCAAGGCGCGCGCCCTGCCCAAGGCCGCCAAGACGACGGCGTTGGCCACGCCCGCCGAGGCGGCGAAGATCAAGGAAGATCGTCAGGACGTGATCAACAAGATCCGCGCCGTCGTGAAGCAGCTCGACGAGACCGATGCACGGCTGCACCGCGTGCGCGTCGAGGCGGCATCACTGTCCAAGCACGATTCGACGCTGATGCAGCAGGTCGCCCAGTACGAGCAGGCGATCGCCGACTTCCGCACCACGGTGGAGAATCAGAAGAAGGAGTTCCAGGCGATCGTCGATTCGCAGAACATCCGCATCGCCTCGCTGAAGGACCAGGTCGACACCCTGAACTCGGTCAAGGTCGCGCTGTCGGACACCGTCGGCCAGCTGACCGAGATCCGGAACACCGGCTATTACGTCGCCGGGACGCGTGACCAGCTCATCCACGACGGTGTGATCGTCGAGGAAGGACACCGCACCTTCTGGCTCGTCGGCAGCCGTCCGATCCAGCCGGCCCGGACGCTGGATACCACGGCGTTCACGCGGATCGACATCACGAAGGACACGAGCATCACCCTGCCCGACGGGGAGTACACGATCTTCTCGCGGCAGGACCCGCAGTACATGCAGCCCACGCAGGTGAAGGACGGCAAGATCGTCGGGGGACTGACGATCACGTCGCCCCGGCAGTTCTGGGAGAACTCGAAGTTCCTGATCCTGCTTAAGCACTAGCAGCGCAGAACGACAGCGAAGCACGAACGGCGCCCGGTGCGATGCTCCGGGCGCCGTTCTTCATCTCACCACTCCACCTTCTGCTCCGCGATCTCCTCGAGCAGCCGCAGGTAGCTCTCGTAGCGGTCCACGCTGACCTCGCCGCGCTCCACGGCGGCCCGCACCGCGCAGTCGGGCTCGGCCACGTGCCGGCAGTCGGCGAAGCGGCACTGCTCGCGGTGCACGCGCAGCTCGGGGAAGCAGAGGTCGAGCCGGTCCACGGGCAGCTCCCACATCCCCACCTCGCGCAGCCCGGGCGTATCGACCACGAACCCCCCGGCCTCGTCCGGGAGGGGATGCAGCGATGCCCCCACGGTGGTGTGCCGTCCCTTGTTCACCGACGCGCTGATCTCGCCCACGCGCAGGTCGAGTCCGGGGAACAGGGCATTGATGATCGACGACTTGCCGGTGCCGCTGGGGCCGGTCAGGACGGACGTGCGCCCACCCAGGGCGCGGTGCAGGACGTCGAGTCCGTCGCCCCGCTTGGCGCTGGTGAAGTGGACCGGATAGCCGGCGCGGGGATAGTCGGTGAATCGGGCGTGGGCCACCTCGAGGCCCACCAGGTCCACCTTGTTCACGACGATGCGGGCGGCCAGCCCGTTCGCCTCGGCGATCACCAGGAAGCGGTCGAGCATGCGGGGGTGGGGATCGGGCCGGGCCGCGGCGAACACCACCACGACCTGGTCGACGTTGGCGGCGATCACCCGCTCGCCCCGACCGCCCCCCGGGGCGCGCCGCGCCAGGCGCGAGCGCCGCGGCAGGATCTCGGCGATGGCGAGGGCACGGCCGCGGACATCGCGTTCCAGGCGCACCCGGTCGCCGACGGCCAGCT
>JBJKRG010000328.1:0-18844 GCA_046704805.1 Gemmatimonadaceae bacterium
GGGTTCGGCCGTGGCCCGAATCTGCCCACCGGCAAGGGCCCGGGGCAGCCGCGCGAGTGGTACCGCGGCCTGCCGGTTCCGGCCAACGGCGTGGCGACGTTCACGCGTCGGGACAACACGAACTACATGGAGACGGCCACGCTCTCGGCGCTCCAGCTCACGTCGATGTTCCCGCAGATGGTGCTGCAGAACTTCTACGTGATGACGGAGCACTCGATCGAGGACGGCAGCGACAAGGCGCCGTACGGATTCGTCATTCCGGTGGCGCGCGACATGACCAGGCCGGCGACGCTGGTCAACATCCTGCGGGCGCAGGGGATCGAGGTCGGCACGCTGAAGCGGAGCACGGTCATCGGCGACGATACGTTCCCGGCCGGCTCGTACGTGGTGAAGCTCAACCAGCCCTACGGCCGGCTCGCGAAGAACCTGCTCGAGAAGCAGATCTTCCCCGATCCGCGGCTCACGACGTACGACGACAGCGGCTGGTCGATGGGCTGGGCGTTCGACGTCACGGTGAAGGAGATCAACGACAAGTCGATCCTCGACGTGCCGGTGACGCCGGTGAAGAAGGCGGTGGTCGAGGGCACCGTGGCCGGCAGCGGGGCCGCCGGCCTGGCCGTGGCGCACTACGGCTCGAACAACATGATCACCTTCCGGTATCTGTTGAAGAACGTGCCGATGCAGGTGGCGGAGAGCACGTTCACGGTCGACGGCGTGCAGTTCCCGGCGGGGTCGTTCATCGTCACCGGCTCGGCGGCCGATCTCGCCGCCGCGCGGCACATGGTCGACTCGCTCGGCCTCACCGCCGCGGATCTCTCCGAGTTGCCGCACGTGCCGTCGCACGACGCAGACGTGCCGCGGATCGCCATCTACTCCCAGTGGAGCGGCACGCAGGACCTGGGCTGGTATCGCTTCACCTTCGACAAGTTCCACATCCCGTACGATCTGATCTTCAAGGAGCGGCTGGAGCAGGGGAACCTGAAGAAGGACTACGACGTGATCATCATGGCGGCGCAGAACATCGACCGGTCTGCCGTGTTCGCGCCCAAGGCGAAGCATCCACAGCCCTATGAGCGGACGGCCAAGTACCGGTTCCTCGGCATGTACGGCTCGACGCCCGACATGAGCGGCGGGTTCGGCCAGGCCGGCGTGGACGCGATCAACGCCTTCCTCGACGCCGGCGGCACGCTCATCACCGCGGCGCAGGCGGTGAGCTATCCCATCGACTTCGGACTCGCACGGTCGGTGTACGAGGAGCGGCCCGAAGGCGTGACGGCGCAGAAGCCGCTCGTGATGGCAAAGATCACCCGCACCGACAGTCCGATCTTCTACGGGTACGCGACCGACACCATTCCGGTGAAGTTCAACCAGGGCGCACAGGTGTTCCACGTGGGCGTCGCCGATTCCTCGCGGATTCTCGCCGAGTACGTCGGCGGCGACTCGGCGGTGCTGAGCGGGCTGATGACGGGGGCCGACCATCTGGTCAACCAGCCGTTCGTGGTGGACATCTCGAAGGCGCACGACGGGCACGGGCGCGTGATCATGTTCGCCAACAATCCGATCTACCGGTGGCAGAACCACGGCGAGTTCAACATGGTCTTCAACGCGATCATCAACTGGGACGATCCGACGCCGCCGAAGAGCGAGGCACCCGCCGGGAGGTAGACTCCCGGCGGGCCCTCCGGGGCTTGCGCGGGCGTGATTTGTTCTACAAAATAGGACTATGTCGACACGCACGCTGGGCGCACTGGAACTGGCGGTCCTGCTCGCCGTCGCACGGCTGGACGACGAGGCGTACGGGCTCGCCGTGCGACGGGACCTGTCGGCCCGCATGGGCCGCGACTACTCGCCGGGCGCGATCTACGCGACCCTCCAGCGGCTCGAGGACAAGGGGTATCTCTCGTCGTCCCCCAGCGAGCCGCTGCCTGTTCGCGGCGGGCGCACGCGTCGCTGCTTCGCCGTGACCGGCGCCGGCCGGCGCGCGGCGCGACACGCCCAGGAGATGCACCGCTCCGCGTGGGCCGGGCTCACCCCCACCCTTCGACCGGAGGGCACATGACCGCGCCTCCCGCGGTTCCCGAGCTGTTCCTGGACGGGCTGGCGCGCGGCACGAAGGTGCACGACGATCTGCTCGGCGACCTCGCCGAGGAGTTCCAGCAGCGGACCGAGCGGGAGGGCGCGGGCGCGGCGCGGTGGTAGTACTGGCGCGAGACGGTGCGCGCCACGCCCCACGTCCTCGCCCAGTTGGTGCGCGAGTTGACCTGGCCCGAGGTCCGGCGGTTCGCGGGGATTGGGGCCACGGCGTACGTGTTCACGTTCGTGATCGAGACGCTGGTCCTGCTGTGCTCCGCGAGTGTCGCACGGGCGCTGGGCCTCACGTGGCCCTCCCTCGTCCGCGCCACGCAGCACGGCCCCCTGCTCGTCGCCGTGCCCCTGTGGATCATGGCCCTCGGCGTCGTCGCGGGGTACCTGGCCGTCTGGCTCGACCCGCGCGCGCGTCTGGCCAGTGCTGCGGCGGTCGTCGGCTTCTGGCTCCTGCTCAACGTCGTGGTCCTGGCCGCGACGCGGCACCAGCCCTCGTGGTCCACCTTGCTCCTCTCGCTCGTCATGGCCGCCGGGGCGACGGTCGGCGGAGTGCTCCGGATCCGCGCGGCTCGCCGCGCCGAAGGGGGGCGCCTGGCAGGAAGGACGGAGGGTAGCTCGCACCTCGCTTGACGGGCGGCCCCCATATTCGCATCTTCTCTACTAACCAGGTTTGTGGAGAAGCCGGTGCCCCGTTCGCCCAACGACCTTCTCCACGGCACGCTCGACGTGCTCGTGCTGAAGACCCTCTCGTGGGGGCCGATGCACGGCTACGGCATCAGCACGTGGATCGAGCGGCATTCGGATCACCAGCTCGAGATCGTCGACGCGGCGCTGTACAAGGCGCTGCACCGCCTGGATGCCGGTGGCGCGATCGACTCGGAGTGGGGACTCTCCGACAACAACCGGCGGGCGAAGTACTACTCGCTGACGCCGAAGGGCCGACGGCTGCTGCAGGCCGAGCTCGCCACGTGGCGCCGCTACGTCACGGCCGTGTCGGGCGTGCTGGAGACGGCGTGACGCCGCGGCCGGGATCGACGGGAAGGCCGCGGGGCGGCCGCGGGGACTTTCGGTTTCCCCTGCGTGAGTTCGGTCTGTCCGGCCGCCCGTCGTTTGCACGGCGCCTTCACGTGCGCCTGCCCGGCAGACTGGTCCGGGCGGTGAACGCACTGACCCGCCGGGCCGCGATCGATGTTCTGGCCCTCGTGTTGTGCCTGTCGGCACTCGGGTGGCGGCTGGTGGTGATTGCGCGCGAGCCGCGTGTGGTCACGAGCCCGCGCGTCACACATCTCATGTACATGCGCATGGTGTCGCTGCGCATCGACGACTACGCGCGGCGGTTCGGCCGGCCCGCCTACTCCATCGACTCGGTGCGGGCGCATCTCGACAGCGCGGCCGCGCACGCGCTGGCCGAGGTGGGCAGCAATCCGCGGCGCGACTCCATCCTGTACTACTGGTCGTACTGCAACTTCGCCCTGCAGGTGCGTCCGGCGTACGCGCGATACGTCCGCTGGGATCCGCGCTGGGCGCAACCGCGGGCGATGAGTCCCCTGCAGTCGACACTGCACGAGACCTATCGATGGCCGCGCGGCACCGGGCGAACGGACCGTTGCCTCACGGGGCCGTAGCCATGCGCCGCCGCTTCCCTCGCCCGAACGTGTTCGAAGGCCTGGCGCTGTTAGTCGCCGTGGTGGCGGCACTGACCGCCGTCGCGCCGCGGCACTTCCGGTTCTTCCGCGACCGTCGGGCCACGGCGGTCGCGGACATGGATTCGCTCGCGGCGGCACTGGAGACGTATCGCCACGATGTGAAGCAGTACCCGGAGACGGAGCAGGGGCTCCGTGCGCTCGTCGCGGAGCCGGCTTCGTGGGCGGGCGCCGGCCACTGGGACGGCCCCTACGTGCTGCGCCCGATCCCGGTCGATCCGTGGGGCCATCGGTACGTGTACCGCGCGGTGCAGACCGGCGGTGTCGCCGGCTTCGTGCTGACTTCCTACGGTGCGGACGGCCGGCCTGGTGGGAGCGGCAGCGCAGCCGATGTGACGATCCGCCCTCCCGGCGCAGACGGCGTCCAGACGATCGAGACGATCCGGGTGAGCGAGCGGCGCTGACGCGCCCGGCGTCAGCGGTCCGTCGTCGTGCGCGTCGCGGCGACCACGCGCTCGAGAATGTGCGCCGCCAGCGCGCTCGGGTTCACGCGTCCACCGGTGGCGTTGCGGAACACGATCACTCCGCGCTGTGCCGATCGCACGAAGAACATGGCCGCCAGGTAGCCGGCCACCGATCCGGCGTGGCCCACGTAGGCGAAGTTCCCGAGGCGGTGGGCCATGAAGCCGAGGCCGTAGCCGCCCGAGAGGTTGTCCGACGAGGCGACGATGCCGTTGAACGCCGAGTCGAGGCGCGCCCGCGGGAGCACGGAATCCGGTCCGTCACCCATCTCGAACGAGACGAAGCGGGCGAGGTCGCCGACCGTCGTGAACAGCGCTCCGTTGGGCACCTTGTACCCGCGGCCGGTCCGCGCCTCGCGATCCGGGACGCTGTCGGACGGCACGCCGCTCCGGCTCACGTCGTAGCCGCGGGCGACGTTGGCGGCGATCGCCGGGTCGATCTGGAAACGGGTATGGTCCACCCCGAGCGGCGCGAGCACGCGCGTGCGCTCCCACTGCACGTACGGAACGCCGGCGATGCGGCTGAGCGCGGCGCCGAGGATCGCGTAGCCGATGTTCGAGTACGAGTACTTCGTGCCCGGCATGGCGATGTAGGTGGTGTGCGGCAGGGCGGAGAGCAGGGTCTTCTCCCACGTGGCGACCGATCCCGTCCAGAACGGCCCCTCCCGCTCGGGCTCCCGCGCCAGGCCGGCCGTCATCGTCGCCAGCTGGATGAACGTGAACGGGCGCGCGCCGGGGGGCGCCCCGCGAATCTCCGTCACCTCGGGGAGATAGTCCTCGACCGGGTCGGAGAGGTGCACCTTCCCGGCCTCGGCGAGCTGCATGAGCATCACCGCCGTGAATGGCTTCGTGATCGAGCCGATGCGGTACTCCGTGTTCCGGTTCGCCAGCCGGTGCGCGCCGATGTCGGCGTACCCGTAGCTGTGGGTCCACACCAGTCGGGTGCTGTCGACGATGCCGACGGTGATGCTGGCGATGCTGTCGGTGGCGTAGGCGGCGGCCGCCATCGAGTCGACGGCGGCGAAGAGCCGGCTCTGATCCGTGCCCGACTGCTGGGCGCGCACGCTCGCGGGCCGTGCGGAGAGCAGCGCGGCGAGCGACAGGGCGATCGCGCCGGCGCGTGACTGCAGGAAGGGTCGCATGGCGCGAATATACCGCCCGCCGGCGGGGCCCGCCTTCCGGTTCCTGTCAGGCCCTGCCTGACCTCCCATCCGGGTTTGCCCGCCAGCCTATCGGCCTCGAATGAATAATAAATCATATAACCAGATAGTGCTACAGTCATCGTCCACTACGTCGCAGTCTCGAGGGGTTGTACATGCCAATGCCGATCCCCCAGACGGTTTCCGACAAGGCGGCACTCCGCGCCGGCGGCGCGGGACGTGCCCACGCCGGACGATGGACTCGCCGGGGCGCCGCGTGGCGCGCGGTGCTCCTGGTGGCGGTTGCATCGGGGACTGCCGGTCCGATCGGCGCGCAGCGTGGGGATGCGCCCGACGGACCCGCGGTCTCATTCACCGCTCCGAGAACCGGCGACGGCATCGTCGTGTCGTCGAACGCACGCTGCCTCGCCTGCCATGCCATGCCGGGGCTCGGCTACCGCGATTCCGTCGATGCGCCGGCGCGCACCTTCACGATTGCTGCGGAAGCGTTCCGCAGCTCCGTGCACGGCACGCTGGCGTGCAGCCAGTGCCATCCCGCGGCCACGACGTTTCCGCACCCGGCCGGGATGGCCGCAGCGCCGGCCACGTGCGACGGCGATTGCCACGCGACGGATTCCCTTGGCGCACCGTACTCGCATCGGCGTGAGGCCGCGGAGTTGGCGGCGAGCGTTCACGGCCGGCCCGGCGATCCCGACGCGCCGCAGTGTCTCACCTGCCACGGCGCCGGTGATCCGCACGCGGTCACCCGCCTGAGCGACGCCCCGCCCGCCGAGCGGATGGCGTCGTGCGTGGCGTGCCACGACGACCGGGAGATGATGGCGCGGCACGGCGTGCCGACCGATGCGGTCGCGTCGTACCGGCGGAGCTTCCATTACAAGGCCATCCGGTTCGGCGAGGCGCACACGGCCTCCTGCCCGGACTGCCACACGGCGCACCACATCCTGCCGGCCTCCGACTCCGCCTCGACGGTGGCGGCGGGGAATCTCACACAGACGTGCGGTCAGGCCGGCTGCCACGCCGGGGCCGAGCGGAACTTCGCCGTGTCCGGCGCCAACCATCTGGACCTGCGCGTGGACAGGACGCCGGTGCTGTTCGTCGAGGAGAAGTTCTTCTTCCTCCTCACCGCCGGGACGATGGCGATGCTGGTCGTCGGCATCGTCCTCGACGTGCAACGGAAGTTCAACTGGCTCATGCTCGCCCGGCGGGTCGGCGCGTTCGCCGGCCGGCATGCCCGCACCGTGGCTCGTCTGCTGGCAGGGCGGTTGCTACGGCTCCGCCCCGTGGCGGCGGTGGTCGGGCGCACGGCCTTCCACGTCATGCGGCGGGTGCTCTATGACTGAAGCGACGATGACGGCCGGCTCTGCGGCCTCGCCCGCGACGGCCACCGGCAACACCGGCGGCGGCACGCACCGGTCGTTCGTCCGGCTCAGTGGATTCCAGCGCGTGCAGCATCTGGCGATGCTGGTGTCGTTCCTCGTCCTCGCGCTGACCGGCATTCCGATGCGGTTTCCCGGCACCCACTGGCTGGGCGCGATCTACGACGTGATCGGCGGTCTGGCGACGGCACGTGCGATCCACCGGGTGGCGGCGCTGGTGATGATCGCCGACGGGCTGGTGCACGCGTCGTACCTCGCCGTCCTGCTCGTGCGGCATCGCTTCCGGCTGTGGGAGGCCTGGCCGATGCTGCCCACGTGGAAGGACGCACGCGACTGGTGGGCCACGTCGCTCTACTACTTCGGACTGCGGAAGGAGCTGCCGGCGTACGACCGCTTCAACTTCCGCGAGAAGTTCGACTACTTCGCGGTGTTCTGGGGGCTGCCGGTGATGATGCTCTCGGGACTCATCCTCTGGTTCCCGGTGTTCTTCGGCAACCGCCTCCCGGACCTCGCGATCCCGATGGCCTACATCGCCCACAGCGACGAAGCCATCCTGGCGATCTCGGCGATCGTCGTCTGGCACTTCTACAACGTGCACTACAACCCGGACAAGTTCCCGATGAGCCGGGTCTGGATCACCGGGCGCATCTCCGAGGAGGAGATGCTCCGGGAGCATCCGCTGGAGTACGCGCGCATCCGTGCGGCCGAAGCCGCACGCGACGGCGCAGAACCCGCAACCGACGCGCCGGACCGCCCCGAGGAGGCGGCGGCCGGCCGGAGGGATCCATGAAGACCACGAGAACGCAACGCTGGCTCCTGCGTGGGGCGGCCGCCCTGGTCGTCGCCGGGGGGCTCGTCTGGTGGAACTATTCGCGGCTGGTGAACCTCGCCGTGCCGGCCGTGCACCGGCCGGCGGCGATCCAGTATCCGGTGGAGCGCCTCACCGACGCCCAGTTCGAGCAACTGGCGATCCGGTTGCGGCAGGAGCGCGGACCGTACGCATCGGTGGACCCGGCGCCGCAGAACGCGGCGGTGTACCGCGACGTCGCGCAGCGACTGGCCGACGGCGTCCGGACGTTCGGGCGGAACACCGGGTTCGACCACGTCGAGTACTTCCGGAAGGCCGGCATTCGCGAGTACCAGGGGCCCGAGACGTGCCTCACCTGCCATCCGACGATGCGCGTCCCGGACGGCGCCGGCGGCTACAAGACCGTCGATACCCGGGACAACGTGGAGCACAGCGTGCACTTCGGACTCAACCAGTTCAGCGGCTTCACGACGTACGGGTTCAACGGCAAGCTGGTGGACGGCATTCCGATGGGGAAGATCGACCGCGCCTGCGGCATCCCCGGATCGTTCACCTGGACGGGATGGGCCACGCTCGTCAATACGAACACCGGTGAGACGCGGAGCGACGGCTGCGGGCAGTGCCACGCCGTGGGCCAGTACGGCCCGATCACCGGGTCGATGTTCCCGGGCTACGAGCCGGTCGACGCGGAATTCGCGGCCACCGACTGCCTGATCTGCCACTCCCGCACCTACGACATGAACGAGCGGTACGTGGTGCAGGACTCCAACGGCCGCGACCGCTGGACGCAGGACCGGAGCATGCGGGCGGCGATGACCGTCGGCCGTCCGACCTCCGACGCGTGCCTGCGCTGCCACGAGCACAACCACGGCGGCGACATGTACGCCAACAACGCCGCGGCCAAGGCCACCGGGTATCACAACGCGCGGCTGCTGCACCCCGGGGCCAAGCGCGGCACGCCAGACCGGGACTACGACGTGCACTACCGCGCCGGCGTCCAGTGCCTGGACTGCCACGAGTCGCACGGCCACCTGATCGCGCGTGGCACGAACGGCACCGACCTCGTGGACAACGACCTGCCCGGCGTGGCGGTGACGTGCGAGCAGTGCCACACCTCGTCGCCGCACGTGCAGAACAAGGCGACGCGGGCGTTCCTCAACGCCCACACCGACAAGCTCGCCTGCACCACCTGCCACATCACGCATCTCACCGACGACAACGTCGTGCTCCGCGACTGGACCACGCCGGTCTACGATTCCACGGAGGGGATCTGGCTCTACCGCGACGTGCTGCGCTCCGGCGAGCCGGGCGTGGCCATCGTGTACCGGTGGTTCAACGGCAAGGGCACGTTCATGGCCGGCGCGCTCGGCGACAACCCGAACGGACTCGGCCTGTACCGCGCCTTCACGACCACCCCCGATTCGGCGTTCCGCGACTTCGACTACGCGGCCTATTACGACACCGTGTTCCGTCCGATCGCGAAGGAGGGCAAGAGCAAGATCACGCCGTTCAAGCGGTTCAACGCGAAGATGTACGAGGACATGGGGAATCAGGGGCCGTTCGGCGGGATGCTGCTCCCCGTGGACTACAACGTCTTCTACGAGACCGGCGACGTGCCGGCTGCCGTTCAGAAGGCGGTCAGCGATCCGATCATCCAGCTCATGTACGGTCGCGTGTTCAAGGCGTACATGATGGACGACTACATGCACTACATGGGGATTCCGAAGGGGTGGACGATCCCCTTCAGCGGCAATATCGAACCCCGATGGATGCGGCAGGACGCAACGCTGATGCTCAGCCATTCGGTCACGAAGGAGGCCTTCCAGTGCGCGGCCTGCCACGCACCGAAGGGGAAGGGGATCATGCCGTTCGAGGAGTTGGGATACCCCGCGGAGCGCGTGAAGGACCTGCGCAACCTCCAGGAGCTGAAGATGCTTCCACCCGCGGTCACGGCGGCCGGCGTCCGGGTATCGGGGAACTCCAGACAATGAGTACGGTCCGGGTGGGGTCAAATCCCTGACAGAACGCTGCACCACTCTATGGTACGTATCGGACCATCGCCATGACGTCCGCCGTCCCGTGCGAAACTGCTGCGGAACGGCGGACGTAGTGCCGGAAGTCGCCCGCACGACTTCATACGGGGCTCGCCATGCGCCACATCCGTCCGCTCTTCGTTCTGCTGCTGGCCGTGCCGGTCGTCCTGCCCGCGCAGGGGCTCGACCTCACGGTCAACCATGTCGGCCTCGCGATCGGCAACATCCCGCGCGTGACCGGCGTGCGCCTGAACTTCCGCGATCACAACGTCAAGTGGGTGCACGGGATCAACGCGACGGTCTGGTCGTCGATCGGCACGCCGACGGGTGAGATCCACGGGCTCGCGCTCGGCGTGCCGCTGACCGACGGGGCGAATATCTCCGGGCTCGCGCTCAGCGTGGGCGGCGCGGGGGCGGAGGGGGAGATTCGCGGTATCGGCATCGCCGGATTGGGAATCGGCGCAGGTGAAGCGCTGAAGGGTGGCTTCGTCGGTGGGCTCGGCGTCGGCGCCGGCGGTCGCATCAGCGGCCTCGTCGTCGGCGGGCTGGGCGCCGGGAGCGCCGGCGGCATCGACGGCATCGTGATCGGCGGAGCGGGTGCCGGGACGGCCGGCGACTTCAACGGCATCGGATTGGGCGGGCTGGGGGTCGGCGCGGCCGGCAACGCGAGCGGCCTCCTCGTGGGCGGGCTCGGCGCGGGCGCGGGTGGTGCCTTCACCGGTGTGGGCATCGGCGGGTTGGGGATCGGAGCGGCCGGTGAACTGAAGGGAGTCGTCGTGGGCGGACTCGGCGCGGGCACCGGAGGACCGTTCACCGGCATCGGAATCGGCGGGCTCGGCGTCGGCTCGGGCGGCCTGCTCCACGGCGTGGCCATCGGCGGACTCGGCGCGGGTGCGCCGCGGCTCGAAGGCGTGGCGATCGGCGGCGTGGTGGCCGGTTCGGAGCGCGCGACGGGCGCCCTGCTGGCCGGGGCATACATCAGGGTCGGAAACGGCGGCCGGCTGGACGGGCTCGCGGCGAGCGCCTTCAACAACGTCCACGGGCTGGTGCACGGGCTCTCGATCGGCCTGCTCAACTACGCGTGGTCGCTGGACGGCCTGCAGGTCGGCGTGTTGAACATCGTGCGCGACAATCCCGTGCCGTTCCGCGTCCTGCCGATCCTCAACTGGCACCACGAGTAGGGCGGCGGCCAGGCTTCATTTCGTCCAGAAGACGACCACGCCGCACGTGGGATCGCCGGCCCAGCGCATCGGCCTTGCCTTCCCGGTGGGATAGACCTCGATCCCGGTGAGCTCGCGGGGGCCGTAGGCTTCCGCGAGTTCCTTCCAGGACAGACTCCATCGGAACCCGTCCACGTAGAAAGTGGGCGTACACACCCCTCCGGTGGCTCCGTACATCATGGGTTGGGCGGGGAGCGCCGCGCTGCTCGCCACGTGGATCAGCTCGGGCACCTGGTTGAAGAAGTGGTCGAGGTCGTTCGGACGCGTGACCAGCGAGTCCTCCGTGATGCAGGAAACCGAAATGGCGCGGCACCGCTGTGCGAATCCCTCGCGGAAGCCGGGGTCGCGATCCACCCGGTAGGTCTCGCGGGTGACGACGGTCGGCAGCTGCGTGGCAGTGGGAACTCCGGCGATGCGCAACTCGATCGCGGTCGTGTCGCCCGGCGAGACGAGCAGCCGCCGGGTGGTGGCGAGGTAGCCGACCTTGCGCACGGTGACGCGATAGCGCGTCGCGCGCGGGACGATCGAGAAGGTGTGCCGGCCCGTTGAGTCGGTCGTGGCCACGGCGACGGCCTCGGGCCTCGACTCGTCGAGGATCGCCACGTCGGCGCGGACGATCGGTGCGCCGGTGGCGTCGGTGACGTGCACGCGCACGACGGCTGGAAGAGGATGCTGCGCACGCAATGGAGCCGCGGCGAGCACCAGCAGCCCCGCGGCGACGGCCAGGCGAACGCGTCGCCGCGGCATCCGTCCGGCGCGCCCCACGCGTCGCCGCGCAGCCGGAGGGCTAGAAACGCCAGGCGGCCACGAACTGCAGATTCCGGTTCTTGACATTGCTGCCGGTGGTGATCTCGGTGAGGCCGAGGTTGTAGCGCACGCCGAGGGACAGCGCGTGCGTACCGAGTGGAACCTCCACGCCGGCGCCGGCCATGGCGCCGACATCGAGCGACTTGACATTGCCGACCTCGGAGCAGGCGAAGGAGATCGTGAGCCCGCCCGAGGTTCCGCTGAACGTGCAGTCCAGCCGGGCCGCGAAGGCGGGTCCCAGCTCACCGAAGAGCTTGAGCGCCGGGCTGCTCTCAGCGGTGAACCGCAGCAGGAGCGGCATCTCGAGATATCGCAGGTCCAGCGTGCCCTTGCTGGTGGAGCCGCCCGAGGTCACGGTCTCCTCGGCGCCCTTGGCGGCGTATTCCAGCTCCGGCTGGAAGGCGATGGATGAAGCGAGCGGAATACGCGCGAACCCACCGACCGAGAAGGCCACGTGATTCGCGTAGCCGACCACACTGCCGCCGGAGAGGCTCGCGACGTTGACGGCGCCGAGCAGGCCGAACGACGGGCGGGGGAGCGGAACCTGGGCCGGGAGCGTCATCGGAACGCTGCCGAACAGGACGAGGCAGCAGGCCGCCAGCGACTTACGCGTCATACGAACCTCCAGGGGGGCATGGGGTCGACCGCGTGGGCCGGAACGAGAGATCACATATTGTGAAAGGCGCGCACGACCGCAATAGCGGATGTTCGGAACGGCCGGCGCTACGGTCGCCGGTGCGCCTGTGCCGTCAGCGGCACGTTGTTCTCCTGGGCGTTCACGGCCCGCCACTCGCCGTGCTGCCGGACGAACACGTCGGTGAACAGCGTGCGCCGGATGGCGCGGCCCGTCGCGTCGGTGGTGAGCACGATCCCGTTCGCGATGGCCGCCGACCCGTAGACGCGCACGGCGAGCGTCGCGAAGCGCTGCCGCTCGCCGTGCGGCCGCGGATGCGTCACGTCCCAGTGGATGTGCTGGGCCCGCGTCAGCACGTCGCCGCTCGGCACCGGGTGCTCGAAGTCCGGCGCGAGGATGCGTGTGAGGGTCGTGCTGTCGCGGGCGGCCAGCCACTCGTGCTCCAGGCGCACGATCGCGAGGCTGTCGCGTGTGGTCGAATGCTGCCCGGCCGCATTTCGGGCGCCGAGCAGGAGCAGCGCCAGCGTGACCAGGCTAATCGGGCCGCGCGACATACCCCGCCAGCTTGCCGTCGGGCGCCAGCGCCATCGTGACGTTCAGCACCTTCCCATGCGGAAAGGCGACGCGGTACCGGTAGGCCGTCGCGCCGGAGACGTCCTCCTTGTCCTCGAAGGTCCAGCTCACCGGAGCGCCGAGCGCCTGGAACTCCTTCTTCGATTCCGAGAGCACGATCGGCGTCAGCGCGCGCTGCATCGCCGGTGTGAGTCGGCTCCGATCCACGGTTCCGGTGGTCAGCGCCTGCCACCACTGCTGCGCCTGCTTGGTGATCGCCGGGTCCTCGGTCGCGGCGGCGCCCGTGTCGCGCACCGCGATACGGGGGGTCGGCACGGCGTCCGGCGTCTGGGCCGCCGCGACGGCGGCGAGCGCGGCGAGCGTCGCGAACCCCGCGATCGTGAAAAGTCGGATCGTTCGCATGTGAGCCACCGGCCTGTTGGGAGTCACCCAATTTCTAGCGCTAGTCCACGCGCATCGCAATCGTCGGGTCGGTACGGGCGGCGCGGCGTGCCGGGAGGTAGCTCGCCACCAGTGCCACGACGGCCAGGGCGACCGTGACCGCCACGAAGGTCTCCGGATCGGTCGTGGTGGTCTGGAAGAGCATCGAGCGGAGCAGGCGCGTGGAGGCGACCGCGCCGGCTACGCCGAGTGCCGCCCCAAGGACCACGAACTGCAGGCCGTCACGCATCACCGTGGCGGTGACGCGGTGGCCGGAGGCGCCCAACGCGAGGCGGATGCCGATCTCGCGGGTGCGCTGCGACACGGTGTACGCCACGATCCCGTAGAGGCCGACCGCGGCGAGGATCAGCGCGCCGAGCGCGAAACCACTGAGCACCTCGCCCACGAACCGCGTCTGCGCGTCGATCAGCGCGAATCCGCTCTGCCCGGTGCTCGGCCCCCACCGGAATCGGATGTCGGGCGCCACGGCCCGAACGGCTGCCTTGACGGCCCGCGCCGTCCGGCTCGGGTTCGACGACCGCACCGCGAACGTCATCCAGGGCCAGACTTCCAGGGTGTAGGGCAGGTACACCTCGGCGGTCGGCTCGCTGGCCGGTCCGTTCTCCCGTACGTCGGCCGCGACGCCGATGACCGGCAGCGTGATCGGCTGACCGAAGTTCGCCCGCGCCTGCGACTGGCGGAACACCGTGATGCGGCGGCCCAGGGCACTCTGCGTTCCCCAGAGCTGATGAGCGAGTCGGCTGCTGACCACGAGGCCGGTGGGCGAGCGCATGTCCGCGTCGGTGAACCACCGGCCGGCCACCATCGCCATCCGATAGGTGCGCAGGAAGTCGGTCGACGCCGGGTGGTAGGCCGCCTGGACCAGCGGCTGGCTGGCGGCCGGCAGATCGGCCTTCAGCACCTTCGTCGGCAGCAGCGCCCCTCCCACCGCCGCGGCCGCTTCTACGTCGGGCAGCGCGTCGAGCGCCGAGATGATCCGCGCATACAGCGCCGCGGCCGCTTGCGGCTGCGCGTACGCGTCGGAAGGCGCGACGGCGAAGTCCACGAGGCCGTGGGGATCGTAGCCGAGTGGAACCGACAGCAGCCGGCGGAAGCTCTGCACCAACAGCCCCGATCCGATGAGCAGCGTGAGCGCGAGCGCGAACTGGAGCGACACGAGGAGGTTGCGCGCCCGGCGCTCGCGGCGATCGCCGGCCGCCGAGACTCCTCCCGTGCGGATGCGCTGCATCAGATCGCCGCGGCTGACGTGGAGCGCCGGGCCGAGTCCGACGAGCAGGGCCGTCGCCACCGTGACGCCGCCGGCGAACAGCAGCGCCCGCGGGTCCACGGCCAGCCGGTCGGAGAAGGGCAGCAGCGCGCCCAGCGTGTGGCGGGCGTATCCGACGAGGGCACCGGCGGCGAGCACGCCCAGTCCTCCGGCGGCCGCAGCGAGCACGAGGGCCTCGACGAACAGCTGCCGCACCAGCCGCCACCGTCCAGCCCCCAACGCGGTGCGGACGGCCAGTTCGCGCTCCCGGCGGCTGCCCCGAACGAGGAACAGGTTGGCGACGTTCGCGCAGGCGAGGAGCAGCACGAGCAGGATCGCGCCCGACACAAGTCGGAGCATGCGCGGCAGATCGCCGAACAGCTCGGCGTTGAGGGATTGGAGCGCCACCGACGTCCAGTGCCCCTGCTCGGCGGGGTACTCCGCCGCGAGACGCGCCTGCACGACGCGCATGGCCGACGCAGCGCGTGCGGAGTCGACGCCGGAGCGTAGCCGGAGGACCGTCCGGCTGTCTACGTGGAGCCCGCGCTGCGCGAGCACGCCGGCGTGGGCCGCCTCGAAGACCCTGATCGGCTGCCAGAGTTCCGTCGGCACCCAGGCGCCGACGGCCCAGTTCGGATACGAGAACGCGCGGGGCATGACGCCGATGATCGTCGTCGGCAGGCTATCCACGTCGAGCGTCCTGCCGAGGATCGTCCGATCACCCCCGAACCGGTTCTCGAACAGGTCATAGCTGATGACCGCCACGGCCGGGGCGCCCGGACGGTTCTCGTCGGGGCCGAACACGCGACCGAGGTACGGTTGCGCACCCATCAGGGTGAAGAACTCCGGCGAGACGTAAGCGTCGATGTACTCACGGGCGTCGAACCCCCGCGCCGAGCGGTCGGGAACGGGGAGCGTCACCGTGTTGCCGCGCACGAACGTCACGCCCGCGACGGCGTTCGACGCCGTGCCGAGCTGCTGCTGCCAGTCGCGCACCGTCGGGGCGGACGGCAGGCGGGTGCCGCCGCCTTCCCGCTGCTCGAAGACCGTGCGCAGCCGGTCGGGAGCCCGGTACGGGAGCCCGCGGCCCAGCACCGGCTCGACGATGCTGAACGCCGCCGTGGTACCGGCGACGCCGAGGGCCAGCGTGAGGACGACGACCGCCGTGAACCCGGGCGAGCGGCGGAGGGCGCGGAGGGAATGGCGGAGGTCGCGGGCGACCCCGCCGATCATGGCGGCCGGAACGCGGTCGGTGGCACCGGGCATGGTCGATGGGGACGGGAGTGGCGGCGCGGCCCGGATCGGCCGCGTATCGAAGAGGATCGCACGCGCCGGCGGTCGGGGAAAGCCCTCCCCCGCGGTGGCGGGCCGCTCTCACAGTTCTCTGACATGCCCGGCACGATCCGGCGGGGCCCCGATTGTCGTCGCCCGGTCCGGCCCCTTTATTCAAGGAGCCTGATCGCCCACCTGGAGTTCGAATGCGAACCCTCCGGAACCACGCCCGCCGCCCCGTGTACGGAACGCTCATGATCCGCCTTCCGGGGTTGGCCCTCATCCTCGCCGCCGCGCTCGCGCCGCACGCCGCGGCCGCGCAAGGTCCCGCGCTGTCGCTGAATTTCGGAGCCGGCCCGACGCTCCCGCGGAGCCGCTCGCTGACCCCGCTGAACACCGGCTTCCACGCCGCGCTCGGCGTGAACGCGAAGTGGGCCGACTCGCCGATCGCCGTGCGCCTCGAGGGACTGTACGACCGGTTCGCCTTCGACCATGCCTATGGCGTCGTGTGCGGCGGCGTGGCGAGCTGCAGGCGCGACGCGACGATCACCGGAGTCACGGCCAACGTGGTGCTCAATCGGGTGATCCGGTGGAGGCGCCAGTGGGCGCCCTCGTTCTACGCCATCGGCGGCGTCGGCTACTACGTGTCACGGGAGCCGCTGCGGGTGTACCCGCCCGTCGCACCGGGCAACCAGACGGCGTACTACTTCCTGTCGACGACGCAGGACCTCGGGTGGAACGGCGGGGCCGGGGTGCGCATCCCGGTCGGCACCGTGTCGCTCTATCTCGAGTTCCGCATGCACGTCATTTCCGGAGCGAGCGTGGAATTCCGGCCGCTCACGCTCGGCCTCCAGTTCTAACCGTTCTGCGCGATCTGCCGGACCCCGGCCAGTGAGAACTCCACGATGTGGTCCGCCGCGGCCGCCAGCTCGGCGGCGCTCGGCGGCCACCCGGGGAAGGCGGCATCGCGGAAGCGGTTCGGCGCCGCGTAGAACAGACACTGCGCCTGGATGCTGATCACGCACCGGCGCACGCGCGCGTCTGTGGCGCGGCAGCCAATCAGCTCGGCGACGATCTGGCCGAGGTAGCGGATCCGCGGCATCAGTGCCTGCTCGGCGATCCACGGGGCGAGTGGCGTCGGCTCGGCGCTCTCGTGCTCCATGAGCTGGTGCACCCAGGCCACGCGCGCCCGCGCCTCGCGGGCGTGCCGTCCGGCCGTCATTCGCACGTACGCGCTCACGTACCGGCGCAGCCGCTCCTCCGGCGGCGCGTCCTCCTCGGCGGACACCATCCCCGCGGAGACGGTGCGGATGGCATCGATCGCCGTGCCCACGACCTCTCGATACAGCCCCAGCTTGCCCCCGAAGTGGTAGTTCACCGCCGCGACGTTCGCCTTCGCATCGCGGCAGACGTCGCGCACACTCACGTTGTGGAAGCCGTGCTCGGCGAACCGTGCGACGGCGGCGCGGAGGAGGCGGTCCCGCGTAGTCACGACAGCGTCCGCCGGAAGAGGAGGGTCGCCGCTCCCATCGTGACCACGGTGAACAGCAGGAGGAAGAGGAGGTCGAAGCTGACGGCGAAGAGCCCCGTGTTCTTCAGCACGATGTCCTGCAGGGCCCGAACCGCGTACGTGAACGGATCGGCGACCGCGATGGAGCGCATCCAGGCGGGAAACGCGGCCTGCGGCCAGATGGCGCCGCTCGGGAACCAGAGCAGCGTGTTCAGCACGCCGAACAGCGCGCGCGGCAGCAGCGGGTCCTCCATGCGCACCATGAGCAGGAACATCATGCTCACGAGGGCGATGGACGTGACCGCGATGACGACGAGCAGGCGGACCAGTCGGATCGGATCCAGCGGATTCGGGATTCCCGCGATCACGCTGCCGATGATCGTGAGCACCGCGCCCGTCAACATCGCCTTGATCGCCCCCGACACGTTGAACCCGAAGATCAGCTCGAGCCGCGTGACCGGGGTGACCAGGTAGCCCTCGTGCAGCCCCCGCGCCTTGTCGTCGATGAAGATGATCCCGCCGCCGATCATCACCATCATGAAGATCGACATCACGATCATGCCCGGGAGCAGGTACTGGATGTAGGGCACGTACGGATACAGCTCGACCGTCTCGAGGGTGGCGACGTCGGACAGGCGGCGTGTGGACGGGGGCGGCTGGTTGTAGGCCTGCACGATCCCGCTGAAGCTGGCGGCCAGGGTGGCGGAGGTGACGTTGTCGGTGTTGTCCTCGATGAGGGCGACGCGCGGGTCGTCGCCCGACAGCATCCGGCGCGAGAACCCCGGCGGGATCGTGAGCACGCCGTTCACCTTGCCGTTGCGCAGCGCCTGGATCGCCTGACCGCGGTCGGCGTAGGGAATGGTCGTGAACGTCGCCGCGTTGGCGGTGACGGCCCTGGCCAGCTCCTGCAGCCGGATCGCCGGAAGGCCCCCGTCCTGATCGACGACGGCCACCTTGAGGTGCTTGATGTTGCCGCCGATGGCGTGGCCCAGCACGACGAGCTGGACCACCGGCATGAACAGCGACATGACGATGAGCATGGGGCTCCGGCGGAACCGGCGCAGGTCGCGCTCGATGATCGCCCAGGCGCGCTGCATGCCGCTACCTCCGCCGCACCATGCTGCGGCGCTCGCTCATCGGCTGCTCCTGGAGCGCGTCGCGCAGCTGGTGTCCCGTGTAGTGGACGAATACGTCGTCGAGCGACGTCGCCTCGACGGCCAGCGAGTTGACCGAGACGCCGGCCTCGGCGGCCGCGGCGAGCAGCGCCGTGGTCGTGGCGGGACCGGCCGTCGACGTGATGCGGAAGACGGGCGGCTGCCCCTCCACGTGGTCCACACCGGGCAGGGCGCGCACGCGCGTCGTCCAGTCGCTCGGCGTCTCCGAGAAGCTCACCTCGAGCGTGTTCTCCCCGGGAATCGCGGCCTTGAGCTTCATCGGCGAGTCGAGCGCCATCAGCTTGCCGTGATCGACGATCGCGACCCGCTCGCAGAGCTTGTCGGCCTCGTCCATGTAGTG
>JBJKRG010000329.1:0-19990 GCA_046704805.1 Gemmatimonadaceae bacterium
GCGCGGCACCGGCCGACGCGCTCCGCCAGGCCGTTGCCTGCGGGAGCGGAACGGCCGAGAAGCCGGGAACCGAGCTGAGCACGGAGGACGACGTCGCCCGGCTGTCGGCGCGCGTCGTCCTGCGGCGACTCCCCGGCTGACACGGCGCTCCGCCGCGCGTGCCCGAACCTTCGGGCCGCGCCATATTGGGGACACCCATCGCCCGCCCGGAGAAGACTCCATGGTCGACCGTCGTCGTTTCGTGAAGTGGGCTGCGGCGGCTGCCGTCCTGCCCCGGCGCATGCTCGATCTTGCCGGCCGCAGCTCGCCCTCCGCGACGGGCATGACGAACGGCGACGCGCCGGCCGCACGCCCGGCGGGGACGCAGCGCTACACTCCCGGCCGCATCCCGAACGAGTACTCCCTGCTGCTGCCGGGCGAAGCGGAGACGCTCGCCAGGGCACCGGCGGTCCGGGGATTCCGCGGCGAGTCCGTGCAGGCCTCGGGGCCGGCGGGCGCGGCACGCGCGGTGCGCGTGGGCGAGGAGATCGACGGCTGGCGCCTGGTCGCCATCATCGCGAAGCTCGACGGAGCACCCACGGCGGTCTTCGAGACGCACGTGTCCCATCGCGGCGTGATCGTATACGTCGGCGAGCACGGCGAGGTCGCCCGGATCCCGAAGGGGATCGGCGATCTGGCGAACGTCCGGCCGCGTCCCGTCAACGCCGCGCCCGCGGGCCGGCTCGTGCGGCCGGCCGACTTCCCGGCGCAGCCCGACCGGCCGGGCGAGTACGTCCTGGGCTCGGACGAGGATCCGAGCTACGAGAACGTCGCGGCCCTGGGCGCGGAGCTGATCGGGTGGACGCTGGTGGCGAACGAGGAATCGGGGCCGGAGCGCTCGCTCTGGCTCGAGGCCGACGGCACGTCACGGCAGTTCGGCACGAACCCGCAGTCGCTGTGGGCCCCCGATCTCACCGGGCGCCTGTTCGATCCGCGGCGCTTCCTTCCCTCCGAGTACCTCTACGACTACGTACCCGGCTACAGCAAGCGCACGCTCCTGGGCGGGTATCTGCCGGCCGCGGACATTGGCGTCTGGAACCCCGTGTTCCAAGTGGGCTACGAGGTGATGGCCCTGCTGCCGCCGGGCGCGGACGCGACGCCGATGGCACGTGTGCGGTCGCTGCTCCCGGAGGGCCGGCGCAATCTCATTCCCCCGGGCGACACGAACGCCGAGCAGGCCCTGCCGGCCTCACGCTGGGTGGACCGCTACTGGAACGCCGACGCCGGGCAGTTCTTCACGGCGCTGTTCGGCATCTGGAATCACTGGCGCCGCTTCTTCGAGGACCGGATGCGGGTGGACATTCCCGATCCCTGGCTGCTCGACGCGGCGCGTGCGGGTATCGTGCTCTCGCGTTGCAGCTACCGCGGCCTGGAGCCCAGCTACCAGATCGGCGAGGGGGCCTACACCAAGATCCCCGAGCGCAGCCACGCGCTGTTCCCGGTGGCGCACTACGAGTTCGTGTGGGCGCAGCAGCTCTGGAACCTCACCGACCAGGCCGAGCCCTACTTCGAGCACTACCTGGAGAAGTACATCCTGCCCGACGGCAACTTCACCTACAACACGCAGGACCAGGTGGAGGCGCCGCTCGATGCCGGCGTCTTCCTGGAGAACTCGGCGCGTGCCTATGACTACACGCATGATCTCGATGCGCTGCTGCGCCGACTGCCGGCCCTGAAGCGGATGATCAGCTTCGTCGTCGACCGGTACCGGTATTCGCTGCGCACCTTTCCGCCCACGGACCCCCGGCATGGCCTGATCTGGGGCTCGCCCGAGGCCGATCTCGGCGACCCGAAGCACGACACGCCCGACGCGCACCCCTGGTTCTACCAGAATGCCGCCTGGATCTGGCGCGGGCTGTACGAGCACGGCCGGGTGCTCGCCGCGGCGGCCGACGATGCCCGGACGCGGGGCCGGACGTCCGTCGCCCGAACGCTGGCGCACGACGGCGCCGCCGCCCGTGCGCTGGCCACGGAAATGCGCGGCAACATCGAGCGCTCGCTGCGGACCGCGCTCGACGCGCGCGACCAGGCGATGAAGACCGCGGGCATCACCCCCTTCCATCCGTTCGACACGAAGCGAGAGCCCGGGGACCTGTCGAGCTATGAGAACCACCGGTTCATGATGGACTGGTGGACGGCCGACTGGGGCGATCCGGTGCTGGACGCCGGCCATTTCCGGCATCGCACGCTCGCCGGCGAGCAGCTCGTGGGCATGAACACTGACGGCCACTATCCCCGCACCTCGAACTTCATGGAACACGGCACGCTGGCCGGCCGCATTCGTGAGGACGACTACCGTCCGTTCCTGCTGGCGTTGTACGGGAACCTCTGCTACGCCATGGATTCCGGGAGCCGCTACGCGCCCGAGGACGCGCTGCTGCCGGGGAACTTCCCGGGGGAGGGAAGCCACTACGCCTGGTCGGCCGTGATCAACAGCGAGCTGCAGCCCGCGATGGCCCTGCGCTGGCTGCTCTGCTGGGAGGAACACGATCGTCCCGGTGCGACGGCGACGGTGCACCTGCAGAAGGGCGCGCCCAAGCACTGGTTCGCCGCCGGTGAGCGGATCGCCGTGGAGCAGTGCCCGACGCGGTTCGGGGCGCTCGGCTGGGCGACCGAGCCGGTCGGTCCCGGGTGGCGCATCACGATCGACCTGCCCGACGCCTTCGCAGCGTCCCTCGCCGTGCACGTGCATCCCCCGGACCGCCGGGCGCTGACGCGTGCGTCGATCGGAACCATCCGCGGCAACGCCGTCCTCCTGGACCGGACGGCGCTGCGCGGAAAGCGGCACGTGATCGTGGATGTCGACTGAACCCGCTCGTCGCACGATCCGCTGGTCGGCGCTCGCGATCGGCGTGTTCGCGCTGGCCTGGGCAGGCCTCCACGTCGGGTTCTATCAGCGCGTCCAGATGATCGACACGCCGATCTACCAGGGCTACGGCGATGCGATCGTGAACACCACGGTCCCGTACCGGGATTTCGGACTCGAGTATCCCCCGGCCGCCCTCCCCATGTTCGCGATACCGGCCCTCCTGAACCCCATCGAAGGTGACCTCACCGGGTACGCCCGGCGCTTCGACGTCGAGATGCTGGTCTGCGGGTGTCTCATGCTCGTGGCGATGGCCGCGACCCTGGTACGACTCGGAGCCGGACGGACCCGCCTCGCATCGGCGCTCGGATTCACCGCCCTGTCACCCCTGCTGCTGGGATCGGTCGTGCTCTCGCGGTTCGATCTGTGGCCCGCGGCGCTCACGGCCGCAGCGCTCGCGGCGTTCGTCTGGGCGCGTCCGCGGCTCGGGGCCGGGATCCTCGGCGTCGCGTTCGCCGCCAAGCTGTATCCCGCCGTCTTCGCGCCCGTTGCCGTGATCTGGGTGTGGCGGCGCGTCGGACGGCGCGAGGCGGTGATCACGGCCGCGGTGTTTGCCGGGACGGCGGCGCTCTGCTTCGCCCCCTTCGTGCTGGTCGCGCCGCACGGCGTCCTGGCGGCGCTGCTCCGCCAGACGAACCGGCCCCTGCAGATCGAATCGCTGGGCTCGGCCGTCCTGCTCGTCGTCCATACGCTCACCGGGCTCGCGCTCACCATGCGCAGCGGGTGGGGCTCGCAGAATCTCGTCGGCGCGCTCCCCGACGGCATCGCCCGGATACAGACGGCATTGCAGCTCGCGGCGATCGTGGGCGTCTGGATCTGGTACCTCCGGATGCCCGGCGACGAGGACCGCCTGATCCGCGGCTGGGCGGCGGCCGTGTGTGCGTTCATTGCCCTCGCCAAGGTGCTCTCGCCGCAGTACATGCTCTGGCTCATCCCGCTCGTGCCCCTCGTGCGCGGCCGCCGGGGAGTGGCGGCGAGCGGCGTGCTGGCCGCGGCACTCGTCCTCACGCAGTCGTGGTTCCCGGCGCACTACTGGCAGCTCACCGCCTTCAAGCCCGTCGAATCGTGGCTGGTACTGAGCCGGGACCTCGCGGTGATCGCGCTACTCGTCGTGCTGCTGGCGCCCGACGGCCGCCGTGGCCACGAGCCACGCCCCGCTGGTAATGGCCCATGAGATGGTATAGGCCGTCCACGGAAGCCGCGTGGTCGGCGCGGCGGCAACGGCGGGAATCCAGACGAGGAGCGTGAAGACACTGAGCATGGCCGCCTCGAGCGTGGCGGCCAGTTGCGGGAAGACCCCGAAGAGGACGCCCACGCCGGCGGCAACGTGCGCCGCGCCGGTGAGGTACGCCCAGCCGGTGCGGAAGGGGAGCCAGGCCGGCACCAGCATCGCGGTCTGCTCCGCGTAGACGAAGTGCGAGAGGCCGATGGCCGGCAGCGCCAGGCCGAACAACACGCGGGCGATTCCGAGCCCCCGTTCGCCGGATGCCCAGCGCAGCCACGGCGGGTTCGCGTGTCCCGTGAGCCTGGCGAAGAGGGCCATGCTGCCCGCCAACAGGACACCGATCTCACCACATCCGAGCCAGTTGGACTCGACCAGGGGCGCCATCGCCAGCTTCGGAAGCTTCAGCAGCACCCACCACACCAACACGAGCAGGAAGAGCACGCGCGACGAAGCTGCCGCGGTGCGCTCGCCGAGCAGACCGAGGCCGCCGCCCAGCATCACGATGCCCGACGCGTAGGCCACGCCTTCCCGCCACGGGACCCAGGCCGGCACGGGCTGCCACTGGAGGGCGAAGTCGCCGTAGACCAGGGCCAGCACACCGAGTCCCATCATGCCGAACGCGAAGACGAGCCGGGCCGCGCGCTGCGCGTCGGTGGCGGCCTCCGGCCCGGTTCGCACGGAAACCTGCGGTCGGATGGCGGTCATCGCGGAACAGTAACGCGTGCCGGCGCCGCGACGTGTAAGGGACCTGTCGGCTTCCTGTCGGTGCCGGGTCCGGAACACGCCAGGCGCACCGGAGGCGGAGCCTCGCGATGCCCGACCCGGGAGTGCAAATTGGGCACCGCCGCGCATCCCACCGCCTCGCACTCTTCCGGGCATCGCCATGACCTACACGCTCATTCGCAACGGAACGCTCATCGACGGCACGGGAGTGCCGCCGGTTCCGAACGCCGCCGTGCTCCTGCAGGACGATCGCATTGTCGCGGTCGGCCCACTGGACGCCATGCGCCGTCCCGACGCCGCCGTCGTCGCGCTCGACGCCGGCGGGGGAACCATCATGCCCGGGCTGATCGACGCACACGTGCACATGACGATGCAGAACGAAGGGATGGTGAAGCACGCCGCCACGCCCTTCTCGCTCAACTTCTACCTGGCGCTCGGCTACCTCCGGCGCACGCTCGACGCCGGCATCACCACGGTGCGCGACGCCGGGGGCGCGGACCTGGGGCTCAAGCGGGCACTCGAGCTCGGCCTGATCGAAGGACCGCGCATGCAGATCAGCATCACCCCGCTGTCCATCACCGGCGGCCATCTGGATTTCTGGATGCCGTCCGGCCTGGAAGTGGGGCTGTTCGTGCCGCATCCCGGGCTGCCGAGCGGCATCTGCGACGGCCCGGACGAGGTGCGGCGGAAGGTGCGGGAGGTGCTCCGCGCCGGTGCCGAGGTCATCAAGGTCTGCTCGACGGGCGGCGTACTGAGCCCGACCGACCACCCCGAATTCACGCAGTTCTCCCCGGAGGAGCTCGAGGTGATGGTGCAGGAAGGCGCGTACCGTCGCGGCGTGAAGGTCATGGCACATGCGCAGGGCGCGGACGGCATCAAGAACGCCGTCCGGGCGGGCGTGCATTCGATCGAGCACGGCATCTACCTCGACGACGAAGCGATCGCGCTGATGCGGGAGCGGGGCACCTTCCTGGTCCCGACGCTCCTGGCCCCCCAGGCCGTGATCGAGCAGGGCGAGAAGGGAGGGACGATCTCGGAGTGGGCGCTGCGCAAGGCGAAGGCGGTCGTGCAGGCCCACCGCGACAGCATCCGCCGTGCCCACCGGGCCGGCGTGCGGATCGCCATGGGCACCGACGCCGGCGTGATGCCGCACGGCACGAACCTCCGCGAGCTCGGCCTGCTCTGCGATCACGCCGGCATGTCGCCCATGGAGGCGCTGGTGGCCAGCACGCGCGTGGCCGCCGAGTGTCTGGGCTGGCAGGATCGTCTGGGGACCCTCGAGGTGGGCAAGCTCGCCGACGTCACGGTCACGGCGATCGATCCGTTGGCCGACATCCATTCCCTCACGCCGGCGACGATCCGCCTCGTGGTACAGGGCGGGCGGGTGGTGAAGCAGGCGCGCGTGGGAGACTGACCGGTTCGGTGGGGAGTTGCGGCGCCGCCGCGGCTTCCACCTCTTCGAAGGGAGTCGGCGATTTAACGACATCGTGATGTGGCACGTGCGCTACATCCTTGACAGCCGACCCGGGAGCTTTGCAGGTTGCGGCGCCCGCGCGTGCCATCGTCCGGATCCATGATTGGGATCCGGACTTCGTCTTCCGTTTCAACGAGCGTACCCATGCCCCGTTCCGCCGTCCGCGTCGCCGCAGGCGTGCTGGTACTCGTGCTCTCGTGCGTGTTCCTCGAAGCCCGCTTGGCCCGGAAGAATCTGTGGCCGTACCATGAGCTGATGCAGCACAAGTTCCAGGATCCGTTCGCGCAGAATCAGGACCGGTTCGCGAAGGTGCGCCGGGATCTGCCGGCGAACCGTCCGGTCGGCTACGTGAGCAACATTCCCCGGAACGAGATGAACTCGCGGTTTCTGACCGAGTTCGTGCAGGCCCAGTTCGCCCTCGCCCCGCACCTCGTCTTTGATACCGACACCCTGGATCCGATCGTCGGGGACTTTCCCAACCGGCCACCGGACTTCGCGGACCTGGCGGCGACGGGACTCCGCGTGGTGCACAACTACGGGCACGGCGTGCTCCTGCTGTCGAGGATCGGGCCGTGATCATCGCACTGGCGGCGTGGCTCCTGCTCACGGGGCTCATCGGGTACGCGGCGGTCGTCGTCATCTGGCCGGCCGCTCCGCGTTGGCGCTCGGCCGAGGGGCTCCTGCGGGCCTCGCTGGCCCTCGGGCTGGGATTCGGGCTCAGTTCGGTCGTGCTCTTCGTGGCCATCGCCCTGTTCGGACCGGCGCGGATCGTTGCACCGGGTGCCGACCTGGTGCTGCTCGCCGGGCTCGCCTGGGCGGCCCGGATGCGGGTGCGCGCGAAGCGGGCGGCGCTCGCGACACTGCCCGCGGCTCCGGTGCCGGAGCGGTTCGATCGGCTCGTCCTCTGGGGCATGCTTGCCCTGACGGGCATCGCCGTGCTGGCCACCGGGGCGTTCGGCCTCGAAAAGCCTCACGGCGACTGGGACGGATGGGGCATCTACAACCTCACGGCCCGCTTCATCTATCTGGGCGGCAGCGCTTGGCGGCACGCCTTCACCCGGGGGCTCGGCATACACCCCGACTATCCGCTGATGCTGCCCGACTCGGCCGTCCGGGGATGGCTCTACGTCGGCCATGCGAGCTACCTCGTGCCCGTGATCGTCAGCGGACTGTTCACCTACGCGGCGGTCGGCGTGTTGATCGGAGCCGTGTGGCTGCTGCGCGGGCGGCGGCACGGGGCCCTGGCCACCGTCGCGCTGCTCGGCACCCCGTACCTGATCACGAGCAGCATGTCGCAGTACGCCGACCTGCCGCTCGCCTTCTTCTTCCTCGGCGCCGTCGCGTTCGTGGCGCTGGCCGACCGGTTGGCGGACAACGCGTCGTGGCTGCTGGCGGCCTCGGGGCTGTGCGCCGGGCTCGCGGCGTGGACGAAGAACGAGGGTCTCCTCTTCGTGCTCGTCTACCTGGCGGGCCTGTTCGCGATCCATCGTCGATTCCTGCGTGATCGCTCCGACCGGCGGGCGCTGTATGCCGTGTTCGCCGGGCTGATCCCGATGGTGCTCGTGATCGCCTATTTCAAGGTCGCGCTCGCCCCACCCAATGATCTCGTGAGCGGGCAGGGGGCGGGCACGATGATCCGCCTGCGCGATCTGCACCGCTACTGGACCATCCTCGTTTCGTCACGCATGGCACTGCCCGTCTTCCCGCTCATTCCCGTGGCGCTCTTCCTCGCGATCGTGGGGGTGGATCGCGAGGCAAGCGATCGGCCGGCGACGGGACTGGCGCTGTGGGCGGTCGTCGCGCTGGCCGCGGGGTACTTCGCCGTCTACGTGGTCACGCCGCTGTATCTCCAGTCGCAGCTCAACCGGTCGCTCAACCGGCTCGTGCTCCAGTTGTGGCCCCTGCTGCTGTTCGGTGTGTTCATGTGGGCCCGGATTCCGGAGCAGCGAGCGCCGGTCCTCGAGGACCGCTGACGTCGTGGGCACATGTGAAACGCCCGCCGCGAACCTCGCGGCGGGCGTTTGCGGTGCGGACGTGTGAAGACGGGGTTATCCGGCGAAGCAGTAGTTGCACCCCTTCTCCTGCGACCGGCCCACGGCCATGACGCCGGACGGGACCACCTGAATGCCCGGGTAGACGTTGGCCAGCAGTTCCTGCTTCACCGTATCGGCACTGGTGCCGGCGGCGGCCGCGAACGTCGCCGCGGCGACCGACAGCGCCACGTTGCAGACGCCAACGAGCACGCCCGCCTTCAACACCTCCAGGACCCCGACGCCCTCGATCGGGAGGCCGGTGATGGTCGCGTAGACGTTGCGGGTCGCCGGCTTGCCGCTGTCGTCCACCTTGAGCTGCTCGCCGAGCTTGTACTTCGCCCACATCGCGTCGCCCAGCGCGAGCCCGACGGCCTCGTGGCGCAGGATCACGACCGCCGCGTTGTCGGCATCCGTCGTTCCGTAGGTCGCATTCATCGTGTCGAGGTAGACCCTCGGCCAGACCACCGGCATGCCCCCGTTCGGGGCCGGCGCGTCGAACACGATGCGGTGTTGCCCCTTCACCCGGTCGAACCAGGCTTCGAGCTTCGGGTCTTCGCCGCGTAGCGGGGGCTCGGCGAGAAGACGCCCCGGCGCGATCGCGGCGAGGCCCACTGCGCCGGCCATCCGGGTGAGGAATCCTCGGCGGTGCGTCGTGATGGTGTCGAAGGAGAACATCGGGAACCTCCTGGGGGTTGAGGTGAGCACGGAAGCTACCCCGGTCCGGTGCGCGGCGTGAGCCCCCCGTTCTCGCCATCCGTACCCCATCGTGCGGCCACCGCGGCGTGGCGCCCCTCGGGATCGAGCGGCCGACACTGGACGGCACGGGCCGGGAGTGTCACCATTCGCACAGTGGCCGCTGCCCCCCGGTCCATCGCATGGTCGTTTCACCACCAATCGCGGGAGTCGGAGTATGCTGCCTGATCGTTCCTTCCGTACGACGTGGAACTCGCGCCGTTGGGTGCTCGGAGCTGCGGGGGCGATCGCGGCCGCGGCGCTGCTCGGCCTGCGGCCACCCCGCGCCGCGGGGCCGCTTTCGCAGCACCGGACGACGGTTTCCTCCGCGGACTCGACGCCGTTCTACCTCGGCGCGGACATCTCCTACCTCTCCGCGGGCGGATTCCGCCGGCCGTTCCCGAAGTACCAGGAGCACGGCGTGCCGAGCACCGAGATGGCGATCCTCGAGCGCCACGGCTGGAACGCGTTCCGCCTGCGCGTCTTCGTCTCGCCGGTCCGGGAGGCGCCCGACAACTCGCTGGCCAATACGATCCCGCTGGCCAAACGCATCAAGGCGTCCGGCGCGAAGTTCCTGCTCGACATCCACTATTCGGATACGTGGGCCGATCCGCAGCACCAGGAGATTCCCATCGCATGGCGGCACCTCGACTTCCCGGCACTCGAGCATCAGGTGGAGGTCTACAGCCGCAACACGATCAGGGCGCTGAAGGATGCCGGCGCGATGCCGGACTGGGTCCAGGTGGGCAACGAGATCACCCGCGGCATGTTGTGGCCGATCGGCCAGGTGGCGGAGCCCGGATCGAAGCAGTACCTGCCGCCGGACTCGTCCGACTCCACGGTGCAGTGGGCGCACCTGACGGGGCTGCTCAAGGCGGGAATCCGCGGCGTCATGGAAGGGGCGGGGAACACGCCGCCGAAGATCGCGATCCACATCGACCGCGGCGGCGACTGGGCGACCACGAAGTGGTTCTTCGATCACCTGGACGCGGCCCACGTGCACTACGACATCATCGCCGAGAGCTTCTACCCTCCCTGGCGGCACGGCACCCTCGCCAATCTGCAGATGAACATGGACAGCTGCGCCGCACGCTTCCACAAGGAGTTCCTGGTCGCCGAGACCGGGTACGGTCCGTCGCACTATCCGGACAACCCCGACATGAAGTGGCCGGTGACCCCGGAGGGGCGGCTGCAGTTCCTCGTGGCCCTCGTAAACACCGTGAAGCGCGCTCCGGACGGGCTCGGCGTGATGTACTGGGAGCCGGAGTGGGACCTCTGGAACAAGGACGGGAGCCCGGGTCCCGGCGTGTTCGTCCTCGATCACCTCAAGGATGCGGCGGCCGGGTCGGCCCCGGCGGGAGGTGGCCGGTAGGAGGTCCGGCCGGCGGGCCCCCCGCCGGCCGGCACCCCTTCGTTCCCCTGGAACGATCTTGTGTTTCTTGAGCTTATCTTGATGTGGCCGGCGGAGTCGGCGCGCGGACGTTGACATCTTCTTGATGTCAAGGGGCAGGCCGGGCCATTCCGCCCCCCCTGGCGGCGGGGGCCCGGTTCGGCTCGGCACCGGCCGCGCGGCCGAATCGCCCTCGCTGCGGCGGCTCCCCCCATTGCGTACCGGTCCCGGCGCGCGCAGACTTGGGGCGCGATGCGCCTGCCGGACGACGGTGTCCCTCATCTCTCGCTGGTCATTCCGGTGTTCAACGGCTCCGGCCGCCTGCGCGCGAGCCTGTGCCAACTGGCGGACTTCCTCGGCACGCAATCGTACCGGTCCGAGCTGATTCTCGTCGACGACGGGAGCGCCGAGCCGTCGGCGCGGGTCCTGCACGACTTCGCGGCGTCCAATGTCGCCGTGACGCTGCTCCGCAATGATCGCAATCGCGGCAAGGGCTTCAGCGTCGGCCGCGGCATGCTCGCAGGGCGGGGGCGGTACCGGATTTTCACCGATGCGGACCTCGCGTATCCGCCGACCGAGGTGAACAAGATCCTGTGCGAGCTGGAGCACGGTGCCGATGTGGCGATCGCCTGCCGTGTGCTTCCGGAATCGCGGTACCTCATGAGTCCGAACTTCTTTCACTATCTCTACACGCGGCACGTCATGAGCCGGGCGTTCAACCTGATGGTGCGCACGGTCATGCTCCACGGCATTCTCGACACGCAGGCCGGGCTCAAGGGCTTCACGGCCAGCGCTGCCGACACCGTCTTCTCGCGCATGACGATCCCGCGCTTCGGGTTCGACATCGAGGCGTTGTACCTGGCGCAACGTCTCGGGCTGTCGATCCGTCAGACGGCGGTGCACTTCCGCTACGACGAGGAGCCGACCACCGTGCGGTTCTCCCGAGCGGCGATGACGATGATGGCCGACCTCGTCGAGGTGAAGCTGAACGACTGGCGGGGTCGATACGCCTGATGCGGGCGAGGCCGGTGCCACGCGCCGGCTGATCATCAACGCGGACGACTTCGGGCTCTCGCCCGGCGTGAGCGCGGGCATTCTCGAGGCGCACACCGCCGGCACGGTGACCGCGGCGTCGATGCTGGTGCACGGGCCCGGCTGGAGCGACGGCGTGGCCCGCGCCCGGGCGACGCCCACCCTCGATCTCGGGCTGCACCTGAATCTGCTCGTCGGCACGCCGCTCACTGCCGGACACTCGCTGCGCGATCGCAGCGGCCGATTCCCGCCGCTCGCCACGCTCGTCCGCCGGGCCGCTCTCGGCCGGATCGACGGCGACGAGGTGTTCGAGGAGGGCGAGGCCCAACTCGCGGCGCTGACCGGTGCGGGACTTCGCGTGAGTCACATCGACTCGCACCGCCACACGCACGCGCTTCCCGTGATCCGCCGGGCGGTGGGGCGATTGGCGGAGGCGCACGGGCTCGTCGTCCGACGGCCCGTGGAAGCCCGCGACGGCCTCCGCCGGGGACCGGCGGGCGGCGTGCGCGCCGCCCTCGTGGCCGCCTCGTGGCGGGTCTCGTCCGCCGGCGCGCGGCCGGCGAGGACGACCGAGCACTTCATCGGACTCACGTTCCACGGCGACCGTTCCTTCCACCGGCGTCTCGAACGTGCGATCGATCGGCTCCCCGTCGGAACCACCGAGCTGATGGTGCATCCCGGGCACGTCGACGACGCCCTTGCGGCCGTCGACGCCTACACCTGGCCGCGGGAGCGTGAATGGGCAGCGCTCACCAGTCTCGAGCTAGTCGACCGGCTCCGGCGGCGGTGCGTGATGCTGACCGACTTCCGGGACGTCTGAAGCCTTGCGGCTCCCGATCAGTCCGAACAGCTCGCCCTGCATCACCAGCCAGAGCGGGATCAGCGGCACGGTCTTCAGCAGGTATTTCACGTAATAGGCCCGGTAGAGCGCGTCGGGCAGCAGGGGCGTGGACCCCAGCTCGATGACGACCACGCACAACCCGATGAGCGCGGTCCGCCACCACGACCGGTCGGAGGCCGCGTACCAGATCGCGGCGCCGATCATGGCGATGGAGTACGTGGGCGATTCGGCCTGATGGTTGAACAGCACGCAGAACACGAGGATCGACGTGAGGAACGTCAGCCGGAACTGCGGAGTCCAGGCGGATCGGCCGCGGAGCAGGGGGGCGAGCAGGATGAGAACGCCTGCAAGCTGCGTCGGCCAGAACGGCCAGTCGACGCCGAACCAGACGATGAACTGCCCCATCAGTCCCGCGTACAGGCCGGCGCCGCTCGCCCCGTACCGGCTGAGCGGCACGGCGTCGTGGCGCTCGATCGCCGCCCACGAATGGTACTGCGCCACGAGCGATCCCCAGTGCACGGCAACCAGCGGGAGCGCGATGCCGATGACGGCCGTCGTGGCCGCGACGATCGCGAACCGCCACTTCCGCGGATGGAAGATCGCGCCCGCCAGCGCCGCGATCGGAAAGATCTTGACGAAGGTCGCGGTGGCGACGGCGGCGGCGGCCGGCCACTGGCGCCGCCGCTCCATCGCCGCCCACCCGAGGAGCATCAACCCGGCACACAGGGCGTTCGCCTGGGCGCGCTGCAGATCTCCGAGCACGGCCAGCCAGGCGATGGCGAGCGCCAGCGTCGCCTGGCGCGGCGGCAGATTCGCCCTGAGCCCCAGGAAGACGGTCGTCGCACACGTCGACGCCCAGAGCACGTAGGCCGGCACCAACGGAAGCAGCGCGAAGGGCGCGAACAGCAGGGCGAAGGTCGGGCTGTATTTGAAGTGGTCCGAGTACTGCGCCGGATACGCCGCATAGAGATCGCGGCCGGCGATCAGGTGGTGAAACGCCGCCCGGAAGATCAGGATGTTGTTCTCGGGCGGCGGCGCGAGCGTTCGCTGGAGTGCCACGACGACCGCGGTCACGAGGTAGAGGGCCAGCATCCATCGCAGTGCGCGGGGGTTCGTCACCACCGGTCCGGTGCCCATCCGCTCCGTGTCATCGTGCATGCGCGGAAACTCGCCGGCCGGTCGGTCCGGCGAAAGGCCGACGGGTCCGGCCGCTGGTTCAGGCGATGCCGACGAGCACCTCGACGTACCGCACCCAGCGGCGAACCTGGGCCAGCTGCCCGGTCGCCCGCCGGAACAGCGGTTGCGGCGGCGCCTGCCGGACGACCTTCGCGAAGCCCTCGGTCGCAGCCCACGGACGGGCGGTCCCATGCCCCGCGGCGCGCGGCCGCAGCGCGAGCGCCCACGCCAGACGGCTCAGGCGCACCGACGGGGTGAAGTCCCCCCGCGGCGCGAGCGCGTTGGCGGCGATGATGCGGGCCAGGGCACGCCGTACGATCTCCGGCATTCCGGGTGCGAGCTTCCGGAGGAGCGCCTCGGGAACCGGCACGCGCCCCAGATCCGCGGCCAACCGCAGCGTCCAGTAGCAGCACGACTCGGCGTGCGTCGTGCGCGCCAACTCCGCGAAACGCGACCAGTCGACCGACGGGGCCAGCGCTCCGAGATCACGGATCGTACGGCTCAGTCCCCGCTGCATCGCATGTCCCCACGCGAAGTGGATGCACAGGAGCAGCACCTGATGGGCGGGGGCGGGGACCCAGGCGGTATGACGGCCCACATCCACCGGAGTCGCCGCATCCCAGACTTCGCGCTCGGTCAACTGGAAGGGACCATGGGGATGGAGCAGCGAGCGATGCAGCTCCAGCACGACGTTGGCCCCGCCCGGCGCCACGAGAGGGCACAGGTGCTGGTGCGTGTCGTAGAAGCCCTCGGTGTCGTCGAGCTCCGGCGTCCAGCCCGCATCGTGCAGCAGCTCCCAGGCCGTGTGCGCCTGCGCCGAGTGCACGAGCAGATCGAGATCGCCCATCGGTCGGCGGGCGAACGATCCGTACGCCGTCATGGCCAGCGCCGACCCCTTCATGAGCATCACGGGAATGTTCCGCTCGGCGAGGACGCCGACCACCTGGTGCACGTGACGCTCGAGCGCGGCCATGCGGAACGCCGTGACCATCGCTTGCCGCCGCATCGCTCCGGCCACGGGCTCGGCGACCGGGATGCGCCGCGACTGGAGCGCCGGCCAGAGGACGCCGAGCAGCTTCTCGCGCTCGGCGAGCTGAGCGACCGCCAGCCAGTCGATGGGGGCCGCCGGCACCGGGTCAGGCAGGTTCGCTGGCCCGGCTGCCTCGGATCGGCACACGCTCTCCACGAGCAGACGGGCTTCCGGGGTCGAGTACGTCGACGGCATTGCTAGTACTGCGCCAGCGTACCGCGCGATCGCGCGTACCGCAGCGCGGCCGCCATCGCGACGGTCCCGATCAGGGTCAGCAGCACACCGAACGCAGCGAGCATTCCGACGTCGCTCGCCACACTCGCCAGGCTCTGCCCCTGCAACAGCACGCGGCGCAGGGCCCGCAGCCCGTACGTCAACGGGAGGAGCGCCGACGCGGACTGCAGCCACGAGGGGATGACGTGGGTCGGGTAGTAGACGCCGCCGAGCAGGCCGGACACGAACAGCACGGCCTTGGGAATCGATGCGGCGGTACGGAACGCGATGACGCATGCTGCCGCGAGCAACCCGAACGCAAAGTGGACGGCGACCAGCAGGACCAGGATCACGAGCGCCGCGCCCAGGCGCCCGGCCACGAGCTGGGCGCCGAGCACCCAGCCGGCCGCAACGAAGAGCACCGTGCGCACCGACGCCCACTCGAGATTGAACGTGACCATGCCGACGAATAGCGACGGCAGCGACGTCGGCGTGGCGAGCAGCGCCTCGAGGGTGCCCGTGCTGATGCCCTGCGCCACCTGTTGGGGCAGGGCCGCAACCGCCGTGGAGACGAGCGACAGCGCCGCCATGCCGACCAGGATGAAGCCGAACGCCGTGGGCGCTTCCGCCTGGATCGCGTGACCCATGACCGGCTGGAGCGCGCCGGCCACGAAATACAGCGGGACCACGGTGACGAGCAGCGCGGCGACCGAGGTCAGGAGCTGCACGCGATAGCTGGCGAACGTGATCCAGTTGGCCCGCGCGAGCGCTGCGACCCGGGTCATGGCGCGATCTCCGGCGGGACCGGGGCGGTCGCAGGTCCGCGCGCCACCAGGCGTTCAATGAGGTCGGCGAGCGCCGGACGCGCCGGCTCGATCCCGGCCACACGGATGCCGGCGGCGTGCAGCAGGGCGTTGAGCTCGGCGGCCGGGGCCGTCCCGCCCAGCGCCGGCCCTTCGAGCACGATCCACTCCGCCGGCGGCCCGGGGGTTGGCGCGAAGCCGGTGAAGCCGCGCTCCGCCAACACGCGCGTTGCCGATACCGATGCCGCCCGTGGTACCGTGACGCGGCAACGTTCGAGCGCCGCCGCCTGCGCCAGCTCGGAGGCCGTGCCCGTGGCCACGAGCCGACCGCGATCCAGCACCGCGAGCCGGCCGCACAACTCGAAGGCTTCGTCGGCATCATGGGTGGCGAGCACCACCGTGCACCCCTGTCGTCCTGCGACTTCCTCGCGGAGGAACCGGCGGAAGTCCCTCGCACTCACCGGATCGAGACTCCGGGTCGGCTCGTCGAGCAGCAGCACGGAAGGCCGGGAAAGCAACGCGCGGGCGATCAGCAGGCGCTGTTTCATTCCCGATGAGTACGTGCCGACCATCCGGCCGGCCGCATCATCGAGCCCAACGGTGTCCAGCAATCCCGCGATCCGCGTCGCCCGGTCGCTCGGGGACACGCCGTACAACGCCGCGTAGAGCCGCAGGTTCTCGAACCCCGAGAGGCGCCAGTACAGACTGCGCTCGTCGGCAATGACCGGTGTAAGCAGGCGCCGGACGGCGGCCGGCTCCGTCCCGACGTCGCGTCCATCCACGTGGACGGTCCCGTCGTCGGGTCGAATGAGGGTGGCCAGGATCTTGAATAGTGTGGTCTTCCCGGCCCCGTTCGGACCGAGCAATCCGAAGAAGCCGCCGCGCGGGACGGACAGCGTCACCTGCTGCAGCGCGGGCTCGTCCCGGCGCATTCGGGGGTGTCGCAGCCACGCGCCCAGGGGGCGTCGGGCAGGGAAGCGCTTCGTCAATCCGCGGATGCGGATCATGGGCGCCGGGGCCTCCGGCCGCCTTCCGCCGGCTGGCGGATGCGCTTCGCGATGCGGGGCGGACGAGGGCGCGTGGGCGGGCGCGGTCACGGCGCGTCCCCCACCGCGGTCCCAGCCAGCTCCAGCGATACGTCGTGCCAGCGCGTCATGCAGGCCACGATTTCGTCGATGCGATCCAACTCGCGGGGAACGGTGAGACGATACACCGGCACGGTCGCCGTCACCTGCGAGAGTTGTCGCACGAGTGCGGGCGCGGCGGCCCCACCCAGCAGTACGCCGATCTTGGCCTGGCCGACGAGCGCGAGCGTCGCGGCCACCGGCGGGAGCCGATCGCGGCGCACGCCGACGCCCGGGCGTGCCGGGTGCAGCAGATAGACCGCGCCGAGCGGCACCGCGCCGGATGCACGCCGGCCAAGCGTATCCCAGTCGACCTGCTGTTTTCGGGCGGCATCGTGGCCGTCGCTGCGGGCCGTCAGCCGCTCGGCGGAGTCGTGCCAGAGATTCACCGTCGGTACGCCGGGAAGCACCAGGGGGCTTGCCGCCGGCACGACGGCCAGGATGTCGTCGCTGAGCAGCGCCGCACCGGCGCGGACCAGCGCGGCCGCCGTCGTCGATTTTCCGTGCAGTTTGGGCGCGAGGAAGGCAATCCCCGTTCCGCCCAGTGACACGCCGCTCCCATGCAACGTCGGCACGTCCTCGGCGTGCAGCGCCACGGCCATCACGCGGCCCAGCACGTCCGTCCGCACGTCGTGCGCGTCCGCGCGGTCGTCTGGACCGTACCAGGTGATCGTGCGGCCGCGATCGGTGATCTCGAACGTGCCGGTGTCGTCGTACCGCAACCGGAACCGCGTCGGCGACCCGGACAGTGCGACGCGGACGCCCTCCGTGACCGGTTCGACCCCGAGGTGACCCAGCAGATCAGCCGGCGGAGCCACCGTCGAGCACGTCAACCGCCAGCGGGATGGCGCTTCATCCGCGGCCGGCAGCTCCGGAAATTGCAGCTCCGACGCCAGCACGTCGCCGAAGAGATGGTAGTGATACATGTGACAGGACCGACGGACGGCGCCGTCGAGGGGACCGGCGCCGTCCGTCCACACGCGGTTCAGGAACGGTTGCAGCCGATGAAGCAACCATCCAGGAAGCCGGATCCGAAGAGCCCGCCGTCACCGTCGGCTCCAACGCCGAGCAACGTGAGCTCGCGGAGCGTACCGAACCGCTCGAGAGCTGGCTTCTGGTACATGAGTCCTCCGAAATTGAATCACGAGCAGCCGGCTCGCACGGGCCGCGGGCTCATCCCGCAACAGGTGTCATACCTTCTGATTCCATTGCCGGCCGCGCGTGACGCGGCGGTGTACGGTGCTCCAGCCCGCGAAGCCAGAACTCGACCTTGAGGGTATGGAACAGGTTGACCCGCTCGAACTCGTCGCCGCGCCGGCGCCAGGTGTCGGCCGCGCGGCGCAACGCATCGGCATCCACGATCCCGAGGTCGGCCAGACGCAGCCTCTCGCCGAACACCAGGTCGAAGAGGGCCGGGTAGGCCGCTCGCATGCGCGCTCTGGAGAACCCCACCGTGACGCCGGTGCGATACCGGCGGGGCGCCAGCACGTCCGGCGGGAGCAGGCCGTCCATCGAGCGGCGCAGCAGGATCTTCGTTTCGCGGTCCTGCGACCGCTCCGTCACGGGCCGCCGCAGCGCGAACTCCACGACGCGGCGATCCAGCAGGGGCGAACGCGCCTCGATTCCTTCGGCCAACAGCGCCTGGTGCATGTAGGCGGCGCCCCACCCCCAGATCGGACTCAACAGGTAGAAGCGGGTTTCCGCCTGCGCGCAGCTCTCCGCCCGAGCCGTATCGAGCACCGCGAGGTCGCGCTCGCGTAGCGCGTGCCGCGCCACGAAGTCGGGACGTATCCACCGCGCCATCGGTCGTTCGAGGTAGTGCAGGGGCAGGCGCCGTCGCGTGACGGCCTGTGCCGCGCGCAGGGCCCATCGGGGCGCGAGCGGCTGGACCGACGCGCGGAGCGTCTGCTGACGGCTCAGACCGCGCGAGCGCGCGTGGCGCCGCAGCCGCCGCCAGTGCCCGGCGCGCAACAGGTCCGCCATCAGGATGTTCGAGACCTGAAACAACTGATCGCCGCCGGCCCCATCGAGGGCGACGCGTGACCCGAGGGCGCGCGTGCCGCGGGCCAGGGCGACGTTCCACAGCTCGTAGAGGTGCGCGGGGGGCTCGTCCGTCGCGGCCGCCCGCGTCGGCAACCCGTCCAGCAGCGGAATCCGCTCACTGTCGATCCAGTGCACCTCGGCGTCCCACCGGCCGGCGATGGCCCGGATCAGATCGTCTTCACGGCCGGGATCCCCCTCGGGGTACGAGATCGAGACGGGGCGCAGCCGAGTCGAATCGCGCATGCGGCTCCGTCCCGCCGCGAACACCGACGAGGAATCCCATCCGCCGCTCATCCACACTGTGGTGACGCCGGTGGCGAGCCGTTCCTGCACGGCGTCCTGGATCAGTCCGCGCAACGCGGGCGCGGCATCCTCGATGGGCGAGGGGGTCCGGTCGGGAGCGCCGGGCGGCGTCCAGAACGGGATCGGCTCGACCGGGCCCCGGCCCGGCCACGTGATCGCATGCGCCGCACGCACGACGTGCACGTCACGGAAGGCCGTATCGGCGCCGCTGGCCCAGAGAAGCCCCGCCACCTGCGCGCCGAGGGCCGGCAGGTTGAGGGCGTCAGACACGAACGGCAGCGTGCGGAGCGCCCCGACCGAAGACGCCAAGCCGAACCCCTCGTGGCCGACGGCGAAGTAGAGGGCGCGGCGCCCCGTCAGATCCCGGGCGGCGAACACCCGTCCGGCGGCCCGGTCCCAGACGACGAACGCGAAATCGCCCTCGATCCGGTCGCAGACCTCGTCCCTCCAGGCGCGATATCCGGCGAGGATCAGATGTGCCGGCGCAGCCGACCGTGGACGCGAGCCGGCGGCCACCAGGCGGCGGGCGAGCGCGTCACGGTGGTACAGCGAGGCGTCGGCGGCCACCACGAGGCCGTCCTCGTCCGCCAGCAACACGCCGGCACTGAAATCCCGTCCGGTTTCCCAGGCATACCGTCCCACACCCATCGCGCCGCCGGCGTGCCGCGCGACCTGCCAGTGCTCGGTGCCGAGCGCGGCGAGCCGCTCGCGGGCAGCGGTCCATCCCGCGTCGCTCGGAAGCTCGGGCCCGAACACGCACAGAAAGCCGCTCATGAACCGTGGGCCCCCGTGAAGTCGTGCAGGGGCGTGAACGTGCCCGTGCGTTGCGGGGATTCCCCGACCACCGTGCCGCCGAGTTCGATCCAGGCATGCATTTCGATGCGGTCGCCGTTTCGACGTGCACCAATGCGCACCACGGCGCCTGCGATCCCTTCCCGCCGCA
>JBJKRG010000330.1:0-3718 GCA_046704805.1 Gemmatimonadaceae bacterium
CCTCGCGCTCGTCCGGACGCGCGCGGGAAAGCGACGCGCGGATCGGGCGATGGAAGCGCGGCTTCCCGCCCGCGGCGCCCGCCTCACGTCGCGGCGGACGATGGATACGCTGGTGCAGGATGTCCGCTACGCACTTCGGGCCGTGCGGCACAACCCCGGGTTCGCCGCCGTCACGGCGCTCACGCTCGCCCTGGGCATCGGCGCCAACACGGCCGTCTTCAGTGTGGTGGACGCCGTGCTGCTCCGTCCCCTCCCATATCACAACGCCGATCGGCTGGTGACGATCGCGTCAAGCTCCGATGTGGGCGGACGCGCGCGGGCGATGGGCGTGTCCTTTCCGGACTACCGGGATCTCGGGCAGCTCACCGACGGCCTCTCCGAGGTCGCCGCGTACTCGAATGACCGCTACAACCTCACCGGTTCCGGCGAGCCGCGTGAGGTGCAGGTCACGCGCACGACGCCGGACCTGCTCGCAGTGCTCGGCGTGCGGCCGGTGATCGGGCGGGACTTTGCCCCGAGCGAGACCCATGCGCCGGTCGCGATCATCTCGCACGCCCTCTGGCTTTCCGATTTCGGTGGCGACAAGCGCGCACTCGGGCGGCCGCTCGTCCTCGACGATAAAGTGTTCACCGTCATCGGCGTGATGCCGGCGGGTCTCGCGTTCCCCGACGCGAGCACGGAGGCCTGGATCCCGATCTGGTGGGGGATCGCCGACGCGCCCGCGATGGCGGAGATGCGGATGTACCGTGCCTTCTCCACCGTCGCGCGTCTCGCCCCCGGCGCCTCGCTTCAGAAGCTCCGGGCCGATCTCGACGTCCTTGGCCGACGCATCACCACTGCGGGAGAGGCGACCTCGAAATTGGGGAGCGGGGAGAGCTTCAGCGCGACGCTTCTGCGCGACCAGGTGGTGGGTAATGCCCGACAGTCGCTCATGATTCTGTTTGGGGCCGTGGGCATGGTGCTGCTCATCGCGTGCGTGAACGCGGCCAGCCTCCTTCTGGCGCGCGCCAACAACCGGGAGCGGGATTTCGCCGTACGTCGAGCGCTCGGCGCGGGTCGCTGGCGAATCGTCCGCCAACTCCTGGTCGAGAGCGTGCTGCTCGCGCTCGGCGCCGCCGCCATCGGCCTCTCGATGGCCATCGGGGGGCTCCATCTGCTCGCGGCTCGGGTGCCCCACGGCTACGTGATCGGGATTAACGGGACCGTGCTGGCCTTCGCGATTGCCCTGGCCGTGGCCACGGGACTGGGCTTCGGTGTCGTACCGGCGCTACGCGCCTCCGCGCCCGCACTCGAGCAATCGTTGCGCGACAGCGCCGGCGGCACCGCGGGGCGCCGGCGTCGGCGGGCCCGCAACGTGCTCATCGTGAGCGAAGTGGCACTGGCGCTCGTGTTGCTGGTCGGCTCCGCACTGCTCGTCCGGAGCCTCATCGGTATCGACGCGATCAATCCGGGATTCGATCCGCAGGGCGTGCTTGCGGCACGCATTCGCCTCACGCCGGCCAGGTACTCGACGGCGACCCAGAAGCGCGCCTTCTACGATGACCTCCACTCGCGGCTCAAGGCGCGGCCGGGCGTCAGCGCGGCCACCATCGCCGACGGACTGCCGCTCGCGGGGGTGAACACGGTGGGGATGAATCCCCAGCACATCCGCCCCGCCGATCCGGATCAGTTCCTCGAGATCACCGCCATGTCCGTCGGACCGGACTACTTCTCCACCATGCACATCCCGATTCTCAAGGGACGTGCGATTACCGCGCTCGATCGCGCGAACTCGCGGCACGTATGCGTCGTGAGCCAGTCTCTCGCGCATGAGCTGTGGCCGAACGCCAATCCGATCGGCAAGGGTGGGATGGGTGCAGCGGGTGACGCCACCGTCGTGGGTGTCGCGGCCGACGTACGCGACGCCTCCTTGGAGAGCGAGGGAAAGCCGGCGGAGTACGATCCGATTACCCAGACGCGGGACAGGGATTACGACGAGGTGTGGGTCATCGTCCGCTCACCGCATCCGCTGCGCATCGCGCGCGAGCTCCGGGAGGTGGTGCGAGCCGAAGATCGTGCGCAGCCGATCGCCGTAATCTCGACGTACGACTCGATCGTGCAGCGACAGTATACGAGCCTGGAGCTCATCACCGCGCTGATCAGCCTCTTTGCGGCGCTCGCGCTCGTGCTCGCGGTGATCGGGATTGCGGGCATGACCGCCTATGCCGTCTCGCGCCGGACGCGAGAGATGGGCATTCGAATGGCGATGGGCGCGCAGGCAGCCGATGTGCTCGGGCTGCTGCTGCGCGAGACGGTGGTGGTCGTCGGGGTCGGGCTGGCCCTCGGGTTGGCCGCCGCATTCGGCATGACGCGCACACTGCAGTCCCTGCTCTACGGGGTAACAAGCTCCGATCCCGTCGCGTTCGCCGGAGCCGCGCTGGCCCTCGGGGTCGTGGCGCTGATCGCGACCTACGTGCCGGCGCGGCGGGCCGGCAGGGTGGATCCGGTCGAGGCGTTACGGAGCGAATAGGGGCAGCGGCGGGCCTATCAAGCAGCAGCGCATCCGCAGGTTCGACACCGGGCTCAAACTGTTCGATAAACGGCCCGGCCATTTTGCGGGAGGCAAATGAGACGAAACTACCGCCTGTTATTCGGTCCCCTAGCTGCCGCGCTTCTCGCCCTTGGCATCATCGGACTCCCGATGATGATTCCACACTACAGCCAAATTCATCAGACCGTAAGCGAGATCGGTGAAGTCGGGTCGCCGGCGCATATACCCTTCACGATCATGCTGATCGCCGTTTCGGTAAGCATCTTGATCTTCGCGTCTGGTCTTAGGACGGTTTCGATCCGAGCCGGACTCTCACCGTTGGCCGCGTATGTCGCAGCGTGCATGGCCGTGTCCGCCGCAGGGGTCGGGATATTCGCATTCCCGCACCCGCTCCACAACGATTTTGGGCTCTCGGAGCTGATCGCCTATCAAGGCCCGGTGATTCTCGCGTTGACATGGCGCCGAGATCCGCGCTTCAAGAGTCTCGTGACCTTCTCGTGGACCATGTTTACACTGATGTGGGTTGCAATTGCCCTGAACCTCGCGATACTCGACAGAAGCAGTTCTCTGTGGTCAGTCGAAAGGCCGTTCTATGGGCTCGTTCAGCGAACGTTGTTTATTGTGTGGTTCGGCTGGATCGCTGCGATCGGTTTACAGTTGTTTCGCCAAGGCATTCAAAGTGCGTCCACGGATTGACGGGCCCGCTTTCTTTGGTCTCGCAAGTGAGATCCTCGCGATGGGCGAAGACGAGTTCCGCGGCACGTTCAAGGGCTCAGCGATGAAGCGGGCGAAGGCGGCGGGGCTCAGGCGGAACGCGGGCGTGGTGCTCGGCAAGCGGGGAACCTAGGACGACGTAGTCGCGCTCGCGCATGTGATTGCCGGCGGCGGCTCGTCCCCGGTCAATTCCCGGTTGGGCTGGGGCGTTTGGACGATGGTCGCGGCGACATCGTGGTGATACGCCGCGCGTTCGCCCGGTGCACCCTGGGCGCTCGGCATGCGCGGAGCGGCGGCGATGCGGGCGAGGGGACCGGGGACGGCGGATGGCCCCGGCGCCCGCAGGCCTCCCCGCTGTATCGCCTCGTCCAGGAGCACTTCCGCATGCTGGAGGTCGTCTACGACGAGCGGTTCGCGCCCACGTACGGCGCCTGGCGCTCCGTCGTGCGGGAGGTGGCCGACAAGTTCCTCGCG
>JBJKRG010000331.1:0-25479 GCA_046704805.1 Gemmatimonadaceae bacterium
CGCTCGTGCCGGGGGTGCGCCTGCCCGGGTCTGGGGCGCAGGACCATGCCCGCATCGTGACGCCGGCGGCGGCGGCCGAAGCCGGCGCGCGCTACGTCGTTCTGGGCCGGACGGTGACGGCGGCCGCGGACCCGCGAGCGACGATGGAGCGCGTGTCCGCGGAACTGGGCGCCGCGGCGGATGGGGCACGGCAGATCTGAGGCGGATTCGGTCTGCTCCCGCTTGCGCCAAGTTATGACGCCGGTTACTGTTAAGGTCTGGCTAGAATCCCGTAAGTACCCGTCTTTCGTGTCCCGACCGGAGCCGTCGTGAAAGTTCGTAGCAGCGTGAAGCCGATCTGCGAGCACTGCAAAGTGATCAGGCGGAACGGCGTGATCCGCATCATCTGCAAGCGGAACCCCAAGCACAAGCAGCGGCAGGGCTGACCCATGGCGCGCATCAGTGGGGTCGATCTCCCTCGCGACAAGAAGGTCGAGATCGGCCTGAGCTACATCTACGGTATCGGGCGCAAGAACGCGGCCGAGATCATCCAGAAGGCGGGCATCGATGCGTCGGTGCGCATCCGCGACCTGTCCGACGCCGACGTGACCAAGCTGCGCCAGGTCATCGAGCGCGACTACAAGGTCGAGGGCGCGCTGCGGACTGAAGTGGCGATGAACGTGAAGCGGCTGATGGACATCGGGTCGTACCGGGGCATCCGGCACCGCCGGGGGCTGCCGGTGCGCGGCCAGCGGACGCACACCAACGCGCGCACGAAGAAGGGACCGCGCCGCGCGATCGCGGGCAAGAAGAAGGTAACCAAGTAATCCTATGGCGACTGGCAAGAAGTCGAAGCGCGTCGTGGAGGCGGAGGGCATCGCCCACGTGAACGCGACGTTCAACAACACGGTCATCACGATCACCGACACCCACGGCAACGCGGTCTCGTGGGGCTCCGCCGGCAAGGCGGGCTTCAAGGGCTCCAAGAAGAGCACGCCGTTCGCGGCCACCGTGGCGTCCGAGCAGTGCGCGCGTGAAGCGCTGAGCCTCGGGGTCAAGCGGGTGCACGTCCGCGTGCAGGGACCCGGCAGCGGGCGCGAGTCCGCCATCCAGGCCCTGGCATCGGCCGGCCTCCAGGTGAAGTCCATCAAGGACGTCACGCCGATCCCGCACAACGGCTGCCGTCCCCCCAAACGCCGGAGAGTCTGAACCATGAGTCGGTATCTGGGGGCGAGCTGCAAGCTGTGCCGGCGGGAAGGCACGAAGCTGTTCCTGAAGGGGACGAAGTGCTTCACGGAGAAGTGTCCCGTCGAGCGCCGGCCGTACGCGCCGGGGCAGCACGGGCAGAGCCAGGCGCGCCGGCGCAAGGCGTCGGAGTACTCCAAGCAGCTCCGGGAGAAGCAGAAGATCAAGCGGATCTACGGGCTCGGCGAGCAGCAGTTCCGCAACATGTTCGAGAAGGTGTCGGGCCTGCCGGGTGTCACGGGCCACAATCTGCTGGCGACCCTCGAGAGCCGGCTCGACAACCTGGTGTATCGCATGGGATTCGCGGCGAGCCGCAAGGCGGCCCGCCAGCTGATCCGCCACCGGCATGTCGAGGTCGACGGCAAGACGGTGGACATTCCGAGCTTCGTCGCCCAGCCGGGTCAGGAGATCCGGGTTCGCGAGAAGTCGCGCGAGATGGTGGCGGTGCAGGCGGCAATGGAGCAGTCGGGCCGTGGCGGCTCGCTCTCCTGGCTCGCCATCGACAAGGAGACATTCAGCGGACGGATGCTCGAGCGTCCGACGCGGCCGAACATCCCGGTCGCCGCGCAGGAGCAGCTGGTCGTCGAGCTGTACTCGAAGTAGCAGGACAAGGTCGGGACCCTAACTCCCATTCGGGTCTGCCGCGCGTTAGGGGCGGGGCAGAGCGATGCCGGGCGTGCCCGGTACGACCCAGGAACCAACGACATGGCGAATACGATCGATCTCCGCGGACTCGTCCGCCCGCAGCTCGTCGAATCGACGACGCGCGATGATAATCCGAACGTGGCCGAGTTCCGTCTGCAGCCGCTCGAGCGCGGCTTCGGGCACACGCTCGGCAACGCGATGCGGCGCATGCTGCTCTCCTCGCTCCGCGGCTCGGCCGTGTGGGCGTTCCGGATCGACGGCGTGGTGCATGAGCACCAGACCATCTCCGGCGTGGTCGAGGACGTGCACCAGATCATCGGCAACCTGAAGACCCTCACCGTGATGCTGGACGAGGACGTCGAGGAAGCGGTGGTCCACATCGCCAAGCCCAAGGCGGGCGTCGTGACGGCGGCCGACATCCAGTCGGCGAGCGGCGTGCGGGTGATCGACCCGTCGCACCACATTCTGACGCTGCAGGACGACCGCGACCTGACGATCGACCTGTACGTCAACAAGGGCCGCGGGTACGTGGAGGCGGATCAGCATCCGCTCGACCGGGGCCGTCCGGTCGACCTGGTGCGGATCGACGCCATCTACAACCCGGTGCGCCGGGCCAACTTCCTGGTCGCCGAGACGCGCGTCGGCCAGCGGACCGACTACGATCGGCTGACGCTCACCGTGGAGACGAACGGCACGATCTCGCCGGCTGAGGCGGTGAGTTATGCGGCCGCGCTCGCCCAGTCGCACTTCCAGTACTTCGTGGAGTTCGGCTCGCACACCTCGGCACCGCTCGGCCAGACCGCCGAGTCGAGCGACGGCGACGCCGTCCGGCTGGCGCAGTTGCTCAAGACGCCCATCGACGATCTCGAGCTGTCGGTGCGTTCGGTCAATTCGCTCAAGAACTCGAGCATCCGATCGCTCGGCGATCTCGTCCGCCAGACGGAGAGCCAGATTCTGCAGGTGAAGAACTTCGGCAAGAAGTCGCTGCAGGAGATCGCCGATCTGCTGGAGCGTGAGGGCCTGAACTTCGGGATGCGGTTCGAAGAGAACGGGGAAGGCGTGCGGGTGCTGGATTGGGGCACGCCGCCGAGCCGGGCCGCCGCCGCGGCGCCGGACGACATGGAGGAGTAGGCGATGCGGCATGCCAATGTGGGGCGGGCGCTGCGCCGCACCCGCGAACAGAAACGTGCGCTCATGCGCAACCTCGCGACCTCGCTCATCGAGCAGGGGGCGATCGAGACGACCGAAGCCAAGGCCAAGGAGCTGCGGCCCTTCGTGGAGAAGCTGATCACGAAGGCGAAGACGGGCACGCTGCACGCGCGGCGGCTCGCCGGCCGCGACATCCAGAAGCGGGCGGCGGCGGACAAGCTGTTCCAGGAGCTGGGGCCGCGCTACGCCAAGCGTCCTGGCGGCTACACGCGCATCCTCAAGACCGGCCATCGCAAGGGCGACGGAGCGGACATGGCGCGCATCGAACTGATCGAGGGCTGACCGATGGCGATCCAGCGAAACCGTTGCTACTGCTGCGACAAGGGCGTGGCGTTCGGCAACAACGTGTCTCACGCCAACAACAAGACCCGCCGGACGTGGAAGCCCAACCTCCAGGTGGTGCGGGTCGTGGCCGCGGACGGGAAGATCGTGAAGGTCCGGGTCTGTACGCGGTGCCTGCGGGCCGGCAAGGTGAAGCGGGCGCCACGCGGGCGCGCCGCCTGACCGGTGGCACGCTCCGGCCGCGATGAGGGGGAACCGCACCGCGGATTCCCCCTTTTGTTTGCCCTGGACCACCGTTCGCGGCGTCTGCCTCCCCTGGCGCGGCGCCCGTCCCACGCTGCCGCCCCGCGCTCTCACCGCTTCACGACCTGACGCCCTGCCATGCCTACTGCGCTGATCTCCGGGATCACCGGCCAAGACGGTTCCTACCTCGCCGAATTCCTGCTCGACAAGGGGTACCGTGTGATCGGGATCGTCCGTCGCAGCTCGACGACGCCGTACGAACGCATCGCCCATCTGATCGACCGCGTCGAGCTCGTCTCGGCCGATCTGCTCGACCAGACGTCCCTGACCGACGTCGTGGGCGACGTCCACCCCGACGAGGTCTACAACCTGGCCGCGCAGAGCTTCGTCCAGGCCTCCTGGAACCAGCCGGTGCTGACCGGCGAATTCACGGCGCTCGGCGTGACCCGCATGCTCGAGGCGGTGAAGAAGGCGGCCCCGAAGGCCCGGTTCTACCAGGCCAGTTCCAGCGAGATGTTCGGCAAGGTCGTCGCCTCACCGCAGAATGAGGAGACGCCGTTCTATCCGCGCAGCCCGTACGGCGTCGCCAAGGTCTACGGCCACTGGATCACCGTGAACTACCGGGAGAGCTTCGGCCTGTACGCCGTCTCTGGCATCCTGTTCAACCACGAGAGCCCGCGCCGCGGCCTGGAGTTCGTGACGCGGAAGATCACCGACGCCGCGGCCCGCATCAAGCTCGGCCTGGCCAGCGAGGTGCGGCTGGGCAACCTCGAGTCGCGCCGCGACTGGGGGTACGCAGGCGACTATGTGGACGCGATGTGGCGCATGCTCCAGCGGGACACCCCAGAGGACTACGTGATCGGCACGGGCACGACGTGGTCGGTCCGCCAGCTCTGCGACACGGCGTTCGGCTGTCTGGGGCTCGACTACAAGGACTACGTGGTTCAGGACCCGCGGTTTTTCCGGCCCGCCGAGGTCGACCTGCTCGTGGCCGATCCCGGTAAGGCCAAACGGGAGCTGGGTTGGGAACCCAAGATCGGCTTCGAGGAGCTGATCGAGATGATGGTCCGGGCCGACATGGACCGGCACGCGCCGCTCGGACGGAAGTGACCGCTCGCGTCCTGGTCACAGGCGGCGGCGGGTTCGTCGGCCAGTGGATGGCCCGGGCGATGCTGGCCCGCGGGTGGGACGTGTACTCGGCCGGCGTCGGGCTCCCGGCGGCGCACATCCTGCCGGAGGAAGAACGGGGTGCGATCCACTGGCTGGACATGGACATCCGATCCCGGGACGCGGTGATGACGGCACTCGACACGTCCCGCCCGGACTTCCTGGTCCATCTGGCGGGCATCAGCTTCCTGCCCAGTGCCGCCGATGCGCCGGCGGAGGCGTGGACGGTGAACGTGGTCGGAGCCGTCACGCTCCTGTCCGAGGTGGCCCGCCGCCGCCGGGCCGGCACGCTCGATCCGGTAGTCCTCGTGGTGGGAAGTGGTCAGCAGTACGGGCGGCACGACCCGGCGGAGCTGCCCCTCGGGGAGGAGGCGGAGCAGCGTCCGCTCACGGTGTATGCGGCCTCCAAGGCCGCGCAGGAGCTGGCCGCCCTGCAGGTGTTCCGGAGTGAGGGCGTCCGCGCCATCTGCACGCGAAGCTTCAACCACTCCGGGGTGGGGCACGACGAGCATTTCCTGCTCCCCGCGCTCGTTCGCCGCGTGCTGGCGCTCAGGCAGGAGGGGACGCCGGGGGCAACGATTCGCATCGGCAACGGACGCTCGATGCGCGACTATCTTCACGTGGCCGACGTCGTCGAGGCGTACCTGGCGCTCCTCGAGCGCGGGACGCCCGGCGAGGCCTACAACGTCTGCAGCGGCGAGGGGGTGCGGGTGTACGACTTGACCGATCGGGTGCTGGACCGCGTCGGGGTGAAGGCCGAGATTCGCAGCGATCCCTCGCTGCAGCGCGCATCGGACGTGCCGGCGCTGGTCGGAGACCCGGCCAAGCTGATGCGTGCGACCGGCTGGCGCCCCCAACGCACGTGCGACGACATCATCGACGACCTGCTCCATGCCGCGACGCTCTGATCTTCACCGCATCCTCGTCATCGGCTCCGGCCCGATCGTGATCGGGCAGGGGGCCGAATTCGACTACTCCGGGACCCAGGCCGCGAAAGCGCTGAAGGAGGAGGGGTACGAGGTCATCCTCGTGAACTCCAATCCGGCCACGATCATGACCGATCCGGAGGTGGCCGACCGCACCTACATCGAACCGGTCACGCCGGAGTACGTCGAGCTGATTCTCGAACGCGAGCAGCCCGATGCCCTGCTGCCGACCATGGGCGGTCAGACGGCACTCAACGTGGCGATGGCCCTGGCCGAGTCCGGAGCGCTGGAGCGGCACGGCGTGGAGCTGATCGGCGCCAAGGAGCGGGCGATCGCGATCGCCGAGGACCGCAAGCAGTTCGGCGAGGCGATGGCCCGGATCGGCCTCGCCGTGGCGAGGGGTGGCATCGCCACCACGCTCGACGAGGCATTGGTGATTGTCGAGGACACCGGATTCCCGGCGATCATCCGGCCCTCGTACACGCTCGGCGGCACCGGCGGCGGCATCGCCTACAACCGCGGCGAATTCGAGGATCTGGTGCGCCGCGGCCTCGACGAGTCGCCCACCACGCAAGTCCTCGTCGAGCGCAGCGTGATCGGCTGGAAGGAATTCGAGCTCGAGGTCATGCGGGACTACGCCGACAACGTGGTCATCGTCTGCTCGATCGAGAACATGGATCCGATGGGGGTCCATACCGGCGACTCGATCACCGTGGCGCCCGCGATGACGCTCACCGACCGCGAATATCAGCGCATGCGGGACGCGGCGGTCATGATCATCCGCGAAGTCGGAGTCGAGGCGGGGGGGTGCAACATCCAGTTCGCCGTGAATCCCCGCGACGGCGAGATGCTGGTGATCGAGATGAACCCCCGGGTCTCGCGCTCGTCGGCGCTGGCCTCGAAAGCCACCGGGTTCCCGATCGCACGCATCGGAGCCAAGCTCGCCGTCGGCTACCGCCTGGACGAGATCCCGAACGACATCACGAAGACGACACCGGCGTCGTTCGAACCGGTCCTGGACTACGTCGTCGTCAAGATTCCCCGGTTCGCCTTCGAGAAGTTCCCGGCGGCCAACCCCTACCTCACCACGCAGATGAAATCGGTGGGCGAGGCGATGGCCATCGGGCGGACCTTCAAGGAGGCGCTGCAGAAGGGGCTGCGGGCGCTGGAGACGGGGCGGCCCGGCTGGGCGATCGGCGCCCGCGTGGCGGACGACCGGCTGCCCGATGAGAGCGAGGCGGCACTTGCCGGCGCGCTGCGCCAGCCGACGCCGGAACGGATCTACCAGATCAAGCGCGCGTTGCTGCGGGGCATGGCGGTCGACGACGTCGCCGATCTCACCGGGATCGACCCCTGGTTCCTGTACCAGATGCAGGAGCTGGTGGAGGCCGAGCGCTGGTACGCCGGCGTCGCCTCGGTGGGGGCCTTCGAGATGCGTCGGATGAAGCGCATGGGCTTCTCGGACCGCCAGCTGGGGGCGTTGCGCCACGAGGTGGAGGAAACCGTCCGGGCACACCGCTGGGCGCTCGGGGTGCGGCCGGCCTACAAGATGGTGGACACCTGCGCCGGCGAGTTCCCGTCGTCGACGCCGTACCTGTACGGCTGCTACGACGAGGAGACCGAGGCGCCGCGCTCGGGCCGCCGCTCGGTGGTGATCCTGGGGAGCGGGCCGAACCGCATCGGGCAGGGCGTCGAGTTCGACTACTGCTGCGTCCGGGCGGCCATCGCGCTCCGGGAGCAGGGCTATGAGACGATCATGGTCAACTCGAACCCCGAAACGGTCTCCACCGATTTCGATACGTCGGACAAGCTGTACTTCGAACCGTTGACGCTCGAGGACGTGCTCGAGATCGTCGAACGCGAGCAGCCGGAAGGCGTGATCGTCCAGCTGGGGGGCCAGACGCCGCTGAAGCTCACCCGCCCGCTCGAGGCGGCCGGCGTGCGCATCCTGGGCACGCCGCCGGACGCGATCGACATCGCGGAGGACCGGCGGCGGTTCGAACGGATCGCCCGCGAGGTGGGCCTCACGCAGCCCCCGAACGGCACCGCCACCAGCCTCGACGAGGCGGTCGCGGTGGCGACGCGCATCGGCTATCCCGTGCTCGTGCGGCCGTCGTACGTGCTCGGCGGGCGGGCCATGCAGATCGTGTACGATCAGCCGTCCCTCGAGCAGTACTTCGAGACCGCCGCGGGCGTGTCGGAGGAGCGGCCGGTGCTGATCGACCGGTTCCTGGAGGATGCGTTCGAGGTCGACGTGGATGCCATCAGCGACGGGTCGCGCGTGGTGATCGGTGGCATCATGCAGCACATCGAGGACGCCGGCATTCATTCCGGCGACTCGGCGTGCGTGCTGCCTCCCTATCTCGTGACCGAGCAGGACGTCGAGGTCATGCGGGAGCAGACTGCCGCGATGGCGCGCGCCCTCGGCGTCGTGGGACTGATGAACGTCCAGTATGCGATCAAGGACGGCGTGGTGTACGTGCTTGAGGTGAACCCGCGGGCCAGCCGGACGATTCCCTTCGTCTCGAAGGCGATCGGCATTCCCCTGGCGTCGCTGGCGGCGCGGGTGATGATGGGCGAGACGCTCGATGCGATCGGGTTCACCGAGGAGGTCGCGCCGGCCTACGTGTCGGTGAAGGAGGCAGTGTTCCCATTCACCAAGTTCCCCGGCACCGACCCCGTGCTCGGCCCCGAGATGCGCTCCACGGGCGAGGTCATGGGCATCTCCGATTCGTTCGGGACGAGCTTCGCCAAGGCGCAACTCGCCGCCGGCAACGGGCTCCCCCTCGAGGGAACGATCCTGGTCACGGTGAACGACCCCGACAAACCCACTGTGACGCCGATCGCGCGACGGTTCCAGGAGATGGGCTTCCGACTGCTTGCCACGGCGGGGACGGCGCGCTACCTGCGGCATCGCGGCATCGCCGCCGCCCCCGTGTTCAAAGTGCACGAGGGGCGTCCGAACTGCCACGACCTGATCCTGAACCGCGACGTGCAGCTGCTCGTCAACACCCCGATGGGCAAGCACGCGCAGCGGGACGACTACACCCTGCGCCAGGCGGCGATCCGCAACCACCTGGCGTACACGACGACCATGTCGGCGGCGAGCGCCGCCGGCGATGCCATCCTCGCGCTCCGGTCCCGGCGGCCACGCGTGAAGTCGCTGCAGGAATGGCAGGCCGAGTTGCGGGTGGAAGCATGAGCGAGACCCTGTTCATCCACGAATCGTCGTACGTCGACGAGGGCGCGCAGATCGGAGCGGGAACGCGCATCTGGCATTTCTGCCACGTGATGGGCGGTGCCGTGATCGGCGAGCGTTGCAGCCTGGGGCAGAACGTCGTCGTCATGAACGGCGTGCAGATCGGAAACAACGTGAAGATCCAGAACAACGTGTCGGTCTACGAGGGGGTCGTGCTCGACGACGACGTGTTCTGCGGACCGTCGATGGTGTTCACCAACGTCGTCAATCCGCGGAGCCACGTGTCGCGCAAGCACGAGTATCGCACCACGCACGTCAAGCGCGGGGCGTCGATCGGCGCCAACGCGACGATCGTGTGCGGGGTGACGCTGGGCGAGTACGCGTTCATCGGCGCCGGCGCCGTGGTCACGCGCAACGTGCTCCCGTATGCGCTGATCGCCGGAGTGCCGGGCCGGCGCATCGGCTGGATGTGCCAGTGCGGAGAGCGTCTGCCGGACGGCGGCGCCGGCACCTGCGCGGCCTGCGGCACCACGTACGAGCGTCATGGGGACGGCATCCGGCCCGTCGCGAGGGCATCCCGGTGACGCCGGCAACCTTCGACGTCGCCCTCGTCGGTTGCGGCCGCATCAGCCGCAATCACTTCGAAGCGATCGGTCAGACGGACGGGCTCCGGCTGAGCGCCGTGTGCGACGTCGACGCCGAGCGGGCCCGAGCGGCGGGCGAGGCCCAGGGGGTGCCCTGGTTCTCCTCGCTCGATGAGATGCTGGCCGGTGCGCCCTCCGACCTCGTTGCCATCTGCACGCCCTCCGGCCTCCATCCAGCGCAGGGAGTGCTCGCTGCCCGGGCAGGAAAGCACGTGCTGAGCGAGAAGCCGATGGCCACATCACTCGCCGCGGCCGACGAGCTGGTGGAGGCGTGCGACACCGCCGGCGTGCAGCTCTTCGTCGTCAAGCAGAACCGGCTGAATCCGCCCATCCAGCTCCTGCGGCGGGCGGTGGACAAGGGCCGCTTCGGGCGGATCTACATGGCGAACGTGACCGTCCGCTGGCAGCGGCCGCAGGAGTACTACGACACGGCCCCCTGGCGCGGTACCTGGGAGTTCGACGGCGGGGCGATCATGAACCAGGCCTCGCACTACGTCGATCTCATCCAGTGGCTCGTCGGGCCGGTGGAGAGCGTCGTCGCGAAGACCGCCACGCAGGCCCGCCGGATCGAAGCCGAGGACTCGGGCGCCGCAGTGCTCAAATTCCGCTCCGGCGCCCTGGGGGTGATCGAGGTCAACGTGCTGACCTATCCCCGCAATCTTGAGGGCTCGATCACCATCCTGGGCGAGAAGGGGTCGGTGAAGATCGGGGGCACGGCGGTCAACAAGGTCGACCACTGGACCTTCGCCGAGTACGACGACGACGACAAGCTGGTGGACTCGGTGAATACGAGCCCGCCGAACGTGTACGGCTTCGGACACCTGGGGTTCTACCAGAACGTGCTCGCCGCACTGAGGGGCGAGGCGAAGCCGGACACCGATGGCCGCGCCGGGCGGAAGTCGCTGGAGCTGATCCTGGCGATCTACGAGTCGGCCAAGACCGGGCAGACCGTGCCGCTGCCGCTCCGGTCGGGGGGGTAGGAGCAGGGGGTGGAGCGCCGCCGCGGGTACGGCCGGTTTCCGGGCCGCCGCCTCGTGGCAGACGCGATTGACCTTCGATGGCGACACAGCGAAGTTTCGACGGCGGTTGGACTTGCGCCGCTATCACTGAACCAGAAACCCGAGCCCGCGGCGCGGGCATTTCTCACATTCGACCATGTCTGTTCCTCTGCTGGACCTCCGCGCGCAACACGCCACGATCAAGGCCGAAGTGGCGGCCTCGCTGCAGGAGCTGATCGATTCTCAGTTGTTCATCCTCGGCGCCCCGGTGGAGCGGCTGGAGCGGGAGGTCGCCGAGCTCTCCCATACGGCGTATGCCGTGGGGTGTGCGAGCGGCACGGATGCGCTGCTCCTGGCCCTGCGCGCCCTCGACGTCGGACCCGGCGACGAGGTGATCACCACGCCGTTCACCTTCTTCGCGACGGCCGGGACGATCCACAACGTGGGGGCGAGGCCTGTGTTCGTGGACATCGAGCCCGACACGTTCAACATTTCGGTGGAGGCGATCGCGGCCGCGATCGGCCCGAAGACCAAGGCGATCATCCCGGTGGACCTGTTCGGACAGATGGCGCCGATGGAGCGGATCGTCGCGGTTGCCAAGGGGATTCCCGTGATCGAGGACGCCGCCCAGGCCATCGGGGCCCGGCGGAAGGTCGGGAGCACGTGGCGGATGGCCGGCGAGCTGGCCGCCATCGGGACGTTCAGCTTCTTCCCGTCGAAGAACCTGGGCGGGTACGGTGACGGCGGCATGACGGTGACCCAGGATCAGCAACTGGCCGAGCGCCTGAAGCGGCTGCGCATGCACGGCGGCTCCCGCCAGTACTTTCACGACGAGGTGGGGTACAACAGCCGGCTCGACGCCCTGCAGGCGGTGGTTCTGTCGGCCAAGCTGCCGCACCTGGCGGCGTGGAGTGCGAAGCGCCGGGAGAACGCAGCGTACTACTGCCGGGCGCTGGCCGACGTGGCCGAGGTGACGGTGCCCACGGTCGATTCGGCGAACGAGTCCATCTTCAACCAGTACACGATCCGCGCACAGCGCCGCGATGAACTGCAGGCGCATCTCAAGGGGCAGGGCATCGGGACGTCGATCTACTACCCGCTGCCCCTCCATCTGCAGCCCTGTTTCGCCTATCTCGGCTACCGGGAGGGGGCGTGTCCGGTGTCGGAGGCGGCAGCGAAGGAGGTCCTGTCGCTGCCCATCTACCCGGAATTGACGGTCGCGCAGCTGGACGAGGTCGTTTCGGCCATCAAATCCTTCTACGGACGCTGACTGTTATGTCCAAACGTGCATTGCTGGACAAGATCGAACGCCGTGAAGCCGTGGTCGGGATCATCGGCCTCGGCTACGTGGGGCTGCCGCTGGCGGTGGAGTTCGCCAAGGCGGGACTGCACGTGATCGGGTACGACGTGAGCGAGCGCGTGGTCGCCCTGCTCAATCGCGGCGAGTCCCACATCCAGGACGTCGCGGCGGCGGATGTCGCCGGGCTGGTGAAGGCCGGCACGTTCGAAGCCACGACCGATGAGTCGCGCCTCGCCGAGGCGGACGCGATCTCCATCGCGGTGCCCACGCCCCTGGTCAAGACGCGCGACCCCGACATGAGCTACGTCCTCTCCGCCGCGGAGACGATCGGGCGGCACGTTCACGCCGGGCAGGTAATCGTGCTGGAGAGCACGACGTATCCGGGCACGACGCGCGAGATCCTGAAGCCGATCATGGAGCGCTCGGGGCTGACCGTGGGCGAGGACGTGTTCCTGGCGTTCAGCCCGGAGCGTGTGGATCCGGGCAATCCGCGCTTCCACACGGGGAACACGCCCAAGGTGGTGGGAGGCGTGACGCCCGCGTGCACCGAGGTGGCCGCCGCCCTGTACCGCCTCTGTATCGAGCACGTGGTCGAGGTGGCGACTGCGGAAGCCGCCGAGTTGACGAAGCTGCTCGAGAACACCTTCCGCTCGGTCAACATCGGACTCGCCAACGAGATGGCGATCGTGTGCGACAAGCTGGGCGTGGACGTATGGGAGGTGATCGACGCCGCGGCGACGAAACCGTTCGGCTTTATGAAGTTCACGCCCGGTCCCGGGATCGGGGGGCACTGCATTCCGCTCGATCCGCACTACCTAGCGTGGAAGATGCGCACGCTCAACTACAAGACCCGGTTCATCGACCTGGCCAGCGAGATCAACAGCCAGATGCCGGCCTATGTGGTCGAGAAGGTGGCGCAGGGACTGAACGGCCGGCGCAAGGCCGTGAACGGCAGCCGGGTACTCGTGCTGGGGGTGGCGTACAAGAAGGACATCGACGATCTGCGCGAGAGTCCGGCGCTCGACGTCATCCGGCTGCTCGAGGCCCAGGGCGCCGAGGTCACGTTCCACGACCCGTACATCGCGGTGATCCGGGAGGACGACCACGAGAAGTACAGCGCCCCGCTCACCGACGAGGCCCTCGAGGCTGCGGACGCGGTGGTGATCGTGACCGACCACGATGCGCTCGACTATCAGCGGGTCGTGGACCACACGGACCTGGTGGTCGACTCGCGGAACGCCACGGCGCGGACCCGCCCGTCCCGGGCCCGGGTGCTGTCGCTCGCCTCGGCGCGAGAGCCCGGGGAGCCGGCGGCCGCCGATGCCTGAGCGCGCCGTGCCGCCCCGCACCGTCCCCAACCGCCATCCGGCATGAACATCACCGTCGTTGGAACCGGCTATGTCGGACTGGTCGTGGGCGCCTGCCTCGCGGAAACGGGGAACAGCGTCGCCTGTGTGGATATCGACGCCGCGAAGATCGCGGGGCTGCAGCGCAACGAGCTCCCGATCTACGAGCCGGGCCTGGACGGTTTCGTGGAACGCAACCAGCGCGCCGGCCGCCTGCAGTTCGGCACCGACGTCGGGGCGGCCGTCGCGGCGTCGGACGTCGTGTTCATCGCCGTCGGCACACCGCCGCAGGAGGACGGCTCGGCCGATCTCCAGCACGTCCTGGCGGTGGCGGACGAGATCGGCAAGCACATGCAGCGCGAGCTCGTCGTGGTCACCAAGTCCACGGTCCCCGTGGGCACGGCGGCGAAGGTGGCGGAGACGATCGGAAAGCACGCCCAGTACCCGTTCCACATCTGCAGCAATCCCGAATTCCTGAAGGAGGGTGCGGCGGTCGACGATTTCATGAAGCCCGATCGCGTGGTGATCGGGGTCGAGACCGACCACGGCCGCAGCGTGATGGCGGAGTTGTACGCGCCCTTCGTGCGGACCGGGCGGCCGATCATCTTCATGGACATCCCGTCGGCCGAGATGACGAAGTATGCTGCCAACGCGATGCTCGCCACGCGCATCTCGTTCATGAACGAGATCGCGAACCTGTGCGAGCAGGTGGGCGCCAACGTGGACCTGGTGCGGAAGGGCATCGGCAGCGACGACCGGATCGGCCCCGCCTTCCTCTTCCCGGGACCGGGCTACGGCGGATCGTGCTTCCCCAAGGATGTGAAGGCGCTCGTGCGGACCGGCGGGGAATTCCAGGCCCCCCTGCAGATCCTGTCGGCCGTGGAAGCGGTGAACGACCGGCAGAAACAGCGGCTGTTCGAGAAGGTCCGCGCGATGCTGGGCGACGAGCTGGCTCGCGCCCGGGTCGCCGTCTGGGGGCTGGCCTTCAAGCCGAACACCGACGACATGCGCGAAGCGCCGGCCCTCGTCCTCATCGAGGCGCTGCTCGCGGCCGGGGCGAGCGTCGCCGTCCACGATCCGGTGGCGGTCGCCGAGGCGAAGCACCGGCTGGGCGAGCGGGTGACGTACGCCGATTCGAGCTATGCGGCCCTGGACGGCGCGGATGCCCTCATCGTCGTCACCGACTGGAACGAATACCGGCACCCGGACTTCGCACGGATCAAGCAGACACTCAAGCGACCCGTCGTTGTGGACGGGCGCAACCTCTACGACCCCGCCAAGATGCACGCGCTGGGCTTCGACTATGCCTCCATCGGCCGGGGGGGCCCGCGATGAGGATCGTGATCACGGGCGCCGCCGGATTCCTGGGCTCGCATCTCTGCGACCGGTTCCTGGCCGAGGACCACGAGGTCGTGGGGATCGACAACTTCGTGACCGGCCACCCCGATAACATCGCCCACCTGATGGGTGACCAACGGTTCGCGTTCATCCGGCACGACGTGTCGACCTTCATGTACGTGCCGGGACCGGTGGACGGCGTGCTGCACTTCGCGTCGCCGGCCAGTCCCGTGGACTATCTCGAGCTTCCCATCCAGACCCTCAAGGTGGGCTCGCTGGGCACCCACAACGCGCTGGGGCTGGCGAAGGCGAAGGGCGCGCGCTTCCTGATCGCGTCGACGTCCGAGGTCTACGGTGATCCGTTGGAGCATCCGCAGACGGAGCGCTACTGGGGCAACGTGAACCCGGTGGGCCCGCGTGGTGTCTATGATGAAGCGAAGCGCTTCTCCGAAGCGATGACGATGGCCTACCACACCTACCACGGGCTCGACACGCGCATCGTGCGCATCTTCAACACCTACGGCCCCCGAATGCGACCGCGCGACGGCCGCGTGGTGTCGAATTTCATCGTGCAGGCCCTCAACCAGGAACCGATCACGATCTACGGCGAGGGGAAGCAGACCCGGAGCTTCTGCTATGTGGATGACGAGGTCGAGGGCATCTACCGCCTGTTCATGCGCGGGGACCATCTGCCCACGAACATCGGCAATCCCACGGAACACACGGTGACGCAGCTCGCCGAGCTGGTGAAGGAGCTCACGCAGAGCCCGGCTCCCGTGATCCACGAGCCCCTGCCGAAGGACGATCCGCGGGTGCGGCAGCCCGACATCACGCGGGCCCGCACGATGCTCGGGTGGCAGCCGCAGGTGCCGCTCCGCGAGGGGCTGACGCGCACCATCGCGTTCCTCCGCACGCTGATGGGGACGGAGCGCATGGCCCCGCGGGAACCGCGGGCGGTCGGGAAGCAGGGCGCGTGAGGATGCCCCACGGGCCGAGGGCCCGTTATGTTACACGATCTATGCATCGACCGACCCGCGGACTCGTCGCGGCGCTGGCGCTCGGGCTGGCCGCGGCGGCCTGCCGGCCCGCCTTCGTCATCACGAAGTTTCCCACCAACGAAGCGCTGTACAAGGCGTCGCTCACCGAGTTCCGGAAGCACCACTGGGAGAACGCCGTTTCCGGCTTCGACAAGCTGACGCTGGACCTCGGCATTCGCGACACGCTGCTGGTGTCGTCGTACTGGTATCTGGGCCTGGCGCACGAGCATCAGGGGGACGACCTCCTCGCGGCCCAGGCCTTCTCGCGGCTCATGGAATCGTTCCCGGACGACCCGCTGGCTCCCCACGCCGCCCTGGAGGCGGGGCGGGCCTATCAGCGGCTGTGGCGCCGCCCCTCGCTCGACGAGACGTACGGCCTGACGGCGCTGCAGACGTACACGACGCTGCTGCAGCTCTACAGCCAGACGGATACCGCGGTGGCCGACACGGCGCGGAAAGAGATCGCCACGCTGCACGAGTGGCTGGCCACCAAGGACTACGACACCGGCATGTTCTACTTCGACAACAAGGCGTGGGACTCCGGAATCCTGTACTTCAAGGACGTGATCGCCCGGTGGCCGCAGACCGACCACGCCCGCCTGGCCATGCTGCGCCTTGCAGAATCGTACCGTACGATCCACTACGACGACGACCTCCAGGACATCTGCAAGCAGATGCGGTCCCGGTACCCGAAGGACGCGAAGGTGCAGGAGGATTGCCGGGGCGTGAAGATCCCGGCCGACACTTCGAAGGCGGCGGGCGGGCCGCCCCCCGGGCCGGCGCTGCCCTGACCGATGCGGCTCGGCATCCTCGGAGGCAGCTTCGACCCTCCCCACGTCGGACACCTGCTGGCGGCGAGCGATGCCTACGACGAGTTGGGCCTCGACCGGCTGGTCTTCGTCCCCGCCTGGGCCCAACCGCTGAAGCAGGGGGGGCTCGTGGCGACCCCGGAGCAGCGGTTGGCGATGACCCACTACGCCGTGGACGGCGACCCCCGATTTTCGGTCTCGGCGGTCGAAATCGAGCGGAAAGGATTATCTTACACGGTTGATACGTTGACCACGTTCGCGGACCGATATCCGGAGGCGGAGCGGTACTTCCTCGTCGGGGCCGACGCGTTCGCGGCATTCGCGCAATGGCGGGAGCCGGCGCGCATCGCCGAACTCGCCCGGCTGGCGGTGATGTTGCGCGCCGATGAGGCGTCCGTCGGCATCCCGCCCGGGATCGCCCCGGCGTCGGTGGTCCGGCTCCACACGCGCCGCGTGGATGTCTCGTCCACCGAGATCCGGGAGCGGATCCGGCTGGGGAAATCGGTCCGCGGCTTCGTCACGGCCGCCGTGGCGGACTTCATCGCCACGGCGGAGTTGTACCGACAGGGGATGGCATGATCAAAGGGATGATCACCGCGGTCATCGGCAATCGCCACGTCCGCGAGCGCAAACGAGTCCAGCCGATCGTCGATGCGATCAACGAGCACGACGAGCGGCTGCAGCAGGTGACCGAGGAGGAGCTGCGGGCGCAGACGCAGAAGCTCCGCGCGATCATCCACGAGCGGACGCACGAGCTGGAGGAGCAAATCGCCGAGCTGCGCGAGCGCAAACGCCACGCCGCCGATCTCGGCGAACGCGAGCGCATCGATCGCGAGCTGGGCGGCTCGGACGGCACGGGTGGTGTGGAGGGCAAGCTGCGCGAGGCCACGGCCGACGTGCTCGACGAGATCCTCCCCGAGGCGTTCGCCACCGTCCGGGCGGCCTGCCGCCGGCTGCTCGGCACCACCGTCACGGTCACCGGGCACGACATCGAGTGGAACATGGTCCCGTACGACGTGCAGCTCATGGGCGGCATCGAGCTGCACCTGGGCCGGATCGCCGAGATGGCCACCGGCGAGGGCAAGACGCTCGTCGCGACGCTGCCGCTGTATCTGAACGCGCTGCCCGGGAAGGGTTCGCACCTGGTGACCGTGAACTCGTACCTGGCCCGCCGCGACGCCCAGTGGATGGGGCACGTGTACAAGTATCTCGGCCTCACGGTGGGGTGCCTCGACGACACGGAGCCCGGCACGCCGGAGCGGCGTGAGGCCTACCTGTGCGACATCACCTACGGCACCAACAACGAGTTCGGGTTCGACTACCTGCGCGACAACATGATCGTGCAGCTCGAGCAACGTGTGCAGCGCCCCCACGTCTACGCCATTGTCGACGAGGTGGACTCGGTGCTCATCGACGAGGCCCGGACGCCGCTGATCATCTCCGGTCCCGTCGGCAACGACAACGACGCCCGGTATTTCGAGCACAACGCTGCGGTCGGCCGCCTGGCCCGCAAGCAGACCGAGCTGGTGAACCTGCTGGTCGGGGACGCCGAGCGGGACCTCGAGCGCGACGACACGGGTGCGGCCGGCATGAAGATGTACAAGGCCCAGCTGGGCGGTCCGAAGAACAAGCGGCTGCTGAAGGTGCTTCAGGAGACCGGCAACAAGCAGCTCGTGCAACGCATGGAGCTGGACTACATCGCCGACCGCCGGCTGCCCGCCTCGAAGCAGCGGTATCGCGACCTCGAGGAGGACCTGCTGTTCGTGCTGGACGAGAAGGGGCACGCAGTGCACCTCACCGACCGCGGCGTCGATTTCCTCTCGCCGGACGACCACGAAGCGTTCATTCTCCCCGACATCTCGGAGGAAACGCACCAGGTGGACCACGACACCTCGCTGTCGCCGGAGGAGCGGCTGGAGCTGCGCCGGCAGCTGGAGGTGGATTTTGCCGAGAAGAGTGAGAAGCTCAACATCATCCACCAACTGCTGCGGGCGCACGCCCTCTACGAGCGCGACGTCAACTACGTGGTGCAGGACGGTGAGGTCCTGATCGTCGATGAGTTCACCGGCCGGACGATGCCGGGGCGGCGGTGGTCGGAGGGGCTGCACCAGGCCGTCGAGGCCAAGGAAGGGGTGCGCGTCAAGGGTGAGACGCAGACCCTCGCGACGATCACGATCCAGAACTACTTCCGCATGTACGACAAGCTGGCCGGCATGACCGGTACGGCGGAAACCGAGGAGCGGGAGTTCTTCGAGATCTACAAGCTCGAGGTGTCGGTGGTCCCGACGAACAAGCCGGTGATCCGGGACGACCGTCACGACCTGGTCTACAAGACGCGGCGTGAGAAGTACAACGCGATCGTGGATGAGACGAAGCGGCTGCACGGGCTCGGGTTCCCCGTCCTCATCGGCACGACGAGCGTCGATGCGTCGGAGACGCTGGCCAAGCTCTTCCAGCGGGCGGGCCTCGTGCACAACGTCCTCAACGCCAAGTACCACCAGCGTGAGGCGGAGATCGTAGCCGGGGCCGGCCAGCCCGGTGCCGTGACCATCGCCACGAACATGGCCGGCCGCGGAACCGACATCAAACTCGGGCCCGGTGTCACCGAATCCAAGCCCTCCGTGATCAAGGATGCTGAGGGCCGCGACGAGGAGACCCTCGAAGACGGCGGTCTGCACATCATCGGCTCCGAGCGGCACGAGTCCCGCCGCATCGACCGCCAGCTCCGCGGCCGTTCGGGACGCCAGGGGGACCCGGGCGCGTCCCAGTTCTTCCTGTCGCTCGAAGACGATCTGATGCGGCTGTTCGGCTCCGATCGCATCGCCAAGCTGATGGACCGCCTCGGGGCGAAGGAAGGCGAGGTGCTCACCCACCCGCTCATCACGCGGTCCATCGAGCAGGCCCAGAAGCGGGTGGAGCTGCAGCACTTCCAGTCCCGCAAGCGGCTGCTCGAGTACGACGACGTCATGAACCAGCAGCGCGAGGTCATCTATTCGCTCCGCACCTTCGCGCTCGAGGGTGGGGAGGAGCTGAAGGGCGAGGCGCTGCAGATGGTGGAGCGTGCCGTCTCGACGCGGGTCGAGGCCGCCCTCGCCGACTACGAGCGGGCCGAAGACTGGGACATTCCGCTGCTGCAGCAGGATCTGTTGATGCACTACCTGCTGTCGGTGCCGGAACTGGACAATCCGGAGCTGCGCGTGGTCACGGTCGAGGACGCGGCCCAGGCGGCGGCGGAGGCGGGCCGGAAGGCGTTCACGGCGAAGATCGACAGCCTCAACCAGTACAAGGACGAACAGGGCGGGTTCGCCGACCGCCTGCTCTCCCTGGTCATGCTCAACGTGCTGGACGAGAAGTGGAAGGACCACCTGTACGATCTCGACCAGCTGCGCAACTCGATCCACTACCGGTCGTGGGGCCAGAAGGACCCGCTCATCGAGTACAAGGAAGAGGCGTACTCGATGTTCGTGGACCTGATGAACGACATCTACACGACGTTCGCCGAGCGCTTCCTGCGGGCGCAGATCACGTTCACGCAGGCCCCGCCGGAGGCCGCGCCGGCCCCGGCACGGCCGGCCGCCCCCAGGAAGCGATACAATGCGCTGGGCGTCCTCGAAGACGTCCCCGCGGACGAGGAGGAGGGCGAACCGGTGAGCAGTCCGCAGCCGGCGGCGCCGCCGGCACCGGTGGTCCCGTCGCCGGCACCGGTCCGGGGCGAGCCGGTCATCGTGGGGGCCGGACGTGCCCGCGCGCTCGCTCCCGCGGCCACGAGCACCGAGATCGACTGGTCGAACGTGGGCCGCAACGACCCGTGCCCGTGCGGATCGGGCAAGAAGTACAAGAAGTGCCACGGAGCGGCCGCCTGAGTCCGGTCGCTTCGCCCCGGGCCTGACCGGCCGGGCGAGGAGGGGCGGCACCGGCGGCGGGTTTTCGGTGGCGGACGCGGATGGGGTCGGCGGCATCTTCCGGCGCGGCAACGCATTCCGTTGCCTCCCAGCCGGAGGATCCTCCCCATGCCTAGCCAGTCGAAGGCTCGTGCGCTAACTATTCATGAGTTGCCCCGCTCGGAGCGCCCCCGGGAGCGGTTGGTGAACCTGGGGGCGCGTTCGCTGTCCTCGTCCGAGCTGTTGGCCATCGTGCTCGGGTCGGGCGGGGCAGGCCGCTCGGCCCTGCGGCTCGGCGAAGAGGTGCTGGCGGCTGCCGGCGGCTCGCTGCGGCGGATGGCCATGCAGCCGGTGGCGGCTCTCCGGGTCGTGGACGGGGTAGGATTGGTGCGGGCGGTGACGATCCATGCGTCACTCGAGTTGGGCCGCCGCATGGCCGCCGAATCGCGGGAAGACGGGGCGCCGGTGCGGAGCCCCCGGGACGTCGTGGCGATCTTCGCGCCGCGGCTGGAAGACCTGCCGGTCGAGGAGTTTCACGTGGCGGTACTCGATGCGCAGCATCGGCTGGAACGGGACGTGACGGTCACGCGTGGCATTCTGAATTCGTCGCTCGTGCACCCGCGCGAGGTGTTCCGCGAAGCGATCGCGGAGCGTGCCGCGTCGGTCATCCTCGTGCACAACCATCCCAGTGGCGATCCGACGCCGTCGGCCGACGACCGGGCCGTGACCGACCAGCTCGTCGCCGCGGGCCGGCTGCTCGACATCCCGGTGCACGACCACGTGGTCGTCGGCCGCGGCCGCTACACGAGCTTCGCCGAGGCCGGGCTCCTGTGAGCGCCACCGCGCTGCGCGAGGTCATTCCGGGCTGGCCCGGCGACGAGGTCCCGGCCCACGACCGGCTGGATACCGCGCTGCTGGCGCGGGCCTACCAGTTCAGCGCCGACGCGCACGCGGGCCAGGTCCGGAATTCCGGCGAGCCGTACGTCACCCACTGCGTCGAGGTGGCAAAGATCCTCGCCGACCTCCAACTCGATTCGGTGACGGTGGCCAGCGGGTTGATCCACGACGTGGTCGAGGACACCAAGATCACCGTCGCCGACGTGGAGCGGGAGTTCGGGCCGGAGGTCGCTGGGATCGTCGACGGCATGACCAAGATCGCCAAGCTCCCCACGGGGACCTCGACGCAGGAGCGGCAGGTCGAGAACTACCGGAAGCTCCTCCTGTCGATCGCGAAGGATGCCCGGGTGATCATCATCAAGCTGGCCGATCGCCTGCACAACATGCGGACGCTGGAGTGGCTGCCGCCCGAGAAGCGGCGCCGCATCGCGCAGGAGACCCGCGACCTGTACGCCCCGCTCGCCCACCGGTTCGGGATGGCGAAGATGCGCTGGGAGCTCGAGGACCTTGCCTTCAAACACCTCGAGCCCGACGGCTACAAGACCCTGGCCAAGAAGGTCGCCCAGAAGCGGGGAGAGCGCGAACAGCTCATCAACCAGTTCAAGGAGCCGCTCGAACGCGCCCTCGCCGCCGCCGGCATCTCGAACGCCGAGGTCACCGGGCGACCGAAGCACCTGTGGTCGATCTACAAGAAGATGACCCAGCGCCAGAAGCCGTACGAAGAGATCTACGACCTCCTGGCCATCCGGGTGCTGGTGAACACGGTCCCCGAATGCTACCACGCCCTCGGCGTGATCCACGACGGATGGACGCCGGTGCAGGAGCGGATCAAGGACTACATCGCCCAGCCGAAATCGAACGGGTACCAGTCGCTGCACACGACGGTGTTCGGCCCGGGCCGGCAGCTGTACGAGGTCCAGATTCGGACGCGGGACATGCACCGCACCGCCGACTTCGGCATCGCCGCGCACTGGCTGTACAAGGAGGAAGCCAAGAGTGCCGACGAGCTCGACCGCCACCTGACCTGGTTCCGGCAGATCCTCGAGTTGCAGCTCGATGCGAAGACGCCCGACGAGTTCCTCGAGTTTCTGAAGCTGGACCTCTATCAGGACGAGATCTTCGTGTTCACGCCCACTGGCCACGTGATCCAGCTGCCGAAGGGCGCGACGCCGATCGATTTTGCGTTCGCCGTCCATACGGAGATCGGCTTGCACTGCGCCGGTGCCCGGGTGAACGGGCGGATCGCGCCGCTGTCCCGCCCCCTGCGCAACTCGGAAACCGTCGAGATCATTACGTCCAATGCGGCGCGGCCGACCCGTGACTGGCTGGCCCACGTGCGGACCGGCCGGGCCCGCCACAAGATCCGCCAGGTGCTCAAGCGCGAGGCGCAGCAGTCGGCCACGAAGCTCGGCCAGGACATCCTCGATCGCGAGGTGAAGCGCCGCCGCCTCGCGCGTCCGTCCACCGATCAACTGGCGCGGGCCGCCAAGGCGCTCAATCTCAACGACGAGACCCATCTGCTCGCGTCCATCGGGCAGGGCGACGTCCAGATCGCCGCGGCCCTGAAGCAGATCTATCCCGAGCTCCAGGGCACGGAAGCCACCAAGCCCAGCGCCATCGAGCGGCTCGTCGATCGCATGCGCGGACCCAAGGGCGTGCGCATCCAGGGGGTGGACGGCATCATGGTGCGCTATGCCCAGTGCTGCCAGCCCGTGCCCGGCGACCCCGTCGTCGGCTACGTGACCCGCGGCCGGGGCGTGAGCATTCATCGCGGCGACTGCCCCAATCTCCTCCTGCTGGCGCACGAGCCGGAGCGCCGGCTGGAGATCGACTGGCAGGAGGCGGAGGGCGAGCGGTTCGTCGTCCGCCTGGCGCTCGATGGCGTCGATCGACGCGGCATGTACGCCGACCTCGCCGGCGCGGTCACGTCCACCGGCACGGACATCCGCAGCCTCGACCTGCGCACCAGCGACGGCAAGGTGATGGGCTCGGTGGTCGTCGAGGTCGAGAACCTCTCCCACCTCCAGAAGATCGTGAAGGCGATGCGACGCGTGAAGGGGATCAGGGAAGTGGCCCGCCGAGAGCGCATTCCCGCGGACGACTGAGATCGGGCGACCGGGGACGATCGACGGGGGAGGGTGGCCAGTTGGCAGTTTGCCGTTCGCGGCGAACGGCGAACGGCCAACCCCCGACCACCGTCACCCACAGCGGGCTCCCGGCTTCGCGAGGTCCGATCCCGAAGCCCCTTACCGAAGAAAAGCCGAACCAGTAGATTGTCCTGCCATGACAGCCTTCTTCGACCTCCAGGCCCCGTTTCCGCCCGCGGGCGACCAGCCGCGGGCGATCGCTGAATTGTCGGCGGGGCTCCGGCGCGGGGACCGGTTCCAGACACTCCTCGGCGTGACCGGGTCCGGGAAGACGATGACCATGGCGAACGTGATCCGGGAGTTCGGACGGCCGACGCTCGTACTGTCGCACAACAAGACGCTGGCCGCGCAGCTCTACGGCGAGCTGAAGAGCTTCTTCCCCCACAACGCCGTCGAGTACTTCATCTCGTATTACGACTACTACCAGCCCGAGGCGTACGTCCCCACGACGGACACGTACATCGAGAAGGACGCGTCGATCAACGAGGACATCGATCGGCTGCGGCTTCGGGCGACGTCGAGTCTCATGGAGCGGGAAGACGTGGTCATCGTCGCGACGGTTTCGGCGATCTACGGCCTCGGGGATCCCGTGCAGTACCGTGAGCAGATGGTGACGCTGACGGTCGGGCAGCACATCGCCCGCGACGACATTCTGCGGGCTCTCGTGAAGATCCAGTACAACCGGAACGACGTGGCGTTCGAGCGCGGCACCTTCCGGGTGCGCGGGGACACCGTCGAGATCTTTCCGGCCTACGAGGAGCAGGCGGTCCGGGTCGAGATGTGGGGCGACGAGATTGAGCGGATCTCGAAGGTCGATGCGGTCACCGGCGGGACGATCGCCGTGCTGGAGCGGGCCGCGATCTACCCGGCGAAGCACTTCGTGACCCAGCGGCCGACCCTGGAACGCGCCGTCCGTCTGATCCGGGAGGAACTGGGCCAGCGGCTCACCGTGTTGCGGGAGGCGGGGAAGCTGCTCGAGGCGCAGCGGCTGGAATCGCGGACGAACTTCGACGTGGAGATGATGCTCGAGATCGGCACGTGTGCGGGCATCGAGAACTACTCGCGCCATCTGGCGGGGCGGGCCGAGGGGGAGCGTCCGTCCTGCCTGTTCGATTACTTCCCGGACGACTTCCTTGTCGTCGTCGACGAGTCGCACGTCACGCTGCCGCAGATCGGGGGGATGTTCAACGGCGACCGGGCACGGAAGCTGACGCTGGTCGAGTACGGCTTCCGGCTTCCCAGCGCGCTGGACAACCGGCCGCTCATGTTCGAGGAGTTCCTGTCCCTGACCCCCCGCGGCGTGTTCGTGTCGGCCACCCCGGGAGACCTCGAGGTGCGCCTGTCGGAGGGGGTGGTGGTGGAGCAGATCATCCGTCCCACCGGGCTGGTGGATCCCGAGATCGACGTGCGCCCGGTACGCGGACAGGTGGACGACCTGCTGAACGAGATCCGGCTGCGCGAACGGCGCGGCGAGCGCGTGCTCGTCACGACACTGACGAAGCGAATGGCCGAGGACCTCACCGACTACCTGCAGCAGGTCGGGGTTCGGGTCCGGTACATGCATTCCGACATCGACGCCATCGAGCGCATGGAGATCGTGCGGGGCCTGCGCCTCGGGGAATTCGACGTGCTCGTGGGCATCAACCTGCTGCGCGAGGGCCTGGATCTGCCCGAGGTGTCGCTCGTGGCCATCCTCGACGCGGATCAGGAGGGATTCCTCCGGAGCGACCGGTCGCTGATCCAGACGGTCGGGCGAGCGGCCCGCCACGCGTCGGGCAGGGCGATCTTCTACGCCGACCGCGTCACGGGATCGATGCAGCGGTGCCTCGATGAGACCGCGCGCCGGCGGGAGCTGCAGCTCGCCCACAACGCCGAGCACGGCATCACCCCGCGGTCTGTCGTGAAGAGCGTCGATCAGGTCCGGTTCAGCACCCGCGTCGCGGACGCCCGCACGCCGCGCGACGACGCGCGCAAGGTGGCGGAGGCCGAAAGTGACTACGAGGTCATGGACGCGGCGGCGCTGGAGGCGTTGCTCGAGGAACAGATGCAGACGGCCGCGAAGGAGATGGACTTCGAGCTCGCCGCGCAGCTGCGCGACCAGCTCTTCGAGTTGCGGGCGCGGCGTACCCGGGCGGCGGACGGCGCGGGCCGGAGCTCGGCGGGCACGCGCCCGCGTGGCCGTCGTGC
>JBJKRG010000332.1:0-6332 GCA_046704805.1 Gemmatimonadaceae bacterium
GTTGGTGAAAGGTTCCCGCCAAGGCTGTACCAGTGGATGGACGCCCGCGCGGTCGCTGTACGCTTAGCGGGAAGTCACGCGTAACGGCCGTGCGCGGGTGGAACACCCACCCCCGGCGCACGGTGCGTCTCAGCCCGAGAGCTTCCGAGGACCCGCCAGCGTGCATCAGCGAGACACCAACGCTCTGCGTTTCAACTCGCTCTCGACGCGGCGCTACTCGCGAGCTGAACACCACGCTTTCCGGGCAGGACCGGAATGGGCGTCCACGCAGCAGGATCCAAGAATCGAATCGTCGCGTCGCCCAGCACCGGCCCCGAAAATCCTGCGAAGCGTCCTGTCCCCGCGCTCCGTGAGCCTCGACGGCGCACTGACGCCAGGTTCCACCGAGAGGAGCGAGCGCTTGGAGCGTACGGGCTGGACAAGACCTCGCCATGCCGGTCGGGCGGGGACCTCCTGACGCTGCTTCGGGATTGACGGCCCCAACGGTCCATGGGAGCATGCCCAGACGCCGCCGAGAGAGGGCCCGGAACCCCAGCGGACCCGCTAGACGGAAGCAGAATCTGGCGAAGCAGGGGATGCCCGTCTTCATCGCCGCCGCGCCGTCGCGAACGTGCCGCGAGGTGCACTCGCTAGTCGGACGATCTGACGCGCCGCGAGCTGAGACCTGTTCGGCCTCCGGCACCGCATTCCCAGAGTCCGTGGGCACCTGATGCGCGTTCGGTGTCGGCACGAGGACGGGTTCGCGTTCCTTCACGGGAAACGATTCCACGCTCGGGACGGAGAAGCGGCGGGCAATCTGGGCGCTTTCAGCGAAGACCGTCCCAAGCGGTGGACTTCCCTTCAATCCGTTCTTCCCCTCAATTCGCCATACGCCAGTTGACAAACCGTTCGCCCCGGCAGACCGTCTTCGAAGACTTGGAACAAGCTTCTCAAGAGGTGACCGATCGCGAGGCCATCGGCCATCGTCATCGGCACGGTTCCTGCAAGCAGGCACTAGGCCATGGTCGCCGAAATCGCGGCGGCCGCGCCGACGGTCGGTAGATCCGAGCAGGGTCCCAATCTGACGGAGATCGTGTACAGTGACCAGACCATCAACCTTCCTCCTCCCACTTTGGATTGGCCTCGTCGCGTCGTCCGCCAGTTGCGGTCGTTCCGTGACCGCTCCACTTCCATACCCGGACCTGCCGCCGAACTACCTGATTCCGACCGCCTATGTGGACGAATTCAGTGATTCCACGCTTGCAGAAGGGATTTTCACGACCGACGCGGACCACTCTCAGTTCGTTCAGCGCGATGCGGCGACCTACAACCCGGGCGGTGGAGTCACTCCTCCGGGGAGGGGACCCGCGAGTTCTCCATACATCGGGGAGATGCGATTCCCAGCCGGATTCGTCGCCGGTAGCGCCCCGTCGCACCTCTACAGTGGCAACCTCACCGCGAACGGGTGGACGCACTTGTACTTTGCAGTCACCGTTCAGTTGTCCAGCAACTGGTCCGGGCAGAGTGCCGGCGTGAACAAGGTCATGATCGCCTGGATTCACAACAATCCGTGCCTGGTCCTGTCAGCGACCGGCTTTGGAACGGGACCGCTTACGTGGCAGTTCCGATTGCAGAACCTTGGCGTTGGCAACGGCGAGGTGAACCTGGGACCGAATCTCGCCGACGGTACGGTCACTCGTGGCCGGTGGCAACGAGTCGAAGTCGAGGCGATCGCCAACACGCCGGGAGTTCAGGACGGTGCACTGAGGATGTGGCTCACGACGTACAACTCCTCGGGGCGGATCGTGAGTGGGCCGACGAAGATCGCGGAATACACGGACGTGGGTTGGTCCTCGGCGAGTCAAGCGGATATCTGGTCAGAACTTGACTGGTACCCGATCTGGGGAGGTGTCGGGGGGACGGTGCCGGTCACGCAGTACCAATGGATGGATCGATTGGCGCTCGGAGGACGTTGACGCTCCGGCCCGCACCCGAGCCGAGGCCCAAGGCAGCCGATGCCCCTGCTCTGGCCCGCACCAGAACCGTCCGGAAGCCGGCCGCCTCGAGGACGGATTGGCTAGGGCCTCGTTTCTTCCGTATGCCTGGCTGTCCGAGCCCACGCCCTGGGAGTGCCTCCGACGAGGAGTCTCAACGCAAGGGCAAACCGCCAAATTGCGTAAAAGGGGAGTCGTACGGCCGATGCGAGCACCGCTCCCGGGTGGGGGTGTCTGACGAGCGACAGGGTCGTGTAGGTTCCCTGCTGAATGATGGGGGCCGCCAGCACGCAGACGAGTGGCCACCGCAGCGGTGCGCCGATCCAAAGGAAGGACGCCGCGAGCCCTCCCAACGCCATCGTGATTGCGAGAACAGGACCCGGTGAGGATAGCTCGGCGATGATATCGAGCTTCTGATGCCACCCCATTTCCGAAGCGGTCAAGATCGCTCGCCAATTCTCGCGCAAGACACTGGCGCGACCAGCACTCCACCGCGCCCGCTGAGAGCCGGCCTGCTCCAGCGACCTCGATTCTTGTGCGTAGATTCGCGCCCCAGAAACCAGATCGATGCGTTCCCCCGCCAGCGTGAGCCGAGCATAGAGATCCCATCCCTCGGTGAGGGTTCCGGGGCGCCATGGATGGCGGGCAATCACGTGCCGTCCCAGGACCGTGCCGTCTCCCGTGAGAGGCACGCGGAGTCCGGCGGCCTGCTTGAGCGGGAGGGCGAGGTCATACCGGTTTCTCGTGAGCAGCCCACTGAGCCGGGTGAGCCACGTTTCCATCTCATTGCTGAGTCCGTCATAGCACTGGAGGGCCTTGCCTTCGAGCGGCATCTCTCCGTTCAAGTGTTCGTAGAAGTCGGCTCCGACCGTGGTATCGGCATCCACAATCACAACGGCGTCCCAAGTGCTTGGATCGAGTAGTTGCAGGGCCCATGCGATCGCGTGCCCCTTGCCGCTTCCCGCGGCGGCACCGCGAATCAGTACCTCCGCGCCTGCCCTCTGGGCGATTTCGGCGGTGTCATCGACACAATTATCCGCGACGACTACGATCCTGATGGTGCCCGCTTGATGCTCCGCTGCCCGTAGCGATCGGACACAACGGTCGATCAGAAGCGCTTCATCATGAGCTGGAACGAGAACGATCAACCGCGCCGGCCCCGACGGCTGCGTTCGTGTCCGTCGCCGCGGGAGAACACCCGCTTTCACCGTGGAAACCAGGTCGCTGAGTGGCGCCAGTAGTCCCCAGAGAGCCAACGGCCCGAGGAGGACTATGGGGAGCAGCATGGTCACGGAAGAAGCAACTCTGTGTGGAGGTACTTAACCCTGACGTCACGGCTTGCGAATCCCCAGTTCAGGATGCTGCGCGTGACCGTCGTGCGTACGCGGCGACCCGTCGGACGGGTTGCGTCGTCGCGGTATCATCCGCAACCGAACAGTGTCCCCAGGGGATCCTTGCTATGGCAACGCTCGTTCTGCCAGCGCCCGGTCCGACAAGAATAGCAGGCCTGTCAACCCTCGCCGCCTCTCATGAGCGAATGGGACCATCCGCGGCCACCGCGGCAGAGAACTTGCGTATCTTGTTCGGGGGTGTTGGGCAAACTTGGGGGTGTCTGTGGTGGCGGGTCTCACCGCGCGTCCACAGCTACGAGGTGATTCTGTGAAGACAGCTCATCCATGGGGCGCAGCGCGGATCCTTCTCGCCGCGGCGATACTGACCTATGCATGGCGGTTCCAGGATCTTTTCCCGGCAGCGAACGCGGCGAAACCTGTGACGCTCGTCACAGCGGCCTTCGTGATCGTGTTGCTGCTCGACCGACGGCTTCCGTCCGCTTTCGCGAACGTGGCGTCTCGTCCACCAGCCATTTTCGCCGTCATTCTCTGTGGGTTGGCGGCGGCCGGCATCCCGTTCAGCATATACCCGGGGCAGAGCTTCCATGTCGCCTTGAAGCTCCTATTGCCGAACGCCGTCCTCATGATTGGCATTGCCGCCGCCGTGGAGTACGCGGTCGACGCATATCGGTTCGCCGCTGTGAACGTCGTCGGAGGTTTCATCTTCGCGGTGTTCGTACTGACGCACTTCTCCGTTGGGCCGGGCGGGCGCTTGGGAAATCTGGTCTACTTCGACGCGAATGGTCTCGGTTTGGTCCTGGTCTGCACGCTTCCCCTGGCTGAATGGGTCTTGTTTCACAGCGCCCGTCGGTGGACACGCTTGGGGGCCTTGGCGGTCGTTGCGCTGTTCGTGGCCACGATTGTCAAGACCGGCTCGCGGGGCGCGTTTCTGGGGCTACTCGCGGTTGTGGCATATGGAATCGTGGCCCGACGCTCGGCCCCGGTGAAGCGGAGGCTCGCGCTGGCCGGCCTCCTGACTGGTGCCCTGCTCGTCGGCGCGATTGGGACCAGCTACTGGACGTTCATTGACACACTTCTCCATCCGACACAGGACTACAACTGGGCGGGCAACAGCGAGATGGGCCGAATGAGCGTTTGGAAACGTGGGGTCGGCTACATGCTCGACCGCCCCGTCACTGGCGTCGGGATTGGCAATTTCCCCACGGCAGAAGGGAAGCTGTCTCCACTTGCCAGACAACAGGAGTACGGCCAAGGGCTGAAGTGGTCGGTAGCCCACAACTCGTTCGTTGAAGTGGGGGCCGAGTTGGGTTTCCCCGGGCTTCTGGCGTTCCTCGGCCTGCTCTTCGGGTCGGTATGGTGGGCACGCCGGGCTGTCTTGATAGGGCTGAGCATCGGAGATCAGCGCGCGGCCGCGATGGGCGACGCTCTAGCGGCTAGCCTGATCGGATATGCCGTGAGCGGCTTCTTCCTGTCCGAGGGGTACTCGGCCTTTGCCTACAGCATGATGGGGATCGCCATTGGACTTCATGGCGCCCTTGTGCGAGCCGCGAACGGGGTGGTAGCACGCGAGACTCCCGTCGGGCCCCTGGTGGAAGTGCGCCCGGTCACGCCGGGGTGGTCGCCTGTCCACACCGACTCCTGATCGACTGCGAGTCGCCGAGATCGAAGAGTCGGGAAGACCGTCAACTGTTCTTCCGTGTGGGCGAGCGTTTGCGCTCGGCTCCTCGCCGCACGTCGCCGGCTTGGATCCCTTCCGGATTCGCCGCGATCCGGTGCGGAGAACCCGCTAAGCGGTCCAGAAAATCGAACAGTGGAGTCGCTCGGAACTCTCGACTCAGTTCATGATGCGTCGCAAGGCGCATCGGCTTCTTGCCATCGAGGAAGGCGGCGAATCGCTTCTGAATTGCTGCGGCAATTGCTTCCGTGTCGGCCGGCGGCGTCACGTCTGCCGTTGTTCCGGCCAGCAGTTGGTCCGTAGCGCTGTCGGCATCGGCCATGGCGAGTATCGCTGCGTCGAATTGCATGTATTCGAAGACCTTCGCCGGTACAGCCATCAATGCGTCTTGTGGCAACACGATGAGCATTGCCGCGCGTGACAAGAATGCAAGCGCCTCCTGCCGAGAGCCGGGAGGTTTGGTGCGCACGAACGGTCCGATGCCGGCATCCCGCGCAAGCGACTCGACCGTGCGGCCGGCATAGGAGCTCGCCTCACCCATGAACTCGATCCTGAGCTCGGCGGGGCGGATTCCGAGTCGTTTGATCGCTAAGGCCGCGCCCGTGAATAGCGGCATCGGATCGCGATCGAGATAGATGGTCCCCGCATAGGCGATGGTGAAGACCCGGGTCTCTTCGTCGGTTAGAGCCGGCTGCGGCGACAAGGTCCCGACGTCCGAATCGAACCCGTTCCATACCGCTACAATCCGAGCGGCGGCCTCCGGGTATGTGCGCTGCATCGCGGCACGTGCCGGCCCCGTGTTCATCGCCACCAGGCTCGCACGGCGTACCACCCCGCGTTCATGCCATGCCGCAAGCCACAGCCACAGGGGGCTCGACATCGGTTCCGGCAATCGCTCGGTCAGGCTCCATGGATCGCGCAGGTCGGCCACGAACGGGACTCCGTGTCGCGCGGCACACCGGCAGATGGCCGGATGCACGAAATGGGGTGGCCCGCAGCTGATCACCGCCGCGTAGTGGCAACCGGCCATGAGAGACGCGGCGAGGCCGGCAGCATCCCTACCCCAGCGTCGCTCATGGCGGTACTCGGTCCACGCGCGATAGTGGCGCTCGAAGCTGAGCCAGTTCCGGAGTCGCCCGACTTCACGCCGGGAGAACGAGCCGGAGCGCTGCCTCGCGGGCCCGCTGGCCGCCGCCCGGGGCTCTCCCCGGTCCGGCCGTCGACGCCGCCACTTCGCCCACCAGCGCTCGACCAGTGCTTCGAACGGCGACTCCCGGACCGGTACCCCGTACACCGCGACGCCGGGGGGCAGATCGTGCAATCGCACCGGGT